>JAFRGA010000047.1 GCA_017434045.1 Eggerthellaceae bacterium
ACACAACCCGGTCCTTTAACACGCCCGTCACCACTACATTCCGCTCGAAAGGACTCGTGATGGCGAAAAAGCAGGCCAAGAAGGCGAAGGGTTCCGGCAAGGCCGCTGCCCAGAACGGCCCTGTAGCCGCCCTCTATCATTTGGATCCCGGCACGCCCAAGGGCGATGCTGTACGGTCGGTGCTGGCCGCACAGGGGATTCGCGCGAAAACCGTGGGCGATGAGATGCTCGGCGACCCGGTGGGCGCGATTGCGGGCCTTCCTGGTTTCAAGCATTCCGCGAAACCCTTTACGGGCGAAGTTCCCGATGTCGAGTTCCTGTTGTTGCACAACGTAGCCGGCGAGCGCCTGAACGTGCTGCTTGCCTCTTTGCGCGAGGCCGATGCCTCGGTGGGCTGCAAAGCCCAGGTCACCCAATACAATCGGCTATGGCCTTTCGCAACATTGGTCAAAGAGGTGTCTCGCGAGCACCAGGCCATGGCGGCGGCTGCCGCCGGCAATGCTATAGTTTCCGATGACGTGCAGGACTGCCCAAGAAAGGATTCCGAATGAGCTTGTCGTTCATACCGGTGAAATCGTCGGCCGACCAAGAATTGCTCGCGCGTATAGCGGGCGAGATATGGCGCGGGTATTGGCCCGCGATCATCGGTCCCGACCAGACGGAGTACATGATCGAGAAATTCCAAAGCCTCGAGGCGATTGCGCGCGATATGGTCGAGCACGATTACGAGTACTGGCTCCTCGTCGCAACCGAAGAGGACGAAGACGGCCTCGAGAAATCCATCGTGGGTTTCACCGGCGGCCATAACGAACCGGAGACGAACCGTTTCTTCATCTCCAAGATCTACCTGTTCCCAGAAGCGCGCGGTCATGGGTATGCGCGGCGTGCCATCGAGTTCTACGAGGACCTTTGCTTCGCACGTGGGTTCGAGGCCATGTACCTGACGGTCAACAAGTACAACGAGTTGGGGATTCGCGCGTACGAGGGCACGGGCTTCGAGACCATCGACTCGGTCGAGACCGACATCGGCGAGGGTTACATCATGGATGACTACATCATGGAGCTGCGGTTTTAACATTGTGAATCGGCGATTGCGACAGTGGTGAGCGACGAGTCAAACAGTAGAATGAGCGTGATATGATTTGGCGGTTTCCGAAGGGCGCATGACGATGAGGGCTTGCCGCCGTTCGCGCCGCCGTTTGAACGAAAGGATGCATATGGCCGAGTTGGAATACGTCAAGCCGGCGGAAATCGAGACGCGGAGCTTCCAGATCATCACGCGGGAGCTTGAGGAGCGGGGCGTGACGCTCGATCCTGCGAATGAGCTTGTGATCAAGCGCGTCATCCACACGACGGCCGATTTCGAATACGCCGAGACGCTCACCTTCTCGCCCGATGCCACCAAGCTCGGCGTCGAGGCGTTCCGCGGCGGGTGCTCGGTCGTCACGGACACGATGATGGCGCTCTCGGGCATCAACAAGCGCGTGCTCGGCAAGTTCGGCGGGCAGGCGTACAACTTTATCGCCGATCCCGATGTGGCTGCTGAAGCCAAGGAGCGTGGTTGCACCCGTTCGACGGTCAGCATGGAGCGCGCGGCCGCGCTGGGAGTGCCGCTGGTTTACGCGGTCGGAAACGCCCCGACGGCGCTCGTGGCGCTGTACGACATGATTAAGGCGGGCGCGATGGAGCCCCCGAAGCTGATCGTGGGCGTGCCCGTGGGCTTCGTCAACGTCGTGGAATCGAAAGAGCTCATCTGCGAGCTAGACGTGCCTTACATCGTCGCACGCGGCCGCAAGGGCGGAAGCAACGTGGCGGCCGCCATCTGCAACGCCCTTCTCTATCTGGCATCGAACAACGAGCGCGAATAATGTGGAAAAGGGTCAGACCCTTTTCCACATTGCGGAAGGAATTCCCATGGCAAAAGGAAAACTCTACGGCGTGAGCGTCGGGCCCGGCGATCCCGAGTTGTTGACGCTGCGTGCTGCGCGCGTTTTGGGAGAAGTCGATTGCGTGGCGGCGCCCGACATCGGCGGATCCGCACGTGCCGCCCTGCATATCATCGAGGATTACATCGAGGGCAAGGAGCTCGTCGATTGCTCGTCTCCCATGACGAACGACCAGGTGAACACCGCTGAGGCATACGATGCGGTCGCCGACGTGCTCGCCGGCCTGCTTGACGCGGGGAAGTCTGTCGCGTTTGTGACGCTCGGCGATGCGTCGGTGTACTCCACGTGGTCGTACGTGAACGATCGCATGATTTCGCGCGGATACGACGTGGAGGTCGTGCCCGGCGTTACCTCGTTCTGCGCAGCAGCTGCCGTCTTGCGCGAGCCGCTGTGCGAGCGTTCCGAGCAGCTGCTCGTCTCTCCCGTGTCCACGGGCGACGTGAACGCGGCCCTCAACGTGTACGGCACGAAGGTGTTCATGAAGTCGGGCAAGCGTCTGGGCGAATTGCAGCAGACACTGCGCGAGCGGGGCATTGCAGACCGGGCCATGGTCGTGGCCAATTGCGGCCTGGAGGGGCAGGAGGTCGTCCCGAACCTCGACGAGGCGGACGAGCTTCCCGGAGGCATGAGCATCACCATCGTGAAGGGCGACAAGCAGGTTGCCAAGCTGGCTGTCGCGCAGGAGCTGGGGGACGCTTACGTCCAGGAGCTCTTGCAGCGCGTGGCGCCTCCTGACGAGCAAGCGCGCCAAGCCGCTTACGACAAATGGAACAATGTGGCCAAGCCCATTGCCAGCCTGGGCGTTTTGGAAGAGGACGTCGTGCGCATCGCCGCGCTTATCGGCTCGGCCGACGTGGCCTTGCGCAAGCGCGTCGTCGTGGTGCTCTGCGCCGACAATGGCGTCGTGGCCCAGGGCGTTTCCCAAAGCGGGCCCGAGGTGACCACGGCAGTGGCCGTCAACGTAGCCAAGGGCGTGTCATCTGTTTGCCAGATGGCGCACGCCGTGGGTATCGAGGCTATTGCAGTTGACATGGGCATGCTCGACTCGCCCGACGTGGAGGGCATCATCGACCGGGCGCTCGGCAAGGGGACGGGAGATATCACCTGCGGCCCGGCCATGACGCGCGACGACGCCCTGAAGGCAATCCGCGCGGGCGTCGACCTCGTGGGCGATCTCAAGGAGCAAGGTTACGACATCATCTGCTCCGGCGAGATGAGCATCGGCAACACGACCACGTCCTCCGCCATGTCCGCGGCGTTCCTCGGCCTTCCCGTCGAGGCTCTGACGGGACGTGGCGCAGGCCTTTCCGACGCCGGATTGCAGCGCAAGATCGCCGCCATCAAGCGCGCGCTCGAGGTGAACGACCCCGATCCAACCGATGCGCTCGACGTGTTGGCGAAGCTCGGCGGGTTCGACATCGCGGGTATGGTCGGCCTGTTCATCGGCGGTGCCGTGCATCGGGTTCCCATCGTCATCGATGGTTACATCAGCGCGCTTGCTGCCTACACGGCTCAGCGCTTGGTGCCTGGCTGTACGTGCGCGATGTTGGCGTCGCATGTTTCCGCCGAACCTGCTGCGAAGCTCATACTCTCCGAGCTGGGGGCCAAGCCTGCCATCCAGGCGGGGATGCGCCTTGGGGAAGGCACGGGCGCAGTCTGCCTCGTCCCCATGCTCGATGCGGCGCTCGCCCTGTACAACGGCACGACCTTCGCGGCTACCGGCATCGATAACTACGAGGTCGACCTGCGATGATGATTCTTGTCACCGGCGGGGCCTCAAGTGGGAAGAGCGCTTATGCGGAGCAGGTGGCGTGCGCGCTGCCTGCTCCGCATTTCTATCTGGCGGCCATGAAGCCGTTCGGGGAAGAGGGAGCGCGTCGTATAGCGCGGCATCGCGCCCTCAGGGCGGGGAAGGGCTTTATCACCGTCGAGTGCTATGACGGCCTTGACGCCGTTGCAAAATCGGCCCTCGAAGCCTGCAGCACCGGCCCCTGTGAGGCCGAGGGGTCGGCATCCGCCTCCCCCTCGCCTTCGTGTGATTCGAGCAGTAGGCCGGTTCGCGGTACGGCGCTCCTCGAATCGTTGGGAAACGTCGTCGCCAACGCGCTGTTCGCAGACGATGGCAGCTGCGCCACGTATGACGATGCGTTGAAAACGGTGATGGAAGGTGTCGCGTCAGTCGCAGGGGCTTTCGAAAACCTGGTCATCGTCGGAGATGAAGTTGGCGGAGACGGCATTCGCTACGATGCCGCCACCGAAACCTACATCAAGCTCATCGGCTCTGCCGCCTGCGCCATCACCGCCCGATGCGATGTCGTCGTGGAATGCGTCGCCGGCCAACCGCTCGTCGTCAAAGGGGATAGTCCTTTTAAATGACAAATCGAATCAAAGGGGGCTGTCCCCTTTGATGTCAAAACGCATCGATGGGGACAGTCCCCTATAATGAGAGAACGAAGTGAAGGGATTTCCTTCGGCGGAATGATGGAAAGGGAAAGAGCGTGACGCTTCTTCGGTCGCTTGCGATGGCGTTCTCATGCTTCTCGCAGATACCCATGCCCCAAATCCAGTGGAAACCAGAGAGCATGCGGTTCATGATGTGCTTCTTCCCGTTCATCGGCATGGCGGTCGGGCTGCTCGTCGTGGGATGGGCATGGCTGTGCGGGGCGCTGGGATTTGGCGTCTTGCTGCAGGCGGCGGGCTATACCCTCATTCCCCTTTGCGTGACGGGCGGCATCCACATGGACGGATTCGCCGACACGTGCGACGCGCTTGCCAGCAATTCCTCGGCCGAGCGCAGGCGCGAGATACTGAAAGACCCGCATGCCGGGGCGTTCGCCGTCATAGGCGTCGGCATGTACCTGCTGGCCTATTTCGCATTTGCGACCGAATTCCAGCCGTCGATGGCCCTGGTCCATCTCGCCATAGTGCCCGTGCTCTCGCGATGCCTGAGCGGCATCGCCACAGTCTCCTTCCCGTTGAGCAGCGGGCGCGGCATGCTCGCGGACGAGCACGAGTCGTCGGACAAGCGCCCCGTGCTCGTGGCGCTCGTGGTGCTCGCGCTTGCCTGCGTAGCCGCGCTATTGTGGTTCAACCTCGCAATCGGCATCGTCATGGCGTGCATCGCGGCGGTCTCGCTTGCGGGCCTGTACGTGTTTTCCCGTAATAAATTCGGTGGCATGAGCGGCGATCTGGCCGGCTTCTTCCTGCAGATGTGCGAGCTCATGCTGCTTATCGGCATCGTAGTCACCTGCAACGTCATGTAAGCGCGTTTCAGCAGGTGCAGCGCTTCTCGAGGGATGGGAGCTTCATGGTAATCGTCGTGGGCGGATATGCAAGCGGGAAACGCACCTATGTCAAGAGCCTCGGCTACGAGGATGTCGACATGTCCGACGGCGTGCTCGACGAGCGGCCGGTGCTGTTGAACCTCCAGGACCTGATCGCCGCCGCGTCAGGCGACGTACAGCCAGAAGCGCTTGCCCAATCGGTTGCCGACAAGGAAGTGGTGACATGCTGCGAGATCGGCAACGGCATCGTGCCCCTCGATCCGGGTGAGCGCGCGTGGCGCGAGCAGGTGGGGCGCACTTTGAACATCCTCTCCGAACGTGCCGACCGCGTGGTTCGCATGGTGTGCGGCATCCCCGTGACGCTCAAGTAAAAATTCTGCCGACAATTGCCGTCAGTCGTTCGTGTAGTGAATAGAAGCATCGATTCGCCGAAAGGGGTCCTTCTCATGAAGCCTAAGAATGTCGTCCTCGCCATCATGGCGCTTGCCTGTTCGATAGCGCTGTCGTGCCTGCTTGTCGGATGCGGTTCTCCAGGAGGGAGTGCCGGACCTTCTGAGAGCGGTGGAATCACCGTATCGGGAAGCAGCGACACCAAGGTCGTCCCCGACAAGGCGCGAATCAGCGTGTCGGTGGTAACCGAGGAGAAAACAGCAGAAGCGTGCCAGTCCAAGAATGCCGAGTCCGTGAACGCGGTTCTCGAGGCGCTTAAAACGCAGGGAGTCGATGAGAAGAGCCTGCAGACAAGCTACTCGAACCTGTCGGCGCGCTATGGGAACCGGACGACCGACGCAAGCGATGATTCGAAAAACACCACCACCACGGGTTCCTCTTATAGCGAGTGGGTCATCACCGGCTACGAGATGACCACGGTTCTTACGGTGTCCGATCTCGATATCCCGAACGTCGGCACGCTCGTGCAAGCTTGCGTGGATGCGGGGGCCAACGAGGTGAACGGCATCGATTACTACGCGAGCAATTACGACGAAGCCTACAACGAGGCGCTCGCCCAGGCACTTGCCGCCGCCAAGGGCAAGGCTGAGACGATCGCAAATGCGACCGATGCGCATCTCGGCAAGGTGACGAGCGTGAGCGAGGGTTATCAGGACACCTCTGCCCGGTACGTCTCGTCTGCCAAGGAAGCGTACGCGATGGAGGATGCGGCCGGAGGCAACGGACCAGTAGCCGAGACCATGCCAGGTCAGATAAACATTACGGCAGAAGTTACCGTGACATACGCCCTCTCGTAGCGCTTGCTGAAACGACGCCAGTCCCAGAGCACGGCAAGCATTGGAAAGGCCGCCCGCCCATCGCGGGCGGCCTTGCGTGTTGCAGGCCGGAATGTGCGTGGGGGGGCGTATCTCCTGCGCATTGCAGCTGTTTCCCGTCTCGGCAGGCAGCGGCGCTAAGCGTGGCCGTTTCCCCGACGCTTCTTTCCCATGCGGAAGTTCCAGTAGAGGACGAGCGCGAACGATCCGGCGGCGGGGATGAGCATGACGATCCACATGCACGAGTAGCCCGCAATCTCTCCTCCCATGAGCGGCGTGAGCATCTCGATGACGTTTCCGCCGATTACGGGGCCGAATAGCATGCCCAAGTCCAATCCGGTGAAGACGGTGTTGCTTGCAGCCCCGCGCCTCTCACCTGGAACCGAGCTGAGCCCCAGGGTTTGGATCAGGGGTGCGCAGCATCCAAATCCAGCTGACCCGAGCACGGCCGCCACGAGCATCCCGGGCATATCGGTCGCGCGGGAGAGCGCAAAGTAGGAAGCCGCGAAGAACAGCAGCCCGATGAGGAGTATGCGCGGCGCCCCGAACCGGTCGGCGAGGTTGCCGAAAAGGGGCCGTGTTATGACGAGGCAGAGCGCGTACACCGTGAAGAACAGGCCCATGCCCTCGATGCCAAGCAGATAGCCGTACAGCACGACGTACGACGTCATGCAAGAGAACGAGGTGGCGAGCAGCATGAGGGCGAGCGCCTTGTCCAGTGCCTCGCGGGCGAACATCCTCGAGACCTTGAACTCGTAGGGAAGCTTCTGCCGCGGCGGTTCCTTCACGGCGAAAATGCCACACATGGCGATGAGCAGGCATCCGGCAGCGAGGAAATACGCGCCCGAGAAGCCCAGCTCCTCGACGAGGAACAACCCTACAGCCGGTCCGATCACTTGCGCGAAGGATTGCGCAAGCGCATAGATGCTAATGCCGCTCGCAAATCGCGAGACGGGCAGGAACTCCGAGACGAGCGACATGCCAAGCGGCCCCGCGCAGCCGATACCGATGCCGTGCAGCAGCCGCACCGCCACAAGCGCCGGAAGCGAGTTGACGACGCCGTACGACACCAATGATGCGCAGATGATGCACTGGGCGATGAAAAGCAGCCGCTTACGCGAGAAGCTGTCGAAGGCGGGGCCTGCGAACGGGCGGATGAGCAGCGCGGTTATGGCGAACGAGCTGACGACGGCGCCGACGAACGCCGTGCTTGCCCCCAGATGGTCGGCGAAGAGCGGGATGGTGGTGTTCGCCATGAAAGCGGCCATGCTCTGGAAGAAGTTCACTCCCATGAGCACGATGTACGGGAGGCTCCAGATACTCTCCTTCTTGGCTGGCGTGTCTTTCATCCCGGTATTCGACATGCATAGAAGTATAACCCTGATGAACCCGCAGTTGATAGGGTTGAGCACCCGGCGCTGCTCCATGGGCGATTCGACAGCCTTAGCACGTTAGCCGAAAAAGGTTGCACCTGAGTGTGCCATCTTGGCGAAAAAGGAGTACATTGATAACTGGTCGATTTTCGAATCGAGGCCTGTTTCGCGCGGGTCCACCGAACAGGTCAGTATTCACCGTATCGGATTAGCTATTGGGAGGACACTGTTATGATTAAAGTCGGTATCAACGGATTTGGTCGCATCGGCTCACTGGCTTTCAGGGCCGCTATGAAGGCTGACGACATCGAGGTTGTCGGCATCAACGCTCCGAGCCATCCTGCTTCGCAGCTCGCCTATGCAATCAAGTACGACACCGTGCACCGTGGTTATGACGGTGAAGTTTCTGCAGACGACGAGCGCAGCGTGCTGATCGTCGACGGCAAGGAAGTTCCCGTGCTCGCTGACAACAAGTACCGCGACGCTTCCCTCATCCCGTGGGGCGAGCTGGGTGCCGAGTACGTTCTCGAGTGCACTGGCAAGTATCTGACGAGGGAAAAGGCCCAGGTGCATCTGGACGCCGGCGCCAAGGTCGTCGTCATGTCCGGTCCTGCGAAGGACGACACGCCGATGTTCGTCTGCGGCGTCAACCTCGAGAAGTACACGGCGGACATGGACATGGTCTCCAACGCTTCCTGCACCACCAACTGCCTGGCCCCGATGGCCAAGGTCCTCAACGACAACTTCGGCATCATCGAGGGCCTCATGACCACGATTCATGCTGCCACCGCTTCGCAGTCGACCGTCGACGCCTTCTCGGCGAAGAACTATCGTCTCGGCCGCACCGTGTTCAACAACATCATCCCGACCACGACCGGCGCCGCCAAGGCCGTGGGCAAGGTCATCCCCGACCTGAACGGCAAGCTGACCGGCATCTCCGTGCGCGTGCCGTCCGCTAACGTGTCGCTCGTCGACCTGACCTGCCGCCTGGAGAAGGGCGCAACGTACGAGGAGATCTGCGCTGCCATGAAGGCCGCAGCCGAAGGCCCGATGAAGGGCGTTCTGGCCTACACCGACGAGGCCGTCGTCTCGCAGGACTTCTGCACCGACCCGCACACCTCGATTTTCGACGCCACCGCTGGCGTTGCCCTGACCGACAACTTCGTGAAGGTGTTCTCGTGGTACGACAACGAGTGGGGCTTCTCCAACAAGATGCTCGACCTCACCCGTCACATCGACTCCGTCCGCAAGGCATAGAGCCTGCACGTGCAGCCTGATTGGAAGCGCCCCCGATATCGGGGGCGCTTCTGCTTGAACTAGAACCCGACACGGGGGGCAGTTGCTCTGCCAGGTTTGCTCGCCCGCCTGAAGGGGTTCGCCTGCGGCCCTTCGGGGTATGTTCTTGCGAGATTAAACGTTCCTGACTGCGCTCCGCGCATTCAGGAAACAGTTCTGGAAGTATGCACGGGGGCAAGCTGAAGCTTGCCCGTCCTCGCTGAAAACAGCCCACTGGGCTGTTTTCCGGGCGCTCGGACCCTGCGGAAGCGGCTCACCCCTTCGGTCGGACGACCAGACAGGGGAAATACCCCTGTCAAATCTTTCCGTGCTCTCAGTAGGTCCGCCAGCCCGGTCCGCATCCTTCAAGGTTAATAGAAGCTAAGTAGGTATCAAATCGACTATTTGAACAGGGCGTAAAGATTGTAATCGGGTGTGTTACAGTGGTTCAAAAGTTACTGTGTAGCGATGTATGGAACAGGGAGGTCGCCATGGCAGCTGAGCACATCGTCCATTCAATTCCGCCGACGTACGACGAGCGGAGCCGCGTGCTGGTGCTCGGCTCGCTCCCCAGTCCCGCCTCACGTGACCTCGGCTTCAACTACGGACATCCGCGAAACCGGTTCTGGCAGGTCATGGCCTATCTAGCCGACGAGCCCCTCCCGTCCACGAACGAACGCAAGCGCGATTTCTGCCTGAGGCATCACATCGCGCTGTGGGATGTCGTGGCCGAGTGCGACATAGAAGGCGCAAGCGACGCCTCCATTCGCGATGCGAAGCCGAATGATTTATCGCTCATCACTGGCAGTGCGCCTGTTGAGGCGGTGTTCTGCACGGGGGCGAAATCATTCGAGCTGTATCGGAGGCTGGGGTGCGAGGAGGCAACCGGTCTTCCCGCCATCAAGCTTCCCTCGACGAGTCCCGCGAATGCGGCGTGCGGGTTCGAGAAGCTCGCATCGGCATACGCGCAGATTTTCGAGCATACGCGTGAAGACGACGTTCCCACGCTCGATGTCCCGCAGGTAGTAGCCTTGGAGAAGGCTATCGATGCAGGTGGGACGTCGCTTGCGGAGCTGATGGACCGCGCCGGAACAGCGTTGGCGTACAGGGTCGAGCAGGTTCTGGCCCAACTCGGGCAGGGCACGTATGCAAGGAAGCTCGAATCGCAGAAGAGCTCGGGCGGTTTGCCCGTAACGCTTCTCTGCGGGAGCGGGAACAACGGGGGAGACGGCTGGGTTGCTGCAGAGTTGCTCGCCCGGGAAGGCGTGGGCGTTTGCCTCGTCACCGACAAGTTGCCCAGCGCGATCGCCGCCCAACCCGCTCATGACGCGGCTTGCCGCACATGGGAGCGCCTCACCTCGCTAGGGGGGATGGTCGTCGAAGGAGACGGAGAGCTTTCAAAAGCCTGTGGCCGGTCTTCGGAAAGCGGCGGAAGTCAAGGCAGCTCCCAGCTCGGCGGGTGCCCGCTCATCCTCGTGAGCCCTTCCGAGGGCAATCTCTCCGCTGTGGTCGACAACTCGCAGGTGGTGGTAGATGCCCTGTTGGGAACGGGGTTCAAGCACGATTCGGTGAAAGAGCCCTACTGCACGTGGATTCGCGTCGCGAACGAGCGGAGGCGCGGGCACATCGCTATATCCGCAGATGTGGCAAGTGGTGTGAACGCCCAGACCGGGAACGTGTCGAATCCTTGCCTGGTCGCCGACGAGACCGTGACAATGATTGTGCGCAAGCCTGGGCTCGATGCGCCCGAATGCGGCGTTGTCAGCGTCGGACACCTTGCGTATTTCGAGCCGTATCTCTCCGGCGTCGTCAACGCATAGCTTTCAAATCTGTGAAGAAAGTAAGTAACCTTACTAAATCCTGAGTTTCCGACGATGAATAGTCAGGAACCTTACTATAATGCGATTCATAAAGTAAGGTAGCTTATTAATTACAGATGAAAGGATCGAGCTATGGCAATCGACAATGAAGAGCTGTTGGGCAAGTTCGTACGCGCGGGTATGATCATGCGGCACATCGACGGGGAGGGCCCGCGTTGCTGCAGGCATGGGCATCACCACGAGGGTCAGGGGAAATGCGGAATGCACGGCCATGACGGTGAAGCTTCTGAACAAGGGCGCGAGGAACGTCATGATCATGGTTCCGCCTGCTGTGGTCACGGCCACGGCCACGGACACGGCCATGGTGAGGGCCGTTGCCATCACGGCAAGCGTCGCCGTGGTCAGGCGCGGGTTCTGACGATGCTGTCTATGCAGGAAGGCATCAGCCAGAAGGACTTGGCTTTCCTCTTGGGCATTCGTCCCCAGACGTTGGGCGAGATGCTGCAGAAGCTCGAGGAGCGGGGGCTGGTAGAGCGCAAGAAGTCCGAGGCCGATGGCCGCATCATCCAGGTCTACCTCACCGACGAGGGCCGCAGCAGGGCTGCTGAAATAGCCGAACGCCGCTCCTTGGTGGCGGCAGACATGTTCTCCGCGCTCGACGAGACCGAGAAAGAGCAGCTCCTCGTCATCCTCGACAAGCTCGGTGACGAACTCGACAAGTATCGTCCGCCTCGCCATTGCAAGCATGCCAAGGAAGGTCAGGACGAGGGGCGGGAATAACGCCTCGGGCGCTTGCTGAGCGCTGTTTCGAACAACCCGTTTGACGTGAACCGCTGGGGGATTCAAATAGATCTTCCAGCGGTTTTTTCTCATGATCGAACAGCGCCAAGTTGACAATCGACGTTTGAGAAAATGTAAGCGATTAGTAACCGTCGACGTGTATGTTTCGAGCATAATTACAGGCAGTGAAAGCTCATGGACCGGAGGTTGTCATGGTTGACGAGAAGAACGAACCAGCGGGTGATCACCAAGCTGGCGTTGCGGGTTTCCTCGCCCGCAAGGACATCGAGATAAGCTTCCAGCGCTATGCGATCGATGCCCTGTCAGCTATGGCGCAGGGTTTGTTCGCATCGTTGCTCATCGGGACCATCTTCAACACGATCGGAAACGTCTCGGGCGTAACGGTGTTCAACGATATCGGCGCGTTTGCAACGGCGGTAGCCGGCTCGGCGATGGCGGTGGCCATAGGCTTCGCGCTCAAGAGCCCCCCGCTCGTGCTGTACTCGCTCGTCGTCGTAGGCTATGCGGCCAATTCCGCGGGCGGCGCTGGCGGACCCCTTGCCGTGCTCGTGGTCGCTATCGTCGCGGCAGAGCTGGGCAAGGCGGTGTCGAAGGAAACGCGTGTCGACATACTCGTGACCCCGGCGGTCACGGTAGGCCTGGGCTGCGCGCTCGCCTTGCTCGCAGGTCCGGCCCTTGGCGCCGTGGCGACGGCCATCGGCAACTTCATCATGTGGGCAACCGAGCTGCAACCGTTCTGGATGGGGATCCTAGTGGCGGTTGCCGTGGGCGTCGCGCTCACCCTTCCCATCTCGTCGGCGGCTATCTGCGCCGCCCTCGGGCTGACGGGCTTGGCGGGAGGAGCCGCCCTTGCGGGATGCTGCGCTCAGATGGTCGGCTTCGCGGTCATCAGCTTCGCCGACAACGGATGGGGCGGCATCGTGTCGCAGGGAATCGGCACCTCGATGCTCCAGATGGGAAACATCATGCGCAAGCCTCTGATCTGGATGCCGGCCATCGTCGCATCTGCTGTTTGCGGCCCTGTTGCCACATGCGTGTTCGGGATGCAGCAGAACGGGCCCGCCATCGCATCGGGCATGGGGACATGCGGGCTCGTAGGCCCGATTGGCTTGTACAGCGGTTGGATTGCCGACGGCGTGGTGCCGGGCGCCTTCGAGTGGATCGGCATGCTGGTCGTATGCCTCGTACTTCCGGCAGTCGTGAGCTGGGCCGTGGCGTTCGCCATGCGCAAAGCCAACCTCATCTGCGAAGGCGACATGAAGCTCGACTAGACTCCGCCTGTCTTGGCGAATGGCCCGCTCGAGGGGGTTCGCCTACAGCGTCCACTGCTAGATCGTCCGGCCGAAGGGGTGAGCCGCTTCCGCAGGCGGGCAGCGATGCGGCGTGTTGGTTGGGCTATTACCGCCGAAGGGCTGTAGGCGAACCCCTTCGGCCGGACGATCTAGCAGTGGACGCTGTAGGCGAACCCCTTCGGACGGGCGGCCTGCAAGAATCGGGCTGAGTGCACGAAAAAACCTGACGCAAGGCCCGAGCCCTGCGCCAGGTTTTTTTTAGGCTTCTTCTAGGGTTTGCCAGTTAGGCGAGCTTGACGCCTGCCTGGGGGCCGGGTGCAGACGAGAAGACTTCGTCGATGTGGACGTAGCATCCGCCCTTCGCCTTGATGGGAAGCCCCATCTTCTCGAAAGCGGCGTCGACCCATTCCTTCTGGGAGGTGAACTCATCGCCTTCGTTCACGTAACGTGCCGTTCCATACAGCTCATAGGCCTCGGTACCCTTCCAGAACACGATGGCGACTTTGGGATTGGCCTGGACGTTCTCGAGCGTCTTCTTGAAGAACTGGTCGGAAAGGTAGACGGTCTCGTCGTCGACGACGGCCTTCATGGCGACGATGCAGCTGTTGGGCTGGCCGTCTGCGCGTGCAGTGGTGAACACGACGTCCTTGACCTCTTTGAACAACGCTTGGACTTCTGCGGACATAACTGCCATGGCAATCTCCTAACTCGTACGATCTATGCTGTAATCGGCATTGCTATCCATTATAGTCTTGCTGACGAGATCCTTCACCACCTCGCCGGCAAGGACGAGCCCGGCAGCGGGTGGGACGAACGAAACGGAACCGGGAATGCCCGCGCGACCGAATTTGTCCAAATTGACGGGTGCCGCTTCGCGATGCGGCGTATCGGCTTGCGCCTTTGAGGCGATTTTCGCGCGATAGGCTTCTTGCGCCTGTGCCGAGGGCTGAAGGGCCGGCTCCTCGGAATACACCACCTTGAGATGCTTCACGCCCCGCTTGCGGCATTCCTTGCGGATGATCTTCGCCAACGGGCAGATGGACGTCCCGTAGATGTCGCCGACCCGCAGCGCCGTGGGGTCGAGCTTGTTCGCAGTGCCCATGCTTGAGACGAGGGGCGTGCCAATCTGCTGGCACCTCTCTATGAGCAGGAGTTTTGCAGTAACTGTATCCACGGCGTCAATCACGTAGTTGAACTGACCCAAGTCGATCGAGTCCGCTGTGTCGGGAAGGTAGAAGCACTTGAGGGCGGTTACCTTGCACGATGGGTTGATATCGGCGACGCGTTGCGTCATGACGTCAGCTTTGTAAAGCCCGATGGTTGATTGGAGCGCGACGATCTGGCGGTTGACGTTCGTGGGGCTCACGCGGTCGTGGTCGACGAGGGTTAGCGCGCCGATGCCCGCCCTTGCCAGGGCTTCTGCAGCATAACCGCCGACTCCGCCAAGGCCGAACACGGCGACATGCGAGGCTTCGAGCACCCTCATGGCTTCGTTGCCAAGCAGCAATTCGGTTCTCGCGAACAGGTCGGGCATGATGGGCCTTCCGATACGACTTGATGTCCTGGATAGATTCTACTCCACAGGTGCATCCGACGTGTCGTTGAAAGGTCGTTTACGAGAGAGGAAGAACGCGAAGGCCAGGCAGATGAGTCCTGCGGCATCGAAGGCGATGAAGCGCATGATCGAGGAACCGAGCACGGAGAGGCCCGGGTCCAGGTTGGCGTAAAGCAAGCTTTCCCCGACCAGGCCGATGACCTGCTGTGCGATGATGACGCCGAACAGCACGCGGTGGCGCTCAGGATGCGCAATTGCCGGAGGGTACGTCGCATTCCACATCAGGAAGCAGATCCCGAACGACTGGACGATCGTTTCGGACGAGGGGCCGGCAAGTTCGTAAGCAGCCGTATAAGCGCCTGGCCAGATCAGGAACTGCAGGGCACACTGGACATTTATGAAGAACACAGCGCCTACGAGCAGACGTGCGGCCCAGATCCCCCTATTTAACGGCCGTCCCATGATGCCCTATCGAGCATGCGCCGAAGCGCATCTTCAGCTCGCCTGCCAATTTCCACGAGAGCCCTCCTTGCCAATTTGCCACCCATTATAGATTGTATTGAACGATGCGGATCCGATTCGTTTTCCAAGCTCTTCGAGCCCAATTGCGCACAGGACACGAGAGCCTCGTACCAAGCTGCGCCTAAACACCACAATTCGTAGCTTTTTGGGTCATTCCCATAGGGGCAGTTACATAAAGAAATGCATGATTACCTGCGGTAATGGCAATCGAAAGCACAGATAAAAGAAATTTATGACTCCTGAAAAGGCATTATTAATTATTGATATTTCTATCATTAGTATTTATAATAAAATAATCGCGGTCACTAAAGACTGGCATTAGTGGCCAAAAGTCAACTTTCAAATAGACGGAAGGAGTGGTGAGTGCGCATGAAGCTAACCATTGGTAACCTGCATGTGCAGGATGTCTGCCTTGGGTCAGAGAATTCCTTTAAAGATGGAATTCTGACCATCGACAAAGAGGCAGCCATCGCGTATCTGAAGGAGGAGGACGATCACATCACCGATCTGGACATCGTGATTGCCCGTCCTGGTGACGATACGCGCATCGTACCGGTCATCGAGACCATCGAGCCTCGCGTACGTATGGACGGGCGCTGCCTGTTCCCCGGCGTCACCGGCGATCTCGTTCCTGCAGGCGACGGCGACCTGAAGGCCTTCAAGGGCTGCTGCGTCA
Organism: Eggerthellaceae bacterium; assembly: GCA_017434045.1. Lineage (GTDB taxonomy): Bacteria > Actinomycetota > Coriobacteriia > Coriobacteriales > Eggerthellaceae > UBA9715. Next base: position 15,810 of record JAFRGA010000047.1, read on the forward strand.
CCGTGGTCGGCAAGGAGTGGGGCTCGTTTGGCGACGGCGTCATCGACATGGGTGGCGAGGGTGCCAAGCAGACGTATTGGTCGAAGCTCATCAACATCTGCCTCGTGGGCGACACCGACGAGGAATTCGAGCGCCACGAGCAGCAGAAGATGAACCATGCCCTGCGCTGGGCTGGCCATCGTTTCGCCGAGTGGGTCGGCCAGATCGCCAAGGACATCGAGGCCGAGGACACCGAGGTCTACGAGTTCGATCCCATCACGAAGCGCGAAGCTGCCAAGAACGACCTCCCGAACGTCGTGGCCGTTCTTCAGCCGCAGTCTCAGATGGAGGCCTTGGGCTACAACGACCTGTGGTACGGCTGGGATATGAACAAGTACCTGCCGAGCTTCGTCAGCCCGACCGAGGTGTTCGACGGCGCGATGATCTCCGGCTCGTTCATGCCCGCTTCCTCGAAGTGGTCCACCTACGAGATGCAGAACTTCCCCATCTTGAAGGAGCTCTTCGCAGAGGACGGCAAGGAGTTCAACTTCATTGGCGTCATCATGTCGAACCTCAACGTCGCTCTTGATCAGAAGGAGCGCTCGGCGATCATGGTCCGCAACATGGCCCTCTCCCTCGGTGCTGACTACGCGCTGGTCACCGAGGAAGGCTACGGCAACCCCGACACCGACTACGTCCGCTGCCAGGTCATCCTGGAAGATGCCGGCATTCCTGTCGTTGGCGTTTCCGACGAGTCCGACGGTCGCGACGGCTTCGGCCAGCCGCTGGTCGTGCTCAACGAGAAGCTGACCACCCTCGTGTCCACCGGCAACGTCGGTGCGCTTTCCGATCTTCCGGCTTGCGCTACCGTCATCGGCAACCTCGAGGCTATGAACCGCGACGGCATGTCCGGTTCTTGGGGCTATGACGAGATCCTGGGCAAGTCTGCCCGCGACGATGGCTCCATCATCATGGAAAACAACAACTGGTTCTGCGGCAACCACATCTCCGGTTTCGCCGTCAAGACCATGGTCGAAGTGTAAGAGAGGAGGAAAGCCATGACCAAGAAGGTAATCTACTATCTCAACCAGTTCTTCGGCGGCATCGGCGGCGAAGACACGGCTGATTACGAGCCCACCATTCAGGAAGGCCAGGTAGGCCCTGCACAGGCTGCTGCTAGCCAGCTGGAGGACGCAGAGATCACGCATACCATCATCTGCGGCGACAACTTCATGGGCTCGAACACTGACGAGGCGCTTGACCGCATCGCCAAGATGCTCGAGGACAAAGAGTTTGACCTGCTCATCGCTGGCCCTGCTTTCCAGGCAGGCCGTTACGGCGTGGCATGCGGCAACGTGTGCAAGATGGTTCAGGATCGCTTCGGCAAGCCGACGGTCACGTCGATCAACGTCGAGAGCCCTGGCGTCGAGATGTTCAAGAAGGACGTCATCATCGTGGAAGGCGCCAACGCCGCCGCCAAGATGCGCAAGGACCTCAAGAACCTCATCAAGGTCGCCAACAAGATTCTGAAGGGCGAGCAGCTCCAGTGCTCAGTCGACGGCTACTTCCCGCGCGGCAAGCGCGAAGAGCTGTGGCTCGAGGATACGCGCGAGAACACCGCGGCTTATCGTGGCGTTCAGATGCTCATCAAGAAGATCAAGGGCGAGGATTATCAGACTGAGCTCATCATCCCGAAGAAGGATGTCGTGCCCATCGCCGATCCCGTCAACCTGGACGAAGCCGTTATCGCGCTGGTCACCACTGGCGGTATCGTGCCTGTCGACAACCCCGACCGCATCCAGTCCGCTTCCGCCACGCGTTGGGGCCGTTACGACATCACCGGTGTCGACTCGCTGCCCAACCGTGCGGCCGAAGGCTACAAGACGATTCATGCTGGTTTCGACCCGGCTGCTGCCGACGCCGACCCGAACGTCATCATGCCTGTCGACGCGATGCGTGCTTACGAGAAGGAAGGCAAGTACGCCCGCCTGCACAACTACTTCTACTCCACGGTCGGTACGGGCACGACGGAGTCCGAAGCTGCCCGCATGGCCGCCGAGATCGTTCCGCTGCTGCAGGAGGACGGCGTCAACGCCATTATCCTCACCAGCACTTGAGGCACCTGCACTCGTTGCGGTGCAACGATGGTTAAGGTTTTCGAGCGTGCCGGTTTCCCGATCGTGCATGTTTGCAACCTCATCCCGGTCTCCACGACCGTTGGTGCCAACAGGATGGTCCCGACCATCTCCATTCCTTACCCGCTCGGCGACCCGAATACGCCGAAGGAAGAGCAGTGGAAGCTGCGCTATCACCGCGTAGGCGTCGCAATCGACGCGCTCGCCACGCCGATTGAGGAACAAACCGTCTTCAAGGTAAAGATCTAAGTTCCGTCATTTCGCCCGGTGCCTCGAGGTAAAACCTCGGAGCACCGGGCAACTGCTTTGTTTTCGTTTTCGAAAACCGATGCAATAAAACAAAGGTTGCCTTATACCTAGTGCATAAGGCTAGCTTCGTTTTATATGGGGGTATCGAACCAGGGGAATCTTATGAAAAAGAATGAGTTTACAAATCCGGTTTTCATCATCGGATTGCTGTTAGCCGCAGGGCTTTCAATCTGGGGCATCGTCGGCAACGAAAGCTTCACTGAAGTCGCTGGGGCTATGTTCACGTTCTTGACGACGGAGTTCGGTTGGCTGTATCTGCTCGTCATGCTGACGTTCGTGTTTTTCGCCATCGCGCTTGCGGTGTCGAAGTATGGGAAGATCAAACTCGGTCCCGATGACTCGAAACCCGAGTATTCCACCATGTCGTGGTTTGCCATGCTTTTTGGTTGCGGCATGGGTGTTGGCCTGGTGTTCTGGGGTATTGCGGAACCGATTTCGCATTACGTGGGACCCATGGCCGGCATCGAGCCGAGCTCGGCAGCATCTGCCCAGTTCGCCATGTCGGCATCGTTCATGCACTGGGGTCTGCATCCCTGGGCTGGTTACGTTGTCGTCGGTTTGGCGTTGGCCTACCTGCAGTTCCGCAAGGGCAAGCCGGCGCTGATCTCCTCGGCGCTCGAGCCGCTCATCGGTGAGAAGAATGCCAAGGGCGTTCTGGGGAAGATCGTCGACATCCTGGCCATCTTCGCAACGGTGGCTGGCGTGGTCACCTCGCTCGGCTTGGGCGTTTTGCAAATCAACGCAGGCGCAAGCTATCTGTTCGGCATTCCTGTCAACTTGACCGTTCAGATTATCATCATCGCCATCATTTCCGTTATCTACATCGGTTCTTCCGTTGTGGGTATCGAGAAGGGCATCAAGGTCATCGGCGACCTCAACCTGTGGATTGCCATCGGCGTTTTGCTGGTATGCTTCCTGGTTGGGCCGAAGGTCGATACTCTGAACAACCTCGTTGGTGGATTGGGCGATTACTTCGGAACGTTCTTCCAGAGCTCGCTTGGCATCAGCGCCTATGGCGACAATGGCTGGATGCTCGGCTGGCGTATCTTCTACTGGGCTTGGTGGATTGCATGGGCCCCCTTCGTTGGCGTGTTCATCGCCCGCATTTCCAAGGGCCGCACCATTCGCGAATTCGTTGCCGGTGTTCTGTTGGTTCCTGCAGCTGCGTCGATCCTGTGGTTCGCGGTTATGGGCACCATGGGCCTCACCTTGGCTCAGAATGGCGCGCTGACGCCCGACCAGGTTGCCGGCATTGCCGCTTCGCCTGAAACGGGTCTGTTCCTCGTGCTCAGCAAGTACCCGCTCGGCATGATCATTTCCGCAGTGGTGCTGTTGCTCATCTGCACGTTCTTCATCACGTCGGCGAATTCCGGTACGTTCGTTCTCGGCATGCTTTCATCGGAAGGTAATCTGAATCCTTCTAACGTGAAGAAGATTCTCTGGGGCGTCATCCAATCCGTGTTGGCAGTGGCGCTGCTCATGGCCGGTGGACTGAAGCCGCTCCAGACCATTTCGATTGCGGCGGCGTTCCTGTTCATCTTCATCATGATTGCCATGATGGTGGCGGTGGTCAAAGCACTTGCCAAAGACAAGGAGACGCCGAACGTCGGAGATCCCGATTTCGTCCCACCAGAAGGCTCGCCTGAAGCTTAGCTGGCGTAATCGAGTTCGGATTTGAGATTACAGAGGTCCCGGGAACAAGTTTCCCGGGACCTTTTGCGTTTCGAAGGGTTGCGTGTCGAAGGGACGGGAAATCTAGCACGGCGTCGGAGACGGGAAGGGGTGACGCCGCTTGCGCAGGCGGAGACAAACCTTGGGATCGATGGGAGACTTACCGCCGAGCAGCTGTAGGCGGAACGCCTTCCCGTCTCCGACGCCGTGCTCGATTTCCCGTCCCTTCGACACACTCACCTTAAAGGAGTCGCATGGCGAGGGCATCCCACGATGCTTTCGAAGTATCGCATGAAGCCGCAGGCGCTTTCAACGCCTGTGCAAGTGCCGAGGCCAGGCGCTTCTCGAAAAGGGGAAGGTCCTCCTCATAGGGAGAGTCAACGTCATGCATGCGCGGCATCTCGACGAGCGTTACAGCATCTCCGACGATGTTGGCCTCAAGCCAGGGACGAAGCCCCGGCAGGTCCGACACGACGGCCTTGCAGCCGCATGCGAGCGCCTCCACCACCACGAGGGGCAATCCCTCGTAGAACGAGGGCAAGACGAACACGTCCGCCTCGTTGTAGGAACGCACGAGGTCGTCTTGCGAGAGCCGTCCGGCAAAGTGGGCGGGCAAGTGAAGGCTTTCGGATAAGTTGACCAACTCGTCGTATTCCTGTCGGTCGCTATAACCTCCCACGAGTTTGAGCTCGGCATCAGGAATCTCTTCGACAAGATTCGCAAGGGCCTTCAGCAACGATTCGACTCCTTTGCTCCGGCAGATCTTCCCGACGAAGATGAGCTTGGCAGTACCCGATTTGCGCATGCCGGGAACAGCGTGGAACTCGTTGGCGTCGTATCCGGTGCCGACGACCCGGATCCGTTCCGACGGCACTCCGTATACCTGCTCGATTTCCGTTGCTTGCACCTCGTGAAGTGCGTAGACGCGATCGAGCAAGTTTACGCCCGAACGGATGAAATCGCGCTCGAGGGGAATCTGGAGCATCTGCCGGATGTCGGTGGAGTGGGAGAGGCCGCAGGTTACGCAGTCGCTCAAACGGGAATCGACCTCTTTGAGCTGCGCGATGCGGTGGGCAATCACCGAACACGCCAAGTAGAGGTGGTGGCAGATGATCAGATCAGGGGTAAACTGCGCCAGCACGTCGTCGAGCGCGGTCGTGAAGGCGGCCTTGAACTGTTCCGTCATGGCGGGCGTGAGATCGCAATAGCGAGTTGCACGGTAGGGCATCACGTTGGACATGCCGACGACGGGAAACGGCAGGTCAGAAGTTTCGAACCTCACGGGCTTGAACAGCACGCCCTTGTCGAAAGCGGGGTTGTCTTCCGGGGCGATACCGGCAATCACAGCCTGATCGTGCCCCGCGCGCGCGAGGGCCGACACCGTCTCATGCAGATAGACGCCGCTGCCGGTGGAGTCCGGCTTCTGAGCGCTCAAGTGGAGTATGTTCATAGGTGCCCTTCTGTTAAACTTACACTGATTAGAATAACAGAATCGCGAACGGGCGTGAAAGGGGGGCGATCGCTATGACAGAGCGGAAAGATGTAAAGCTTACGAGCTTGACTTGCCACGGTGGTTGAGCTGCGAAATGGGGCCCAGGTGAGCTCGAGGAGATATTGGCTCAAATTGCACCGCCGGTGGACGAGGAGGTCATGCTCGGCTTCGATACGAGTGATGACTGCGCCGTCTACAAGCTGCGAGACGACTTGGCAGCAGTGCTCACGCTCGATTTCTTCACGCCGGTTGTCGACGATCCCTACGAGTACGGTGCAATAGCCGCTTGCAACGCCTTGTCCGACGTGTTCGCGATGGGCGTGAAGCCGCTTGCCGCCCCCAACATCCTCGCTTTCCCCGTGTCGCTTGGCACGGAGGTGGTGGCGCAGGTGATGAAGGGCGGATCCGACAAGGTGCGCGAGGCGGGCGCCTTCATCGTGGGAGGCCACTCGATTGACGACGAGGAGCCGAAGTACGGGCTGGCCGTGTTCGGCGCCGCGCATCCCGACGACATCATCCGCAACGAGGGTGCGCGTTCAGGGGATGTGCTGTACTACTCGAAACGTTTGGGTATGGGCATCATGAACTCGGCGTTTTCCGCAAAGCTTGTAGACGATAAGGCCATGCGCCCCGCCATCGACGCGATGATGGAGCTCAACCGCTACGCTGCAGAAGCCTTCGAGGGCCTCGATATCCATGCCTGCACCGACGTGACCGGCTTTGGTTTGGCGGGACATCTCCACGAGATGCTCGAGTCGAGCAAGGTGTCCGCAATACTGAACTGGGACGATCTGGTGCTCTTCGATGACGTGTACCATTTCTCGGAGCTTGGTTGCAGGCCGGGCCGGAGCTACGAGGTCCAGGAATGGGCAGAGGAATTCGTGCACAAGGGCACGCTCTCCGATGACGAGTACGGCGATCGCATGGGCGTTCTTTGCGACCCTCAGACTTCAGGCGGCCTGCTCGTCGCCTTGCCTCCGGAGCAAGCGGCTTCGTACGAGAAGCGCTTCGAGGAGCTATTGGGCCGCAAGCCTTATCGGATTGGCGAAGTGGTGGATGGGCCAAGCGGAGAGATTTTTATCAGATAGGAAAGCTCTGGCTTTTGCTCGGCTTTTGCTAGCATGCACGATGACGGCTGTCAGGTACGGTTGAAGTTATGGGAGCTTCTCGCGATGAGCAGCAGCAAGCCGGCATGATTTAGCGAGGTGCTTGGAGAGGAGCGGGGATGGCAAACGTGAGAGCCTGGACTAGGCAGGTTCCGCAGGTGTGGGATGAAATCCAGAGCACCGGACGATACCGCGTGCGCGAAGAGTACGTTCGTGCCAAGAATGCCGAGATTTCCGATTACTACATCGAGCTGTATCGCTGGCTTACGATGATGTGCCGCGACCGCATCGCGATGCCGGATGATGCTGAGTTTCCCATTTGGCTGGCGCTGACCGAAGAACAGCGCCTGCCTGCGGCTCCGGACACCATATCGCTCACGCTCGATATTCCCGAGAAAGCGTTGTTCATCATGGATTACGACAGATGGGGATACCGCGTGAACCATTGGTATGTGCCGCGCGACGCTGCCGATGAAGCCGCTTTCAACAAGGAACTCGAACGCTATGGCATCGGAAACGAGGCGGCGCTCATCACAGGCGAGCTGGGTAACCACTACCCTGCGTTGAAGAGGAAGATTCAAGCCAGCTGGCAACGTGCCCTCGATGCGCCGAATCCCCGAATGGACTTGAACGTGGGCGTTGTTTGGGAGATTCTGCCCGAATGGGTGGTCGAGGTGGAAGTGTATGAGTGACGGTTTCCTGACCCTGTACACGGCGCAGACGAAGACGGTGCTCGACGTCATACGGCGTGATGGCTGCTCGCGCGTGAGGCGCGAGTTCATTCAGAGGAAATACGGAGACGAAGCGTGGGTGTTCCAGCAGGCGTACTCCTTCTTCGCGCAACATGCCCCGAAGTATGTGGCTCCCCCCGAGGGAGCGGAATCGGGCATCTGGTGTTTCAAGGATTGGCGCTGGGCTGTGACCGGTGCGGGGTGCTTTCTCATCGAGCTCTCGGTTCCCGAGGACCAAGCGGTGCTGTTCGACTCGCGGATTTGGAATCGCATGTTGAACTTGCAGTACGTGGGGAACAGCCCCGAAGACGAGGCCGCCTTCGAGCAGCGCATCGCCAACATGGGGTTGAAAGGTCCGGCGGATGCGTTCTCCACATCGTTTTACCCCATGGTGAAACGTGAGATCCTGCAAAGCTGGCAGCGTCTGTTCGGGTCGGCGGAGAACTGCCCCGACACTTATGTCGAAGCCGGTTTGTGGGAGCTTCGCGATGAGTGGATAGTGTCTGTTCGCGAAGGGTGAAGCCATTTAATTGGTACAATAGTGGTATTGTGCTGGTAAGGCCACGGAATAATTGCACAAGCGGTATGAGGATCGGTAATGGACTTTAAACAGCTGCGCTCGTTCATCGCGGTTATCCGCTATGGCAGCTTCACGACGGCAGCTGCGAAGCTTCGCATTTCGCAGCCTACGGTAAGTACGCATATTCGTCAGCTTGAAGAAGAGCTGGGAACGCCGCTCGTCTTGCGCAATGCCAAACGCGTCGAGCTGACTGCAAGCGGTTACAAGATGTTCGACCAGGCCGTGTCGATGCTCGCCATGCACGACAAGATGCTCCAGAGCATGCGCCACCACGAGAGCGACGCCATCTACGTCGGGGCCTCGTCTATCCCCTCGGGCTACATCTTGCCAGGCCTGCTGGCGGCTTTCCGTGCCGAACAGCCTGATGCCCGTTTCGTCATCACGCAGGATTCGAGCCAGACCGTGCTCAACGGCATGCTGTCGGGTTTGTACGAGATCGGCTTCGTGGGCATGCCGGCGAAGGAGGACACGCTCGAATGCGTGCCGTTCTGCCGAGACAAGATCGTTATCGCAACGCCGAACAACAGCCATTTCAGGGATGTTGACCGCTCGAGCCGCTCTTCTATCGAGCATATGTTGCGCACCGAGCACGTCATCATGCGGAAATCAGGCAGCGGCACCCGCGCCATGGGCAACCTCATCCTCGAGGGGCTGGGTATGGAGGAATCGGACCTCAACGTGTTCGCCCACCTCAACGATCAAGAAGCGACAAGGAACCTCGTTGAGTACGGATTCGGCATCTCCATGATGTCCGAGCTCGCGATACGCAGCCGCGTGGCTGGGGGCTGGATGCTGGCGTTCGACGTTCCCGGGGTGGATGCCTCGCGCCACTTCTGCATCCTGCGTCGGAAGAACGTCCCGCTCAGCTATCTCGCCGAGAGGTTCTTCAATTTCGCCGCACAATGGGGAGAGCAGAACCTCTAAGGTGAGCCAGAGCCGAACCCCTCGTTGACTCATCTTGGCTTCGAAGTAGTTTAACCGCCTCGGCGGGAGTCCGTCGCGCCCTCTCCGAGCGCCCCCGTAAAACCGCGCGCATAGGAAAGCGGAAACTCATACGGCCGCCGAGGATTTCGAGGCGCACGGCCAGTAAGTCGGCTCCAATATCCGCTTTCTGTTAGCGCGGTTTGAAGGGGGAGAAAAGCGAGGCAGGGCGAGACGGACTCCCGCCGAGGCGCTTTCGAACCGAATGGGAACACTGAGATATGTACTCGTAAAGGGTTTTCGCCACGGCCGTTCCAGCGGTATACTGCAATCGCGATTAATGTATCCGATGTAAGGGAGCCGTCTTCAAGCATTCGGATACCCGCCTTGTCCACCCGTGCGATGCACGCCGTCAGAAAGCAGGCTGCGGTCATGGCCGACTACGCGCAAACGAATCTGGTCTTGGGAACTGCCGGGCATATCGACCACGGCAAATCGTCTCTCATACTCGCCTTGACGGGGACCGACCCCGATCGCCTGGTCGAGGAGAAGAAGCGCGGCATCACCATCGAGCTTGGCTTTGCGCGGCTCGATTTGGGAGATGGGCGCTCCATGGGCGTGGTCGACGTGCCGGGTCACGAGAAGTTCGTGCGTCAGATGATTGCCGGCTCGACGGGTATCGACGTGGCGCTCTTGGTCATCGCAGCCGATGACGGCATCATGCCCCAGACGCTCGAGCATGTTGCGGTGCTACAGACGCTCGGCATCCCCACTTGCGTTGTCGCCCTCACCAAAACGGACCTGTGCGATCCCGAGTGGATCGAGATGGTGGCTGACGACATCCGCTCGTTTTTGGCTAACACACCTTATGCGGATGCCCCTATTGTGCCAGTATCCAGCAGGACGGGCGAGGGCGTCGAAGACGTGCGCGCCGCCTTGGCGGAGGTGAGCCTCCATGCTGAGGCGCTGCATCGCACCGAGAGCATGCGCCAACCCGTCGATCGCGTGTTCACCATCAAAGGAGCCGGAACGGTTATCACGGGCACGCTCTGGAGCGGCAAAGTGCACCCCGGCGACGTAGTCGAGTTGTTGCCCCAGCGAAAGCGCTGCCGCATCCGCTCGGTCCAGATGCACGATGCGCCTGTGGATGAGGCGCCTGCGGGCAATCGCGTGGCCCTCAACCTCGTGGACGTCAAAACCGACGAAGTACGTCCCGGTGATTTCATCGCCACGCCTGGACTTATCGATCCCACGATGCGCTTCGACGCGTATTTCACCTATCTCGACACGGCGAAGACCGGCAAGCCGCTCGAGAGCGGAGTCCGCATGCATGTGGCCCATGGCACGAAGGAAGTGCTCGGACGTGTGCTGTTCGCAAACGGGAGGGAAAGGCTTCTGCCCGGCGAGAGCTGTTATGTTCAGATTAGGCTCGAGGAGCTGCTGCCCGTATCGTCTGCCGACCGTTTCATCGTCCGCACGTATTCTCCCGTGTTCGTTGCCGGCGGCGGGCAGATTCTTCTCGCCCATCCGCGGTCACGCACGAACCTCCATGGCGAGGAGGGCGTTCTCGACGCGCTTCTCGCCGGCGATCGTCAAGAAGCGGTTCGCTGCCTGCTCGGCGAGCGCGAGGTGCCGTTGACGGTTTTGGATCTAGCGCGCTACATAGGGATCGACGAGGAATCGGCCCGCGCCTTGCTGCAGGCCGAAGTGACTGCCAAGAGAGCCTGCCAACTGAGCGGGGGCTGGTATGCGACGAGGTCGATCGTCCAGCGCTGCGTGAGCACGATAGAGAAAGCCCTCCTCGCATTTCATGCCGAGGATGGCACGAAGGCGGGGCTGTCCAAGGAGGAGCTGCGCCACAGGTGCTTCCCGCATATGGACCCCGGGTGCTTCGATGCGCTTATCAGCGCAGCCGTCGAGGCCAAGGCCGCCGTTCTCGGGGGAGGGCTCGTGGGGCACCCGACCGCCCAAGGCGCCGCTCAGCAGGTGGAACGTGATGCAGCCGAAACGCTCGCCGCGGCTTTGGCCGGGCATGGGCTGACGCCTCCGAGCCTTGCCGAGTTGACGAAAGAGACAGGGGTCGAGATCGCCTTGGCCCGGCGCGCCTTGGCGCGACTGCGCGACGAGGGCCGTGTGTACCGCGTCTCGAGCGAGCTCTTCTACGACAACGCTTCGGTCATGGCTTGTCGCGAGTCTATAGCCGAGCTGCTCCGTTCAGGTGGCGAAGGGACGATAGCCGGTCTCAAGGATGCCATGGGGGGCATCAGCCGCAAGTATGCCGTTCCGCTTCTCGAGGCATTCGATTCTGAGGGGTTCACGGTCCGCGATGGAGACGTGCGCAAGCTTCGTGAGGGGTAAAGTATTCGGTTCCGAGCACGATTTGAATCGGAAACCGTTTGCGTCGTAGGGGCAGCAAATCGAGCCTGGTGGTACGTTAGTTGCATTTGACTCTCGATTGATTTAGAATCGCCAATCGCGATTAGGATATTGTCCTTCATGCGGAGACGGATGGGTCCTGGTGGGTCCCGCGGCCTTCAAAGCCGTTGTGAGGCGAGCAGAACGTCTCGGGTGTGTTCGATTCGCACACGTCTCCGCCAGCCGCTCCCTGTACCCTCTTATGCCAACCAAGGCATATTGTGCATATCGCAGAAATATTCCAGTAGGAAGGCCCTTGTCGCTGCTCTATGGTAAGTGGACTTTTTTTGCGCGGTCGACCACTAACCGAAATATTCTAATAGTCATTACAAAATCTAATAGTATTGCAATAAGCATGCAATTGGGTCTACTGTACCCAAAAGTCATGTGTCGATGCAATAGCATGCATATATGTTTACAAAATGGGAGATTCGCAGGTCGCTGATTCAAGAACACATCTGCGAAACGGACGAGAGGGGGTGCCATGGGCAAACTATCGGTTGCTCCAAAGTCGGCTTACGATGCACGTATAGCCGACGTCCTGGAGCCGTATATGCGCAGGGTGGAGGCAATGCCCCCGGGAACCTGCCCGATTGCGGTTCAGGTGAATTTATTGGAAGCGGGCGGAGCCCAGACCTGCGGTAAATGTGTTCCCTGCCGTGATGGCATTCCCCAGCTTGCCGCGCTCATGCGCCGCGTGCTCAACTGCGAGGCGGATGAAAGCGTGCTCGAGGAGATTTCCCAGCTGGCTGCGCTCATCCGCGACACGAGCGACTGCGCGATCGGCTACGAGGCGGGTCGGCTCGTATGCGAGGGGCTCAAGACGTTCGCCGACGAGTACGAAAGCCACGTGCGTGCCGGCGCCTGCGCCGAGGGCGTGGGGCAGACGGTGCCCTGTGAGACGATGTGTCCTGCACACGTGAACGTGCCCGCCTACATCGCGCTCGTTCAACAGGGTGACTGCGCAGGTGCCATCAAGATGATTCGCAAGGACAACCCATGGCCTACGGCTTGCGCGCTCATCTGCGAGCACCCCTGCGAGAAGCGCTGCCGTCGCATGCTGATCGACGCACCGCTGAACATCCGCGGCGTCAAGAAGTACGCCGTCGACAACGTGTCCGCCGACAAAGTGCCCGTTCCGCCCCGTATGCCCGACTCGGGTCGCAAGGTTGCGGTCATCGGCGGCGGTCCTTCGGGTATGACGTGCGCATACTTCCTTTCCTTGATGGGCCATGCGGTCACGGTGTTCGAGGGCCGCAAGAAGCTGGGCGGCATGATGCGTTACGGCATCCCAGCCTATCGGTTCCCGCGCGAGCGTATCGACGAGGACATTCGCGCCATCTTGTCGGTAGGCGGCATCGAGGTCAAATACGAGCACAAGGTCGATACTGCCGAGATGAAGCAGATCGCCGAAGAGTACGATGCAGTTTACCTGGCGATTGGCGCGCAGGGTGGCAAGAGCCTCAAGCTTGATGGAGCCGACGCCGAGGGCGTCATGAGCGCCGTGCAGCTGCTTGGGCGCATCGGCGACGACGACTACCCGGATTTCACGGGCAAGAAGGTCATCGTCATCGGCGGCGGCAATGTGGCCATGGACTGCGCCCGCACAAGCGTGCGTGCCGGCGCCGCAGAGGTCACGGTGGCGTATCGCCGCCGCATCGAGGACATGACCGCCCTTCATGAGGAAATCGAGGGCGCCATGGCCGAAGGCGTCGAGATGATGTGCCTGCAAGCGCCTGTCCGCATCGAGAAGGACGAGGCTGGCAAGGTTTCTGGCCTCGTATGCCAACCCCAGTACATCAGCGCCGTGAAGCGCGGCCGTCCCGCGCCCGCGGCGGCGAACAAGCCCGAGATTCGCCTCGATGCCGATGTCATCCTCATCGCCGTGGGCCAGGACATCGAATCTGCTCCGTTTGAGGAGTACGGCATGAAGGCGGAGCGTACGTGCTTCGTTGCCGACGAGTACCTGCAAGCAGAAGGCTTCGAGAACATCTTCGTGGGCGGCGACTGCCAGACTGGGCCGAAGTCGGCTATCATGGCCATTGGCGCCGGCAAGGTGGCAGCGCGCAACATCGACGAGTACCTGGGCTTCCATCACAAGCTGGATCCGGGTATCGAGGCACCCGAGCCCCGCGTGAACGTGCGCGAGGCATTCGGACGCGTCAACGTTGGCGAGCGCCCCGCCCGAGAGCGTGGCAAGGACTTCAACCATATCGAGCTGCCTATCAGCGAAGAGGAGATAATGCAGGAATGCGGCCGTTGCCTCCGTTGCGACGTGTACGGCTGCGGAGCTTTGGAAGGAGGTAGGATCCAGTATGTCTAGCGAACGTAAGCTCGTGACCGTAACCATCGATGGCGTGCAGGTGGAGGTTCCCGAGAGCTTCACCATCTTGGCCGCCGCACGCAAGGCCGGCGTGAGCATCCCCACGCTTTGCTATCTGAAGGATGTAAGCGACATAGGAAGCTGTCGCGTGTGCAGCGTCGAGGTCGAAGGTTCGGATGCGCTTCTGCCCGCATGCAAGACACGCGTGGTCGACGGCATGGAGGTGCGCACGAATACCGAGCTCGTGCAGTCGTACCGCAAGCTCATGCTCCAGCTGGTCCTCGCCGACCACGGCCTGGATTCCACCAACTACTGCTTCAGCTGCGCGAAGAACGGCTCGTGCGAGCTCCAGTCCCTGTGCAGGGAGCTCGGCGTTACCGAGTCCCCGTTTGCGCCCGAGAAGCAGACGCCCCGCCAGGCAGTGCTCGACGCCAACCCCTTCCTCGCATACGATCCCAATCTATGCATCCGTTGCCAGCGGTGTGTCGGCGCCTGCAACAGCAGGGCGCACAACCATACGCTGCATACGGGCAAGCGCGGATTGCGCACGAGCATCCTTGCGCCGTTCGGTCCCGATTGGAAGGCGACGGAGTGCGAGAGCTGCGGCAACTGCGCGGCTGCTTGTCCCACGGGCGCCATCACCGAGAAGCGCCGCAAGGCCTACCGCTCCTGGGAGGTCACGCGTACGCGCACGACCTGCCCGCATTGCGCGGTAGGATGCCAGCTCGACCTCGTGGTCAAAGACGACCGCATCGTCGACGTCGAGCCTGCACCTGGTCCTTCGAACCGCGGCATGCTGTGCGTTAAGGGCCGCTCGGGCAGCTTCGATTTCGTGCATTCGGCTGACCGCCTGACCACGCCGCTCGTGAAGAACGCAGAAACTGGCGAGTTCGAGCCTGCAACGTGGGACGAGGCGCTTGACCTCGTGGTCAAGAGATTCACCGAGATCCGGGACGAGAACGGAGGTGATGCGCTGGCGGCGTTTGCGTGCTCCCGTTCGACGAACGAGGACGTGTACATGCTCATGAAGATGGCACGCACGGTGTTCAAGACGAACAACGTCGATAACTGCGCGCGTGTTTGACACGCCCCAACGGTCGCCGGTCTGGCGATAACCCTTGGTTCTGGCGCGATGACGAACACCATCGAGGACATCACGCAGGATTCCGATGTCATCATGCTGGTGGGAAGCAATCCCGAAGAAGCGCATCCCGTTCTTGGTATGCAAATCCGCAAAGCCGTTGAAAACGGCACGAAACTGATCCTTGTCGATCCGCGCGATATCGGTTTGGCGAAGTTTGCCGACATCCATCTGAAGTTACGTCCCGGCACGAATGTCGCCTTCGCCAACGGCGTCGTGCATATCCTTATCAAAGAAGGCCTCGTCGACGAGCAGTTCGTCTCCGAACGCACGAGCGGCTTCGATGAGCTGGCGAAGATGGTGGAGAGCTACACGCCTGCCCGCGTTGCCGAGATCTGCAATATCGACGAGAGGGACCTCATCGCCGCTGCCAAGCTGTATGGCTCGGCGGGTGCGGCTCCCATCATCTACTGCCTCGGCGTCACCGAGCATTCCACTGGCACCGAAGGCGTCATGAGTTTGTCGAACATAGCGATGGTCAACGGCAAGCTCGGCCGTCGCGGTTGCGGCGTCAACCCCATCCGCGGCCAGAACAACGTGCAGGGTGCCTGTGACATGGGCGCACAGCCGAATACGTTCACCGGGTACCAGAAGGTCACGGATCCCGCTGTTGTCGAGAAGTTCGAGAAGGCGTGGGGTACCGACCTCAATCCTAACGAGGGCACGAAGGCGACGGAAGTGTTCCCCGCCGCCATCGAGGGACGCGTGAAGGCGCTGTTCCTGTTCGGCGAGGACCCGATTCGCACCGACCCCGACACCAACCATGTGATCAAGGCCCTGACGAGCTTGGATTTCCTGGTGGTGCAGGAACTGTTCATGACCGAAACCGCCAAGTACGCAGACGTGATCCTTCCCGGCCGGAGCTTTGCCGAGAAGGAGGGTACGTTCAGCAACACCGAGCGTCGCGTGCAACGCGTTCGCAAAGCTGTGAACGGCCCTGAGGGACCCCAGCTCGACACCTGGATCTTCACCGAGATCATGCAGCGCATGGGCTACGATCAGCCGCATTTGACTGCCGAGCAGATCATGGATGAGATCTCGTCGGTCACACCGAGCTTCGGCGGCATCAACCATAAACGCTTGGACAGCCGTGAGGTTGGCGGGCGGGGTTTGCAATGGCCCTGCCTGAACGCCGAGCATCCGGGTACGCCGATTATGCATGCCGGCAAGTTCTCGAAGGGTATCGGCACGTACTCGACGGCGGAGTACCGTCCCAGCGTCGAGCTGCCCGATGACGAATACCCGCTCATGCTCACCACAGGCCGTGTCCTGTACCAGTACAATGCCTGCGCCATGACGGCGCGGACCGAAGGCCTCAACGAGATGTCCGGCAGCTCCTTCATCGAGATCAACACGAAGGATGCCGAAGAGCTGGGCATTGAAGACGGCAGTCGAGTCAAGATCACGTCACGCCGCGCGTCGATCGAGTCGACGGCGCGCGTCTCCGGAAAGACGAATCCGGGCGAGACGTGGATGCCGTTCCATTTCCAGGACGGCAACAGCAACTGGCTTACTATCGCCGCGCTCGACAACATCGCGAAGGCCCCCGAGTTCAAGGTCTGCGCGGTGAAGGTCGAGAAGCTGTAGCTACACAGCAGGCTTTAAGGCCTGGGACTGAATGCGTAGGGGCCGGCTTCGCAACCGGCCGGCCCCTCGCTGCACTACCGCGGCACAGCCGCGATGAGGTTGCCCGACGGATTCAGCAGCGTTGCGTAATTGCCGCTTAGAGGAGCAATGGGGCGTGATTTTGCTATGAGTTATAACGATTCGAACAATGTGATTACGGGGTTTGGCCGGATGGAATCGGTAAACTACAGCGATTTACGTGTGCAGAAGACCCTCGCGGTCATTCAGGCGGCGTTCGAGAGCATGATGCTCGAGTATCCTTACAACAAAATCACGGTGACGGCGCTTTGCGAACGCGCCCGCATCAACAAGAAGACGTTCTATCGGTATTATTCAACACTCGACGATCTCCTCGAGGAAACTGAGAAACGGTTTGGAACCGCTTACATCGAGCGTACGAGCGGTTTGCATTACCCCGATGACCTTGAGCGCATCACCCGCGAGTTCCTCGAGTTCTCGGCCGAGCAGGGGCCGCTCTACGATGCCATCGTATGCAGCAGCCGCCATGAGGAGATCTTCGACAAGGTGGTCAACGAGATGGAGGCGGAGCGCTACGAGAAGAGCGCCCCTCCCGAAGGTTGGACCCCAGAAGAGTGGAATCTGTACATGAAGGGCGTCACGCTCTTCCAATGGCGGGTATACAGGCAATGGGTTGAAGACGGGCGTGTCGTGCCCCTCGAACGCATGGTTGACATCGCCTGCTCGCTGCTCGTCAAAGGCGCGACGCTGAAGTAATACAACCAAATCTTCAAGCACGTTGCATAGGCGTCAATTTTCTTAATAAAAAGGCAATAGCGGTACGGAATTCTAACACTGTGCCTTTAGTCCACCGATATGGGCGTATTGCCCATGTATATTCATTTCGAATGCCAATAAAATATTTTAATGAAGCAATTTGAAGAATTGTCTACTCAGGTATTTGGTCATTTCGACGGTTGTAGGGAGGTGAAACTATCGTAGTAGTAACCAACAATCCATTGTTGGAGGATGGCGAGGACGTGGTCTTTGTCGAAGGGACGTTCAGGGATGTGCTCATCAAGGTGAGGGACATGGTCCACACGGGCTACGAGTTGATATCCCATCCGCTGTTCGCAAGCAGCAGGATGATGTTCTCGCCGTATCGGACGGTGGTTCTTGGGAGTAAACGTGACGTGTCCCCACAGATTGAATGCCAAATCATAGAGGATTCCATCATCTCGTACGACAAGCTCACGGCAAGGAGGAACCCCCAACCCGAACACAATGGAGATTACGCCAAGGTGGATCTCAGCCTGTACGAGGCCACACTGGAGGAAATCTCCATGCTCAGAAGCTCACACACAGTTTAAAGGAGGTGCTGTATGAGGCTGGAACACAATCTCATCTACATCAAGGATGTCGTTTTGGGCGACGTCAACAAGGTAGAGGACGGCGTTCTGACCGTTGACGTCGAAGGCCTGAAGGCCGCTGTCATGACGGACGACAAGGTCAAGGACGTGAAGGTCGACCTTGCAAAGCCCGGCGAGCGCACGCGCATCGTACCGGTCAAGGACGTTATCGAACCGCGTTTCCGTGTTGGTCGCACGAACGGTTTCCCCGGCGTCACCACTAAGTACGAGCAGGCAGGCGACGGTGTCGTCAACATTCTCAAGGGCGCTGCTATCGTCACCATCGGCGACATGGTCGGCTTCCAGGAGGGCGTTATCGACATGTGGGGCGAGGGTGCTCTTTGGACCCCGTTCTCCAAGACGTTCAACATCGTGGTCGACATCACCCCGATCGATGGCCTCGATCCGCATCAGCACGAAGTCGTCGTGCGCCTGGCCGGCCTGCGTGCATCCACGTTCGTTGGCCTCGCCGCCGAGAATGCCGCCATCGACGAGACCAAGGTCTACGAGATCGGCACCATGGCCGAAGAGGAAGCCAAGTATCCGGATCTGCCGAAGGTTCTGTATGTTCAGATGAACATCGCGCAGGGCCTGCTGCACGACACGTTCTTCTACGGCGTGGACTTGAAGGAGATCATCCCCACCTGGTTCCATCCGTTCGAGGAACTCGACAACGCCGTCATCAGCGGCAACTGCGTAGCTGCATGCGACAAGATCACCACGTACCAGCATCAGAACAATGCGTTGACGTATGACCTGTACGAGCAGCACGGCAAGACCATCAACTTCATCGGCAACATCTTCTCGCCCGAGCTCACCACGCTCGACGGCAAGTTCCGCAACTGCGACTACTGCGCGAAGCTCTGCCATCAGCTGGGCGCCAACGGCGTCATCGTTTCCGAGGAAGGCTACGGCAACCCTGACTCCGACCTCGTCATGATCTGCTCGCGTCTCGAGAAGCGCGGCATCAAGACGGCTCTCGTCACCGACGAGTGCTCCGGCTGGGATGGCACGAGCCAGCCGCTGACCGACACCGCTCCCGAAGCTGTGGCCGTTGTCTCCTCTGGCAACGTGTCCAAGGTCATCGACCTCGAGCCCGCCGACAAGGTGCTCGGCAACATCAAGTCCGCCCAGACGCTCGCAGGCGGTTGGGATGGCTGCGTGGCTGAAGATGGCTCCCTCAAGGTCGAGCTGAACGCCGTCATTGGTGCCACGTCCGAAATCGGCTACCACAACGCTTCCGTGAAGCTGTACTAGGAGGGGGCTGACCATGACTAAGAAAGTACTTTTCTATCTGAACCAGTTCTTCGGCGGCATCGGCGGCGAGGACAAGGCTGATTACGAGCCTTCCTTCCAGACCGAGCTCGTCGGTCCTCCGACGGGCATCATGCCCAAGGCTGGCGATGTCGAATCTGTCGGCCTCATCATCTGCGGCGACAACTTCTTCGGCCAGAACGAGGACGAAACCAAGGCATTCATCGCCAAGGTCATCGACGAGACGCAGCCCGACATCTTCGTTGCCGGCCCCGCGTTCAACGCCGGTCGTTACGGCTTCGCCTGCGCAGGCGCCTGCAAGGTCGCCCATGAAGCTGGCGTCACCTGCGTCTCCGGCATGTACGAGGAGAACCCGGGCCTCGAGCATTGCCAGTCCTTCGCATGGGTTGCCCAGACGGCAAACGCCGCAGCCCAGATGCGCAAGGCCCTGCCGATCATGGCGAACCTGATCAGCAAGCTTGCCGCTGGCGAGGAAGTCACCCCCGAGGCTGACAAATACTTCGCACAGGGTCGTCGTGAGTGCATCCTCGTCGACGAGCTCGGTTCCACCCGCGCCGTCAAGATGCTGCTCGCCCGCCTGAACGACGAGCCGTTCGAGACCGAGCTGCCCATGCCCTCGTTCGACGTCGTCGAGCCTGCTGCCCCGATCCTGGACCTCTCCAAGGCCACCATCGCCCTGGCAACCTCCGGCGGCATCGTTCCCAACGGCAACCCCGACCGCCTGCAGTCCGCTTCCGCTCAGCAGTGGAACAAGTACGACATCAGCGAGTACGACCAGCTGAAGGGCGACTTCTACACCGTCCACGGCGGCTTCGACCCGGTGTACTGCAACGAGACCGCAGACCGTGTCCTTCCCCTCGACGCGCTCCGCGATATGCAGAAGCAGGGCAAGATCGGCAAGGTGTACGATTTCTTCTATGCCACGACCGGCACCGGCACCGCTGTTGCCAACGCTCGCAAGTTCGGCGAGGAAATCGGCAAGGAACTCAAGGAGGCCGGCGTCGACGGCGTTCTCCTCACCAGCACTTGAGGCACCTGCACTCGTTGCGGTGCAACGATGGTCAAGGAAATCGAACGCTACGGTATTCCTATTGTTCATATGGCAACCATTACCACCATTTCTCAGTCGGTCGGCGCAAACCGCATCGTCCCGACGGTGGCAATTCCGTACCCGACCGGCAATCCCAACCTGCCGCTCGAGGACGAATACAAGCTGCGCTACTCGCTGGTCGAGCGTGCTGTGAACGCTCTTGCAACTGAAGTTGACGGACCGACCCAGTTCGAAGGCTAGCAAGCGCCATGCCGCTTTCGCGCATGCGATGGCGGGCTAACGAGATTCGAAGCAGGGGTGTGGCACAGCAGTGCTCCCCCTGCTTCGTGGTAAGAGGCCGAGAGAGCATCGGCTTGCATCCACTTGGCTTGGTGATTCAGTGAATGCAGGTATGGTTGCATTAAAAGTAACTATCGTATGTTATAGGTATTATAGTTTCTTTACGAGAGATGAGGATTATCCATGGGTGCTTTGAGCAAGCTCGTTTTCAGAGGAGATGCCGGACAGGCTATCATCGAGTTTCACGACGAGAACACGTTCGTTCAGTATCCCTTCAACGATCCCGATGAAACGTTCGATACGCTCAGCATCATGGCGCAAAGCCTTGCTGCCGATATGGAAGGGAAGGGTATCGAGTTCGACCCCGGTTACGAGATCGTCTGCGAAGGTACCTGCGAGGGCATGATGGCCAAGTTCAACGAAGCCCAGCTTCGCGCCATCATGAAAGTGCTGTACGAACATGACCTGCCTTCCGATCTCGACGTGCTGGCGCAGGAAATCCAGATGCGCATGCGTTAGGTCTGTGTTGGGCCAGTGTTGCGAGTCGCGTTTGGAGAGTCGCAAAGCACTATCGGAATTTGCCAATGCCGCAGAGTTTTCGCCCAAATCAAAGAACACGGCAACAAGGGAAGAATGCAACAAGCGTACCAATGTGTTCTGTTTCTATAGCTTGTTGCCGCGGCAAAGTGCTCTAGACCGAGATTTGGAACAAAACGCAAGGTAAAGCCTAGCAATTTCGGTGATGGAGTGTTAAGAATAATGTGTTGAAATCGCAATGATTAGAAACTATAATCGCGATTAGAAAAACCTGTGGCAAATAGGAATTGCTCTCAGGTGCAGGCTGACCATAGTGGTCATGAGTAGAGGAGACGATGTAGGGTATGGAAAATGTATATGATGTCATCATCTTGGGTGCCGGCCCCGCAGGCCTCGCGGCTGGTTTGTATGCCGGTCGTAGCCGTATGAAGGCTCTTCTGATTGAAAAAGGCCAAGATGGCGGCCAGATTGCTATCACCGAGGAAATCGAGAATTATCCTGGCCAGATCGTCGATGAGGAAGAATCTGGTCCTTCCCTCATCGCCCGTATGTCCAAGCAGGTTGAGAAGTTCGGTTGCGAGCGCGTGAGCGACACGATCGACTCTGTCGAGCTCGAGGGCGACGTCAAGAAGCTCGTGGGCAAGAAGGGCGAGTACTGTGCCAAGACCGTCATCCTCGCCACTGGCGCGCACTCCCGTCCGATTGGCTGCAAGAACGAGGCCCAGTTTGTGGGCAAGGGCATTTCCTTCTGCGCTACCTGCGACGCAAACTTCTTCGAGGACCTTGAGGTTTACGTGGTCGGCGGCGGCGACAGCGCCGTTGAGGAGGCTATGTACCTGACGAATTACGCCCGTAAGGTCACCATCATCCATCGTCGCGACGAGCTGCGTGCCGCCAAGTCCATCCAGGAGAAGGCGTTCGCGAACGACAAGCTCGACTTCATGTGGGATAGCGTTGTCGAGGAAGTTGGCGGCGACGAGGGCGTCCTGGCCAAGATGTGGGTGCGCAACGTCAAGACCGACGAAGTGACCGAGATCGAGGCAGACGAAGACGACGGCCTGTTTGGCCTGTTCGGCTTCATCGGGTTCCTCCCGAACACTGCTCTGTTCGAGGGCCAGATCGACATGGAGAAGGGCTATATCGTGACCGATGACGATATGCGCACGAACATCCCCGGCGTGTTCGCCGCTGGCGACCTGCGCAAGAAGAGCCTGCGCCAGGTGGTCACGGCTGCGGCAGACGGCGCCATCGCCGCTACGCAGGCCTACAAGTACGTCAACGAGTAGAGAACTCGTTAGCGTTCAAGGTATTTGGGTATAAAGAGCATCGGAGATAGGAGAAAACCATGAGCATGCTCGAAGTCGATAAGAAAACGTTTGAGCCCGAGGTCCTTCAGTCCGAGGAAACGGTCCTCGTGGACTTCTATGGCGACGGCTGCGTTCCCTGCGCCGCCCTCATGCCGCATGTACACGAGCTCGCCGAGAAGTATGCCGGCCAGCTGAAGTTCTGCGCGATGAACACCTCCAAGGCCCGTCGCGTGGCTATCGGCCAGCAGGTCCTGGGCCTTCCGACCGTTGCCATCTACAAGGGCGGCGAGAAGGTGGAGGAGGTCGTCAAGGAAGATGCGACCCCCGAGTCCGTCGAGGAACTCATCAAGAAGTACATCTAGTTCTGTTGTATGGCTATAACGCGGTGCCAGTACGCGTTAGCAAAGTAATGATTGGTTTGAGAAACGGAAAGGAGTGAAGATGAGCATTTTAGCCGGCAAAAAAGTCGTCATTATTGGCGACCGTGATGGCGTGCCCGGCGAGGCAATTTCTGCCTGCGTTGAGACGGCTGGCGGCGAAGTCGTATTTTCTTCGACTGAGTGCTTCGTCTGAACGGCAGCTGGCGCCATGGACCTGGAGAACCAGAGGAGGGTTAAGGAATTCGCTGAGCAGTTCGGCCCCGAGAACGTAGTCGTTGTCGTGGGTGCTGCTGAAGGTGAAGCTGCTGGTCTCGCCGCTGAAACGGTTGAGAACGGTGACCCCACGTTCGCTGGTCCATTGACGGGAGTCCAGTTGGGACTCGCTTGCTACCACGTGTGCGAACCTGAAATGAAGGAAGAGTTCGACGAGGCTGTCTACGAAGACCAAGTCGGCATGATGGAAATGGTCCTCGACGTTGATGACATCATCGACGAGATGACCAGCATTCGCGAAGAGTTCTGCAAGTACTAAGCAGGTTCTCACAAACACGCGATCAAACCAACCGGGCGGCGGCGAGGGCCGCCGCCCAACCTTGTGTAAACATAAACGGACCGCAGGCCCGCTCATGAGGTGTTTCAGGATAACGTGTTTCCGGTTCACCTTCAGTTCAAGCCAACGGTTCTAGTGAATGTGGAGGTAAACATGAAAAGCGTTATCAAAGGCACCGGCTACGTGCTGGTCCACACCCCCGATATGGTGATCGAGAACGGTGCCACCCAGACCACCGAGCGCGTGGTCAACCCCGAGGGTGAGTACCTGAAGGCACTGCCGAACCATATCCGCACTTGGGATCAGGTTCTGGAGTACTGGCCGAACCAGGTCTACATTGGCAACAAGACCCCCGATGAACTCAGGGACGTCGAGTTCCCCTGGTTCGACAAGACTTGCGACGTGAACGACCGTTACGGCAAGTTCGGTCAGATGATGCCGCAGGACGAGTTCTATCTGCTCATGCAGGTCTCCGACGTCTTCGACCTCGTCGACCTCGAGGCCGGCTTTGTGGCCGCCACCAAGGAAGCCTTCGCTGCCAACAAGGTCATCAGCGAAGACCTGGTCGCTCGCGTCAAGGACGGCGTCGACGCTGCTGCCATTCAGAACGCCATCGACAACGAGGCTGCCGAGCCGCTGATGATGGCCGGCAAGGTCATCGGCTGCGTCAAGCGTGCCCACGAGATCGACGTGAACCTCTCCGCTCACACCATGCTCGAGAACATCGTCTCGAAGGCCTCCTCTGTTCTGGCCCTCCTGACCGCCGTTGATTCCACCGGAATCGCCAAGGACGACATCCAGTACGTCATCGACTGCTCCGAAGAGGCTTGCGGCGACGTCCTGCAGCGTGGTGGCGGCAACTTCGCCAAGGCTGCTGCCGAGATCGCCGGCCTGAACAAGGCCACCGGCTCCGACACCCGCGGCTTCTGCGCTGGCCCGTCGCATGCACTCATCGAGGCTGCATCCCTCGTCCAGGCCGGTACGTATGACTGCGTTGCCGTCACCGCTGGTGGCTGCACCGCCAAGTTGGGCATGAACGGCAAGAGCCACGTCGAGAAGGGCATGCCGGTTCTCGAGGACATGCTGGGCGGCTTCTGCATCATCCTCGGCGCCAACGACGGCGTCAACCCCGAGATCAACCTCGAGGCTGTCGGTCGTCACACCGTCGGCACGGGCTCCGCTCCGCAGGCCGTTATCCAGAGCCTCACCTACGATCCGCTCGAGAAGCTCGGCCTGTCGGCCAACGACATCGACCGCTTCTCGCCCGAGATGCAGAACCCCGACATCACCAAGCCGGCTGGTGCTGGTGACGTGCCCGAGGCCAACTACAAGATGATCGCCGCTCTGGGTGTCAAGAAGGGCGCTATCGAGAAGAAGGCCATGCCGGACTTCATCAAGGCCCATGGCATCACCGGTTTCGCTCCGACGCAGGGTCACATCCCCTCTGGCGTGCCGTCCATCGGCTTCCTGCGCGACCTCCTGCTTGCTGGCGACATCAAGCGCGCCATGATCATCGGCAAGGGTTCGCTGTTCCTCGGCCGTCTGACCAACCTCTTCGACGGCACCTCCTTCATCATCCAGGCTAACAGCGGCGAGGCCGAGGCTGCCGGCGCTGTGAGCGAGGACGAGATCCGCGGCATGGTCGCGAAGGTCATGCGCGAGTTTGCCCAGAGCATGCTGGACGCTTCGGAAGAA
>JAFRGA010000011.1 GCA_017434045.1 Eggerthellaceae bacterium
CGCGTTCTCGCCGTCGCCGCCGGCCGGGGCCCCGGCCTTCGCATCGCCGGTCTCTTCGGATTTCCCATCAGATGCGCCCGCGCCATCCTGCGTGTCGCCCTCGACGGCCTCGCCGCCCTCGGGCGCGCTGTCTCCGGCCTTCCCGGGTGATGCGGGCGACGCCTCCGGCCCCGCGGCCGCAACCGTTTTGGAAATGTTGGGCGCCTGCCCCCCGGGGCCGTCTGGGCCCTCCCCGGCCGCCGACGCCGTGACGGGCATAAGCCCGAATGCGAGCACGAGGCCCGCGATGATGGCGATGACCCTGTCGATGTTCTTCCTGCTGCGTTTGGCCATGTTGCACGTCCTCACCTCTGGAACGCCGTTTGGGCCAGTTTACACGAACCGCCGCGCTCATGGTTTGCGAAACGGGTCGGTTTTCGATTGTCGGAGCAAGTTGCACCAGAGATGCTCCATGCGCATTTCTGGTCTTGCCGGAGGGCGTCCCCGGACCCGCGGCACCGGGCGAGCCGGCGCAACCGAAGCCGCCGGCTTCTGACCCCTCCGGGGTGGGGGGATCGCCTGGCGTTCCGGCACTGGGCCTCCGTCTCCCCGTCGCGCCTCGGTGAGAGTAAAATGCGGAGGCCCCGAATCTGACGCCCTCAAGGCGATTCCCGAAGGGTCAGCAGCCGACGGCTGCGGTTGCATCGGAAGATGCCAGACGCCAAGCGTCCCCGCGGGCCAGGGGTGGCAACCCCTGCAAGTGCCACGTATCAGTTTTCGGCGCACGTGACGAGACTTGCCCCGTCAAGTTTCGCGGCTATGCTGCACCCTGCGAAAACGTTTTTGTCAAAGTAATACGTGGCGAAACTTGCTCTAGGAAAAAAGAAAGCATTGAGGACGCCTTCGACGAACCGGAGGTTCGACTACGGCGGTAAGCTTTAGCTACCGCCGGCTGCGGCGATGGCCCGGTTGCCTCACTCGAAGTAGGCAAGCGGACAGGCGGCGAGGCACTTCCCGCATACGTCCGCACCCTCGATCTGCGCGTCTTGAGCCAGCAGCGCTTCGTTTTCGAACAGCCTATCCTGACATGAGAACTTGTCCATGCCGTCAGGCTTGAGGGCGCCGACAGGGCAAGCGTCAAAGCATTTCCCACATGAGCCGTCGTTCAGGTATGAGCAGCGATTGCGGGGAGGCTTGCGGCGTTCGGCCAGGTCAACCGACGTGAACAAGGTGCAGTAGCGCCCAGCCGAACCCTTCTCGGTCACGACCAGCCGATTTGCGGCGAAGTAGCCGAGCCCCGCGATGGCGGCCGCGCTTCTGTGCGACCAGGCGGAATGCATGTCGCTTGGGTTGTACGTGTGCGTGGCGGGAACCGCTTCGGCATCGAAGCCCTGCTCTTTAAGGAAGCTGCTCAACTCGCCGTTGATGACGTTGAAATGGTCGTTGATAACGACATACGCCTCACCCCAAAGGGCGCTGACCTGAGGGTCTTGGCTCGGCGTCTCGGCGATTTCGCGCGTGAACGAGACGAAGTAGCTCACGACGCTCTTGGCGCTTGGAAGGAACTCGACGGGCGTGCGCACCCAGTCGCCTATGACCTCCTTGAGCGACTCGTAGCGCTCGTCGTGCGCGTCGGAAAACGCCACGAGCGGCGCTCGAAACAAGTCCGGGCGGCCGAGTTTCTCAACGCCCTCGGTGATTATTTGAGTGATTTGGGCCTCGATGCTCATGGCGCCCCCTTACGTGAACGGCCGAAAGGAAAATGTCATCAGACATTGTAGCCTTCTTGGGTCATCGTATGGAAAAGCTTGTGCTAAACGGCGAGGGGCGAGGGTGGAACCCTCTAGTTCGGTCCGCCTAATACCCGAAGTTCACCAGCTGCCAGCCCTCGTTCTCGGTTCGGGCCAGCCACCACTGGTAATCCTTCATTTCCGTATCGGCTTCCCATGCGCCGCCGCCCTCGACGGGGGTGTGGAAATCGGCGAGGAACTCGGCGACCTGCGTGTAGTTTGCGCCCTCGTCCAGGCTGTTGAGCCAATCGATGTTCTCCTTGGTGTTGCATTCGTCTCCGGCGTAGCGCAGGTTGTGCAGCTCGCAGCCTTCGAACGTGGCGAACTCGCACTTCACCTGGACGGCCGCCGCTTCTAGCTCCTCTTTGGTGTAGAGCTTCGAGTTGCCGTAGTCGTAGCTGACCTCAGGTGCGGCTTTGCCCGACTTGTATTCTTCGAAGGTGATGCCCTTGTCCATGATTTCCTTGGCGATGGCGGGGTCGTCGAGGTAGCGTATATGCCAGGGTTCGTAGCCGTAGCCCGTGATGTGCTCGCAGCCGTCGAGGTAGCGCAGGATGAACCCGTGGCCCGCAAGCTTCGCATGGATCTTCTCCCAGATTTCCGGATACTTGATCATGTCCTCGTTCTCGACAACATCCTTTCCATCGATGATCAGGTATAAGTCGAGGGCGAGTCCCGTGTGATGCTCGGAGTAGCCGGGCGTGGCGACGGTCTTCTTGGCGTAGTCGGCACCGTACTCTTTGGTGAACTCGTCCATGATCCTCTGCTGGTCGGCGACGCTGCGGCGGGCCGAGTCCAGGTCGACGTAGACGCCTTCGGTTTCGAGCTCGGCCTTCAACTCCAGGTAGGCGTCATAGGCCTTCTTCTCCACCTCCACGTCGTCGCCGATGGAGTTCGTCATGTGCACGGTTTCGAGTACACCCTCCCATCCTTCAGGCAGGGGGTTGAGCTTGTTCACCAGAACCTGGTAATCGATGCCTTGGGACTGGCTGGCCGATCCTGAGCTCTCAGCTGCAAGTGCGCCTGACGATTGCGAAGCCGATGCCGACTGCGTTGAGCTGTCGGAAGATGCCGACGAGGCGCCGCTGCTAGCGCATCCGATCAGCGCGCAGAGTGCTGCAAATACCAGTACCGCCAGGATTCTCTTCATGATCAGCTCTCCTTCAGTCAGATTGCCCTTTCGGGATGCGGGAACCTTGTCGCCTTCGAAACCCGGGACTGGCTTTCGAAGGAAGCAGTGCTGCAACTATTATACGCATGTTCGGGAAGGCTTCTTTTCGCCGTGAGTGCGAGCAACGGCTTGGGGTACTCGGTTATCCCTCAAGGGAAGTTGTCTAGGAATGCACGCCTGGGGACGGACTCCAGCCGTGCATTCAAGACGGAGTGCTTCTTAACAGGGATTTTATCCAACGCCCGGAAGGGAACTGTTCCCAGGCGTGCATTGGATAAAACACCAGCTAAGAAGCGCGCCGTCTGGAATGCGCGGAAGGGGGCTGTCCCCAGGCGTGCATTCCTAGACGGCGTCGGGGGGCAATCGGGCGGCGCGGTGCTGCTACTTGTGGTAGGGCTCGCCGCGCGAGATCTTGCAGGCACGGTAAAGCTGTTCGAGCAAGACGACGCGGGCAAGGTTGTGCGGCAGCGTAATGGGGCCGAACGACAGGGTTTCGTCGGCGCGCGACCGCACGGCGGGACTCGTGCCGCAGGAGCCCCCGATCACGAAGGCGATTTCGCTTGTGCCAGAGAGGGCGAGGTCGTCGATTCGGGCAGACAGCGATTCGCTCGAGCGCTGCTTTCCGTCGATTGCGAGCACGATGACGTGCGCGCGGTCGGGCAGGGCTTTTAGAATTGCCGCACCTTCGCGCTCGACGGCGGCTGCGTCGCCTCCTGCTTTTGCGGGATCGACATCGGCGATCTCGGCAACCGTCGTTTTCGCATATGGCTGCAATCGCTTAAGGTATTCGGCGCACGCGTCGACCCAAAAGCGTTCCTTCAGCTTTCCCACTGCGACGATGGTGAACTTCATGGCGTCCTTTCTGCGGAGGCAGCCCGCCCCTTTCGGTGGCGGGTTTGGCCTGGGGCAAGGCCCCTTGCCCAGCTGGGCAACCTGGCGCAAGGCCCGGGCTTCTTTTGGGCCCCATCATCATATACATTATTCGGGGATTGTGCCTCAGCAGGGCGCAGTTTGGCGTGAAACCTGCTCTAATAAGGCAATGCAGCAAGGCAATGCGTCGGTTCCGCAAAGGGAAGAGGTCGCCAATGAAGTTCGTGTCGTGGAACGTCAACGGGTTACGTGCGGTGTTGAAGAAGGATTTCGAGGGGATTTTCTCGACCTTCGACGCCGACGTGTTCGCGCTGCAGGAGACCAAGCTCCAAGAGGGGCAGGTCCAGCTCGATCTTCCGGGGTATTACGACTACTGGAGCTACGCCGAGAAGAAGGGCTATTCGGGAACGGCCGTGTTCAGCAAGCGCGAGCCGCTTCAGGTGCTTCACGGCCTGGGAGATGAGTACCTCGACAATGAGGGGCGCATCTGCGCGCTTGAGTTCCCGGAGCTCTGGTTCGTGGACGTGTACACGCCCAATGCGCAGGACGGCCTTGCGCGCATCGACCACCGCATGCAGTGGGACGACGCATTCCGCGATTTCTGCAAGGGCTTGGAGGAGGGTACGTTGCCCGACGGCTCGGCTGCAGCGCCAAAGCCTGTGGTGATGTGCGGTGATTTCAACGTGGCTCATCAGGAGATCGACCTGAAGAACCCGAAGAACAACCGCGGCAATGCGGGATTCTCGGACGAGGAACGCGGCAAGTTCAGCGAGCTGCTGGATGCGGGCTTCACTGACACGTGGCGCGCGATGCACCCCGATACAACCGGTGTCTACTCCTGGTGGAGCTACCGTTTCAACGCGCGCAAGAACAATGCAGGATGGCGCATCGACTACTTCCTGGTCAGCGATGGAATCTACGACAAGGTCGAGGCTGCGGAGATCCATGGCGAAGTGTTCGGCAGTGACCACTGCCCCGTCGCGCTCGACTTGGCGATATAGCGGGCGTGTTAAAAGGCGGGGGATTTGACCGCCTAGATTTTGTACATCATTTGGAAGACATCTTCGCGCTGTAGGGTGATCTGCACGCCAATGTTCTCGCCCGCAAGGCGCAAGCGTTCTTGAACGGTGTTGAAATCAGCCTTCTCGGTGTTGAGGGTCACAATCATCGTCATGGAGAAAATGTCCCCGAGCAGGGTTTGGCTGATGTCGTCGATGTTGGCGCCGCACTCGCGCAACGCCACGGCCACCTCGGCCACGATGCCGGTAGTATCCTTGCCCAAAACCGAGATAACGCACTTCATGAGCCGTTCCTTCCGCCGAATCCAACACGCCCATGATACCACTGCCTGAAATCCAACACCCCAGCGAAGGAGCATCTCCGCTCGTTCGGGTGTTCGTAACGTTAAAGCCGCTCCTGAGCGAGATGGAAGAGAGTGTCACGCCTACGTTAGCGGCCATTGGGCCACCGCGGGCTCTCGGTCCGGCACCATGCGAAGCGCAAGAAAGAGAAGGCCACCCGCAGGACGGGTGGCCATGAGTGCTGTAAATCGATTGTCAGCGAACTGCGCTGCTACTCCTCGACGGGGGTGGGCATTGCGGGCTTTTCAAAGGAACCGCCGCAATGCGGGCAGCGGGTGGCGCCTTCCTTGACCTCTTCAAGGCAGAAGGGGCAGGCGGGCGGATTCATTTCGGGCTCGGCTTCGCCTTCTTCCTCGTCCTTCTTGATTATGCTCTTGCCAGCGTTCTTCATGGTGTTGAAGCTCTTGATCATCATGAACACGACCAGGGAGATGATCAGGAAGTTGATGATTGCGGAAATGATGCCGCCGATGTTGAAGCCAGCGACTGTCAGGGGGATGGCTACGCCGTTCTCGCCCACAGCACCGCCGGACAGCAGCGTGATCAGCGGGTTGATGATGTCGGTGGTCAGCGAGGTGACGATAGCCGTGAAGGCACCGCCGATGACGACGCCGACGGCCATGTCCATGGCGTTGCCTTTGTCGATGAACTCCTTAAACTCAGCAATGAGGCCTTTTTTCTCTTCTTCTGCCATGATGGTTCCTTTCTCGTTCGGCTACTGCAGTGCGTCGTATTGCAAGCTCAGCGCATGGCAGGCCTTGCAATGCGGCGCAACGCTAGTGTAACGGTTTTGCGTCGGTTCCGCGCATGAAAATCGATTTCATTTGAGGTGGCCCCACTTGCATATCAGATGCTTATAATAGATGGCTAAAACAGCCAAGTCTTGTAGGATGGACAGCTGCGAGTTTGACGAGCCGTCATCTCAGATGCGCAAACGGGTGTTTCGAGGGGTTTTCGAGCGATTCCCGTCCTGCAAGCCAAAAGGAGAGCAACGCTACATGTCCATAGCCGCCACTTTCGCCCTCGTGGCCTTCTTCCTCGCCATGAACGCGTTCTTCGTCGTAGCGGAGTTTGCGATGGTGCGCGTGCGCCCGTCTCAGGTCGAACTCGCCGTTCAAGACGGCAAGCGGGGTGCACGTTACGCGAAAATAGTCGCCGGAAACGTTAACGCATATCTAGCAGCTTGCCAGCTCGGCATCACGCTGGCTTCGCTGGCGCTCGGCTTCCTTGGCGAGCCTGCCTTCTCGGCGCTGGTCAGGCCCCTGCTCGAACCTTTGGGGATGTCCAACGCCGCAATCTCGTCCATTGCGATTGCCATCGGATACGTCCTCATGACCTCCTTGCACGTGGTGGTGGGCGAGCAGATTCCCAAGGCGTTCGCAATCTACTCGACTGAACGGTGGGCGCTGCGCACGGGGCCTGTGCTCGTGTGGTTCTACCGCATCACGTATCCGATCATGTGGGTCTTCAACGCGCTGACTATCGGGGCAGTGCGGCTGGCCGGCCACGATCCGGCCAATGACCGCGATGTGTACACCGACGAGGAGATCATGTGGCTCATCGACGAGAGCACCGAAAGCGGCCTGATCGACCCTGCGCAAAACAAGTACGTGGACAACATCTTCGACATCGGTGACAAGGACGCCGAGGCGATCATGACGCCGCGCATCGACGTGATCTGCCTCGACCTCGAGGATTCGCTCGAGGAGAACCTGCAGCACATCCGTAACTACAAGTTCACGCGCTACCCGGTATGTCGAGGTAGCAAGGACCGCATTGTCGGGTTCGTGCACGTGAAGGACCTGTACACGACTCGGGTGATGAAGGACGTCGAAGACATGCGAATCCGCCCCATCGTGGCCGTGCCCGAAGGCATCTCGGTGAGCAAGCTTTTGGCGTTCTTGCAGCGCAAGCACACGAAGATCGCCGTGGTCGTCGACGAACACGGCGGAACGGCGGGCATCGTTACCATGTCGGACATCATGGAGCAGATTGTCGGCAGCATGCCCGACGAGTACTCCCACGGAGCTGACGAGGACATCGTGGAGCTCGCCCCGGGCACTTTCCTCATCGACGGGTCGCTTCCCATCGACGAGGTCGTCGAGCTGATCGGGTTCGAGCCGGAGGAGGCAAGCGAATGCGAAACGGCAGGCGGCTTGCTGTTGGCGCTGTTCGACCGCATTCCCGCCGCTGGGGATGAGGTAACGGCTTCGCTCGAAGAAGATGGCAAAGACGGGCCGAGCGCCCACTTCACCGTCATGGAGATGGACAAGCTGCGCGTCGACAAGATTAGCGTGACCGTGAAGCCAGAAACGTAATTATTTAAGCGTGAGCTGTTTAGATATGCCCTCCGCATGACCTCGACGCGATTTCGCATGCTGTTTTAGAACGAGTTTGCTGCAATCGTGGGCATGCTGGCCAGGGCCTTTGTCACCGGTCGTTGTCTCGGGTTCGTTTTAGCCGATTTTCACGCCGGTGAAGCGCTCGGCATTTTTCCACAGAATGAGCTCGAGCTCGTCGTCGGTCAGCTCGCAGTGCAGCATCTCGTCGAGTTCGTGGGCGGGGTTCCACATGGGATAGTCGCTGCCGTACATGACGCGTTCGGCACCCCACATGCGGACGAGCTCGCGCATATGGCGGCGGCCGATCCAGGCGAAGGCGCTCGAGGCGTCGACGAACAGGCGCTCGTAACGCAGCAGTTCGGCCTGCTCGTGCAGGATGTCGTAGCCGATGTCGTATGTCGACCATCCGCCCAGGTGGGCAGCGTCAACAACCAGGTCGGGGAATGTTTTCAGGATGTTCACGAGCCTTCTGGGGCTGGAGTAGTCGTAGCGGTAGTCCCCGGTGTGGACGATGAGCGGCACGCGGCCGGCGATGATTTCGTAGAAGCGCATGAGCCGGGGGTCGTCCATGTTGACTTGCTGGGTGTCGGGATGAAGCTTGAAGCCGCGGAGCCCGAGGCCAAGCGACCGCTCCACTTCTTCCTCCATATCCTCGAACTCGTGATGCATCGTCCCGAATCCGATGAATTCGGGATGTTCGGCGGCTTGCTGCGCTATGAAGCTGTTGATCGTCGGCACCGAGCGGGCGGTCGTGGCAACCGAGTGCACGACAAAGTGCGTGATACCTGCCTTTTCACGGTATGTGAGCAGGTCGGCAGTAGAACCGAGCCCTGCCATCGATTGCTCGACCCCATAGAACTGGCCCACGGCCGAGACGGCTTTCGCCGCGATCTTTTCAGGATAGATATGAGCATGTACGTCGACAATCGGCATAAAGCCCCCTTCTTGTGAGGATGTATGCGATTGTAAATCAAGATTGTCGCTAAGCGGTGAATATTGTAATAAGCATGCACTACAATAAGCGGATGCAAATATGTAGCCTGAAGTTGGTTGTCACAGGTAAACGAGGGCGGATATGGTTCTAAACGACGAGCAAAACGACATCTTCTTCGACACGATGGACGCGTTGCTGTACTACGTGAACGACCGCTTTCGGGTCGTGGAGAACTTCGAGCTCACCGGCGCAAGCCCGCTCGATGACGTGAAGAGCTCTCTTGTTGCACGCGCGCTTTGGGACAACGTCGAGATCATCGACGATTTCGTGCGCGATTTCGCAAACAGGCTGCCCAAGCGATGCCTGGACCTCGCGCGCAGCTGGAAGAGCGCGCTCCCCGGGTTCTACACGCTTGTCCGTTACCAATCCGGGCGTGCGTTGCTCATGAGCGAAGCAGGCGTGTTCTCGGTATGCGGCGTCACCTACGAGCTTGAGGACGAAATCGGCCCTGCTCCTGCATATGTAGAGATGGTCCTGCTCCCCTTCGAGGACCTCATCGTGTACGACGGCTTCCTGCAGGCGTACGACACCGAGCGCACGGCGTCCGAGCTGCAGAGAATCCAGGACGAGTTCGAAAACTGCTGCGCAAAGGGCATTGCGCTGACCGGTTCCGAGTTCGCGAAGCAAGCCGATGCGTTTTTGGCGGAGCAGCGCGACAAGGAGCTCGAGGCCCTGTTGGAGGACGTGGCGCGCGAGTCCGAACGAGGCGAGGAGGTAATTCCTGCCGGGTTCCATAGGGGACCGCTTGCCGGGATGAGCCCACTCGAGCGCGAGCAAGCCCAGTTCGCGCTTTTGGACGAGCATGTGCCCAGGCTGCTGGGCTCTGTGAAAGAGTTCGACAAGCGCGTGCACAAGCGCGAGCCGGTCAGGTCGCTTGCCGGATGCCTCATGCTCATGACGAAGGAACGCCTCGGGCTCTTGGCCCAGATGTTGGGTTTGGGCGAGATCACGCGCCTTCGCAAGGCTCAGATGGTGGAGCAAGTTGCCGCCGAGCTGTCCAAATCTCCCATGCCCTTGGAAGCCTTGCTCATGGTGACGACGGATGGGAATTTCTCGTTGACGCGTTCGATTGCGGAGAACGGCGAGGTCACGTTCGGTACGGAGGAAGTAGCAGCCCACGCGTTCGAATGGCCTGCCGAGCCGTACGTGTTCATGTTCCACGGATCCGACGGGTATACCGCGCTCGTGCCTGATGAGCTCAAGCCGCTGCTCGATCTGGTGGACTTTGCGGAGCTGGCGCGCAAACGCCTTCAGTTCAAGCAGGCAATGAACTGCGTGGATGCATGCGTTGTGCTTTGCGGCGTGATGCTGGTCGACGATGCGTACGAGCAGTATTGCGCACTGGTTGCCGATCCGCTCGAGCGCCAGGAGTTCGATGGGCTGCTCGTGAGCGCGATTTCAACGGGTGAGGCGGGTTTCGACCTCTGGAACTATGCGCAAGACGAATACGTCATCCATTACACGTTGGGCCCCGATTACGTTGCGCGCGAATACGCGCAGATGAGAGCAGGAGATGGGGCAAGGCTCTACAGGGATCGCGAAACGGGCGAGTTCATGGCGGATCCTTTCAACCGTTTCATTAACCGCATGAGCGCTGATTTGAAGACCGAGCTCGAGGAACTCGAGAACTACAAGCGCGACTTGGTCGGGGCGCAGACCCAAATCTCCATGAGGCCGCTCTCGCGCGAGCTGCTGGAAACGGATGTCATAAGCGGTCTGCTCAACGATTCGAATGTGCTGCGCTTGAGGGCGTTTCTCGATGAGCGCATCCCCGACGGGGAGCAGGATTACGCGTTTGCCGATCGCGTGGTAGAGCAGCTCGTGTACTTGGCGATAGAGTCGGGCAACTTGCAGGAAATGTTTTCCTACGCCATGGACCTGGGGCTGGGCGAGTGCTGCGAAGATGAGCAGCGGCTGCCGACGCTCATCACTAACGTGTACAATGCCATGCCTTCCTGGGAGAACAACGGCTGGTCGCCCCAGGAGCTGTACGAGCGGGTGACGGGCCGGAGGATGTTCTACAACGAAGACGGCAGTGTCATGAAGATCGGTGCGGATGACCCATGTCCCTGCGGCAGTGGCAGGAAATACCGCGAATGTTGCGGTCGGTAAGAGGTTCGTTTCGCTAGGCTCGAACGAGTGGGATGGGCGGCCGTTCAGAGGAAAGACAGGCCCGTTGGTGGGTAATATGGAGGCTGGATGGACGGCAAAGATAATAGTTGCATAGAACGAGTTTTAGATATAATATATCTGTTCGCTGCTTACGGCATGCTGTTGTTTGTGGCGTCATACATAGTGCGGGGTGGAGCAGTCTGGTAGCTCGTCGGGCTCATAACCCACGTCGCAGCATTGAAAACCGAATACGGAATTCCACACATTGCGGGGTGGAGCAGTCTGGTAGCTCGTCGGGCTCATAACCCGAAGGTCGTCGGTTCGAATCCGGCCCCCGCGACCAAAAACACATCCCTGACCTGCGAAAACGGTCAGGGATTTTTTATTGTGGGGGAATTTTCAGCCCGAAAAAGTTTACCCCGCAGCCCGTTTTCGAACCTTTTGAGAGGGGTCTGGGAGCCGCCGAAAACGCGGTTTCCAGGCCCCTTTTATCTATCTTATTAAATATCCCGCGGGGGAATTCGGGGGGAATTTTCTCGAGATTACACGCGAAAAACGGCGTTTCCAGCTACTAGCGGGGGGAATCGTAATCCCAACCCGCGTCGCTGTTGCACGGCGGTTTCGAGATCAAAAGTTGGCGCATTCCCCCTTTCTTTGCCCGAGGATTATCGTTTGGGAGAATATCGGAGGAATCTTCTCGGAAGGCGAAATCCTATGGCTTCAATAGGCACCGGGGGAACCGATGCTAGTTCTCGCGATGTACAACCTTGATGCTGCTCAGGAAATCGAATCGAGATTCCGCACGCTCTTCGAAAGGGCGAGTGACACGGCCAGCAGCAATATGAAGGCGCCGTCGATTCGGAAGAAGACCGGCGTGCTCGTGATTTCGGCTACGACCCCGCCAAGCGCCGTTCCAGCGGGAATGGCCAATCCGTTCATGGCCGAGAACAGGCCCATCACGCGACCGAGCTTCTCGTTGGGAATGCTCCTCTGCAGAAGCGTCATGAGAGGCGCGTTGAACCATGCGCAGGCGATGGCCAGCACGCCGATGCATGCCACGAACGCCCAGTAGCCGCCCTCGGGAATCAGGCCCGACGCCACCGCGCCTCCGCCGACTACGAACGCGGCGACGACGATGACGCGTGTGAGTTTCCTCTGCGGGTTGGCGGCCATGAGGGCCACCGACCCGACGAGCAGGCCCGCGCCCATAACCGCAGCGACAAGCGACGCCGCGAACCCGTCCCCGCCGAAATGCCCATGCACCATGAGGGGCATCAGCGAGTCAATCGGCCCGTACGCCAGCATGCCGAGGGATACGCCGACGGTCAACACGAGCAAGCCGCGCTGTTCTGCCAAAGCGCAAGCACCCTCCTTGAGGCTCTCCCACGCTCCCGATTGCCCGTACGCCCCTTGCTTGCGCGGAATCACGGCGAGCAGCATCGTGACGCCGGCTGCCGCAGCGCCGATTCCGCCCAGTAGGAGCGCGGAGTGCAGGCCGAAGCTCGTGTAGAGCAGGACGCCGAGCGCCGGGCCCGCGATCATAGAAATGCTGCCGAGCAGCGTGTCCATGCTGTTGATGCGCACGAGGTGGCGCTCGGGCACGAGCAGGGGCATGGTCGCGTTGTAAGCAGGCGTGCGGAACCCCGACATGAAGCCGAACGCCGCGCAGTACAGCGCGACCGCGGCGAAGCTCGGGCCGGCGATGGCGATCCAGGCAGCTAGCGCCAGGCTGGTCAGAGCCATGAGCGCGTCGCAAGCCACGATGATGGCCTTGCGGTTGTGCTTGTCGGCCACGACGCCCCCGAACGGCGAGAGCACCCCCATGGGCAGGAACGCCAGGACGTAGAGGAGCGCGAGGCTCAAAGGAGAGCCCGTCGTCTCGGTCGCGTACCAGATGCCGGCGTAGCTGGCGGCGTTGCCCGCGAACATCGCGACGGCATACCCGCTCCAGATGAGCACGATGCGCCTGAGCCAATCGGCGGGCAGCTCATGCCCGCCAGCCGTGAGGTCGGGGGCTTGCGGTGCCTGCTCCAGCGGCTCCATGCTACCGAGTGTCCTTCTGGGCGTGCGCACGGCGGAGC
The DNA here is from genome assembly GCA_017434045.1 of Eggerthellaceae bacterium. Taxonomy (GTDB): domain Bacteria; phylum Actinomycetota; class Coriobacteriia; order Coriobacteriales; family Eggerthellaceae; genus UBA9715. The sequence goes on from JAFRGA010000011.1 coordinate 12,701, forward strand.
CGACGGGCGTCGCGCAGCGTCGAAACGGCCCATACGACCAGTATCGCGAAGAGCATGTAGCAGTACGTGCTCTGCGAAAGCTCCTGGTCGCCCTGTAGGGCGAGCGCCAGCATCCCAATCGCCCATACGGCGAAGACGACGCTCTTGACCACGACTCTGCGCCAGATGCGATGCTCCGCGCCCTCGTTTGCTATCTCATTTGTTCTTTCGTCCATATCAAGACCTCCTCGTCTGGTTGCTTGGATGCGCCTTCGTCTGAACGGTCCGCAGGTGCACCGCGGCGACCATGCGCTCAACTGCAATCGCCCCGAATACGCTAGGCGTTCTTGGCTATCATTGCTTCGCTTTTATCTGGGTCGGATGTGCATGCGCTACGAGAATCATGCTGTCGTATATGCTTATCGGCTCGCGCTTTACGCGATAGGTCTGAGGCAGCACGTACATGAGCGGGCTGAATGCATCGCCAACGCTGCCCATCATGATGGGCTCGTCGATGCATGCGCGCAGCGGCGAATCGGCTGGCACTTGTGCGAAATCGAGCCAGCACATCTCGAGCCCGTTCGTTGCAGCAGCTTTCGCAAGCGGATCGTACGAGAAGAACGTATGCGTCATGCGATTGCCGCGATCGGGCAGGTTGACCTCGGATTCGAAGAAATCGGTGCCGATTGCATAATAGGCATCACCCAGCTCATCGGCCAGAATAGAGCCCATCACCTTCGCGTCGGGCCCGTACGAGCCCGCCTGCTCGACGTGACCGTTGTGCGCGGAGATGAAAATGCGACTGTTGCCACGCTGTTCTTCCCACCCGAGGATCCACAGCACGTTTTGCGCCATGAAGCGATCTCGGGTCCCGGCGCCGTCAGGCGAATCGATGAGCTTTCCAAGCTCGTAGTTCTGCTCGAGCACATCGACCAGGTGGAGAGCCCAACCCGTATCCGCGCTCCCATCAAACGCTTCGAGCTCCTTTCTCATTTCGCTATACAGCGCGATCCTGTCCTCCTCGGTCTCAAACTGCTGATTGCTTGGAACATCGATTCCGAGCCTCTGCGCCTCTTCCAGCAGGTAGCCGAGGCTGTACTCGTAGCTTTGCATGTCGAAGCCGTAGAAACGCAGGTCCTGACCAGGTGCAGCGGTCTCGTTGTATTCGCGCATCCACGAGAGAAGCTCGGCCATCTGGTCGGTGCGGTAGATGGTGAAAATGAGCGCCTCAGCCGCTTCCTCGGCAGTCCCTTCGCCCCCATGGATGTAGCGGTTCGCGGTCTCGCATCCTCCGCAATCGCCTTCCAGGGCGAAGGCGCGCACCCCTTCCTTCTCGACCAAGGCCTTGAACACGTCCAGCTTCAGCTCCTGGAACTCCCTGTTCCCATGGGTCGCTTCGCCCAAGGCCACAACGCGCGTACCGGCAGGCACCGCCACCTCCGAAACCGGAGCCGCATAGCGGGCAAACTCGTCGGCGTTGGCGGAAGGACCCGTCCCGAAGCCGCCGTAACGCGAGAACACGCAGCCAACCGCTATCGACAGCGCGACCACCGCCAGCAAGGCCCAGCGGAGGGGATGCTTCTTCATATTCTTGTCGTTCATGCCACCAATCCAATCCGCAATCTGATACAGTAGACACGGTAAAAGTGAACGCTCGTTCACTATACACGAAAGTGACCGTTCGGTCACCAAGAAAACGAAGAATTCGCTTGAGGAGTGCGCCATGGCCAAGGACACGAAGCAACGGATACTCGACGAGGCACTTGTCATGTTCGCGCAACGCGGTTACGAGGGGACGAACATGCGCGAGCTTGCGCAGGCACTCGGGCTGGGCAAATCTGCCTTGTACAAGCACTACGCCAGCAAGGAGGACATCTGGAACTCCATGCTCGACGCGCTCGAAGCGCATTACTCGGCGAGCTTCGGCTCCGACGACAACCTGCCCCCCATTCCGGGCTCTTGCGACGAGCTCGTCGAGATGTCGATGCAGATGGTCGGGTTCACCATGCACGACGAGAGAATCGTGCTCACACGCAGGCTCCTGTTGGCCGAACAGCACCGCGACGGGCGCGCAAAGGCGCTCGCCTCCGAGCACTTCCTGAACAGGCTCGAGCGCATCTTCGCGCACGTGTTCGCAGGCATGATGGATAAGGGCCTGCTGAAACGATGCGACCCGCAGCTCCTCGCCTTCGCGTACGCTGCGCCCATATCGACGCTCATCATGGAGCGCGACCGCTACCCCGAACGCGAGCCCGAAATCGCGGGGCGCATCCGCACGTTCGCGACCCGTTTCGTCGAAGCGTGCAAGGAGCAAACGGCGATGAAGCGGCTTTGATGGACCCGTCTTCGCTGAAGCCCAACCCATGCAGGAAGGTAATCTTATGACAGCAAAAGCCCTTGTCATCATCGATATTCAAAACGATATAACGAAGCATTACCGCGACATAATCGACAACATCAACGCCGCAATCGATTGGGCCGAAGCAGAAGGAATGCCGGTGGTCTACATCAAGCACAACAACGTCACTGCCGCGACCCGCACTTTCAAGCCTGGCTCCAAAGGCGAGGAGCTGGTCCCCGAGCTCAAAATCGTATCGGACAACGTCTTCACGAAGACGAAGAGCAACGCCCTGACAAGCGAGGAATTCGCAGGCTTTATCGAAGCGAATGGCATTGACGAGTTCTTCATCGCAGGCGCGGATGCCACCGCCTGCGTAAAATCGACGAGCTACAACATGGTGAAGGCGGGCTTTGCCGTGCATGTCATTTCCGATTGCGTTACAAGCTACAACCTCGGGAAGATCGACGAAATGCTCGCCTATTACGAGAAGAAAGGCTGCAAGGTCAGGCTGCTCTCCGAAGTCATCGGACACAGCGAGTAGGCCTGCTCAGCAACAATCCGAAACGGAGAGAGCATGGTCTTCGACAGCTCTTCCAACAGCTCACGGTTTACTTTTTCGTGATCCGGAACCGGCAGTGCTCCGCCCCGCGCAATACGGTCTCCACGACCTCCACCTCGAAATCGCTGCCCGGCTCAAGACGGCCGAGGATGTACAGGATGCTTTGCCTGGAGCAGTTGCATTGATCCGGGTCGGTAATCTGGCCGGACAGCACTTTCGGGCACGTGCATCTCTCGTAGCCGAGTTCGTAGACACGGCCGGGCTCGATGACCCTCCCGAAGTATCCGCCTCCGTTCATTGCCTCGCCGTAGACCCTGTCCAGATCGCCGTCGCAGGATTGGTAGAGCTCGAGCTGGGCGGGTAGGACGTGGTCCTTCACGCAGACGACTGCCTGGTCGTAGTACTTATCTTTCATGTCATCGGCCTCACGCTGCTCGCTGGTGCCCGGTCTGCAGAATTGCGATTTCTTCGCCCATATTCTAAGGCACGGGCGAGGTTGTGACACGGGGAGATACTTTCCATATCTTCACCTTCACCATCGAAAGGACGATGATATGAGCTTGGGTGATCAACCTTCTAAGTTCGTTGAGGGTTGGCAGGGAATGCTGTACAAATGTGTAAACGAGATTCAAGCCTTGATTGAATCAAGGCTCCCAATTGCGATTGGAAAGTCAATCAGTCTCCTTTGGCGCTATTCCGTACACCTTAGTGTGTGCGTCTATGATGCATCTTGTTTTTGCTCACTGTATTGAGTAAAAACACTCAATAATATTCGAATCGCAAGGAGGCGAGCTCCGCGGCCACCTCGTGGAGAGCGCCGTCGGGGCCCGGCTGCTCGCGATGGGGCCCGACCTTGGTTTCGACGTGCAGTGGTGGCGCGAGGGCAGCGACGAGGTCGACTTCGTCCTCGCTGGCGAGGGCAGAATCGCGGCTATTGAGGTGAAGAGCGGCCGCACGAAGTCGCAGGGCGGCATGGCGGCGTTCCTGCGCGCATACCTGGAAGCCACGCGCATCGTGGTAGGCGGCAGCGCGGCAGGCGCCGTCACGGTGGAGGACTTTCTCCTGGGCAACGTGGCTCTACCCTGGTCGTGATAGATGCCGCTTTCAGACGGGAGAAACGAGACGTCCCGAGACAACGCGTGCTCATAACCCGAAGGGTTCGAGCGACGGCGTAGCCCCGCCACCCGTGAGGAACCGCGTCGCCCCTGCCTGTATGCCCGCGTTGAAGTCGGAGACATAGGGAAGCAGGTCGGATATCTGCTCGTCGGTGAGCTCGAACCATTGCTGCAGAATCCCGAGGAACGCCCAGGCCGAGAACGCGCACCTCAAGCGGTGCTCCAAGCTGCCGCCCTGCTCGCTGAGCACGAGCGCCGCATCCACGTAGGCGTCCGCGATGCCGTCAGCGAGGCGCTTGGCGAGCGTGCCGTCGTCGGAGGGCAGGAGCGCCCGCAGGAGCCCTTCGTGTCTTGCCAGAACGGTGAAGCCCGAGGGTACGAGCTCCTCGTCGAGCTCGCCCGAGGCCGCCACCCTCTCCGCCGAGGCGACGCACGCCGCCCTAATGTCTGAAAGCAGTTCGTCGACCATGGCGGCATAGAGCTCGGCAACCCCGGAGTGGTGCAGGTAGAAGGCGTTGCGGCTGATGCCGGCACGGCGGCACACCTCGCTCGCGGTGATGGAGTCCACGGGCCGCTCGCCGACGAGCTCCATGAACGCAGAGCGAATCGCGGCCTCGGTGCGCACGAACCGAAGGTCGTCGGTGTTCGCCATCTCATCCGCCTTCCCGAAAAGTTACGTGACATTACGCTCGTATATGCAACTTACGTGACACATCGCATGCCGATGTCAATTGACGATATTGCGTGACACGTGTACCTTATAATTCATAGTTTCGATTGTCAATGTCAGGGGGACCCATGGTCAAGATTCTGCCCGTCGTCTACCGTAATCAGGGTTTTATGACCCAGCCGTTCGCGTTCGGCGGCGAGGAGGGCCCGGAAGCCTTCGACGCCTCGATGCGTTACCGCTCTGGCCTGCAAAACTACCTCATCGATACCGGAAGCGAGGTCATCCTCGTCGACACGGGCCTTCCTGCTGGCACGCCCGAGGAATCGCCCGAAGAGACGACGCCCATCTACACCGGCCACGACGTGCTGCCCTACATGGAGGCGCTCAGCGCGCTGGGATACTCGCCCGACCAGGTGTCTAAGATCCTGCTCACCCACAAGCACGCAGACCACTCGGGCGAGCTCAAGAGCTTCCCAAACGCCAAGGTGTACGTAAACGAGCATGAAGCTGATGCCGACGAGCTGCAGGGGCTCCCCAACCTGGAGCCCGTCGCCTTCACCGACGGCTCATATAAGAATTTCCCCGAGAGCCAGAAGGTGGCCGACGGTGTGTGGTACATCCGCGCCGAGGGGCATACCAAAGGTAACGCAATCGTCATCGTGGAAGATGCCGAGGAGGGCCTGTACTACCTGATTCACGGCGACGTGACTTACACCGACGAGGCGCTCTACGCAAACAAGCTCTCGGTGGTGTACGAAGACATCGACAAAGCTCGCGAGACGCTCAACCGCGTGCGGGAATTCGTGGCAGCTAATCCTACGATGTACCTGTCGACCCATACGCCGCTCGGCGTGGAGAACCTCGAGGTCAAACGTGTGGTCGACCTGGACAACCCGCCCGAGACCATCCCCGTGGGCGAGATCACGTTCAAGACGCGCACGGGCAAGTACGTGTGCAGCGTGTGCGGCTACGTGTACGACCCCGCTGTCGGCGACGAGTCGCAGGGTATCGCACCCGGTACGCCCTTCGAGGAGCTGCCCGAGATATGGCACTGCCCACGCTGCAAGCAGCCGAAGGAGAAGTTCAACGCCGCGTAGGGCGGCACCCACGAGCAACAGGCATCTTAGAGAAAGGACGCGCAATGGAGGCAACGGAGCTGGTTCTGAAGACCATGAAGGAGGCGGGCGAGCCGCTGAACGCGGGCAAGATCGCCGAGCTTTCCGGACTCGACCGCAAGGTCGTGGACAAGGCGATGGCCGAGCTGAAGAAGACGGGCGCGATTGTCTCGCCCGTGCGCTGCAAATGGCAGCCGGCTGAATAACGTGTAGAGAGTCGAGCGAATAGGAGATACGACATGGCAAACAAGCAGGCGGAGATCCAGGCATTGCAGGCAATCGTGACGGGGCTCTCCGACCAGAGCTTCGGGCACCGTATCCAGGGGCTCGTGTTCGGGTCCAAGGGGCTTGCCGCCCTGGCCGACAAGTACGCCGCGCATGCCGACGAGGAGATGGCATGGGTCGAGAAGTTCGCCAACCGCATTCTTGATTTGGGCGGCGAGATCGAGATACCGGCACGTCCCGAGGTGAAGGTCTACGACGACATTGTCGAGTACCTCAAGAGCGAGAAGAAGGTGTCCGAGGAGGGCATCGCGCAGGTGACAGCCATGATGCCCGTGTTCGCTGAGGACTTCGTGGCATACGAGGACATGAAGGCCTACCTCATCGACGAAGACGCCGACCTGCAAGAGACCAACCAGGACCTCGAGCTCATCGAGCTCATCGGCGTGCAGAACTGGCTCGTGCAGAAGCTCACCGGCACGGGGACCGCCGCCGAGTAGCGCGGGAATCGGGCTCTAGCGACCGAGCAGCTCGGCAATGCCGGCTTCGACAGTCGTCGTCGGTCGTGGACGCCTATAGTTGCAGAGAGCTTCGCTTATTGGGAAAGCGCTCGACCCTACTCGAACAGCTCGGCGGCACGCTCGAGTTTGCCCACGATCTCGATGTGCTGGGGGCAAGCCGCTTCGCATTGGAAGCACTGGATGCACTCAGAGGCCTTTCCGCCAGCGGCTGTCTGGAAGCCGAACCAGTTCTTGCCGTTGTCGACGCCGTACATGCCCGCGCGGTTGAGCGCCTCCATTATGGGGGCGATCTTGATGTCCATCGGGCACGATTTCATGCAGTACTGGCAGTTCGTGCAGGGATTGTCGAGCATCTCGTCGAGCTTATCCTTCGCCAGGCGCAACGTCGCGAGCTCCTCATCGGTCAACGGCTCGTAGGTGCGCCAGGTTTCGAGGTTCTCTTCCATTTGCTGTAGATTCGACATGCCGGAGAGGACCGTGATCAAGTTCGGTGTTCCCATGGCGAAGCGAAGCGCCCAGTCAGGGAAGGAGCGGTTCGGGTTCGCCGCGCGCAGGACCTCGGCAACCGGCTCGGGCGGTGTAGCCAACGCACCGCCGCGCACGGGCTCCATGATGACGATGGGCTTGCCGTGATTGGCCGCTACCTCCACGCACTTGCGCGACTGCGTGTTGGCGTTGTCCCAATCGGCGTAATTCACCTGCAGCTGAACGAACTCCATCTCGGGATGCGCGCTCAGGATCTCGTCGAGCCGCTCGGCGTTGTCGTGGTGCGAGAAGCCGATGTGACGCACCTTGCCGTCGGCCTTCAGCTGCTTCACGAAATCCCACATGCCGAACTTGTCGAAGACGGCCGTGCGCGGCCCGCCCGTATTGTGGATGAGGTAGAAGTCAAAATAGCCCGCGCCCGTCTGCTCGAGCGAGATGTCGAAATCGATCCGGGCCTCCTCGGCGTTCTTCGCCTTGATCCAGGCGGCGTTCTTCGTGGCCAGCTGGAAGTTCTCGCGCGGGTGGCGCTCGACGAGCGCTTGACGGATAGCCGCCTCGGAGTCGCCGTAGGCGCGCGCCGTGTCGAAGTACGTGCAGCCGGCGGCTAGGAATGCATCGACCATCTGCTTGACCTGCTCGATATCGACCGTGCTCCCGTCTTCGGTCCGCGGCAGTCTCATCAGGCCGAAGCCGAGCTTGGGAATGTTCTCTCCGAGGTACGACATGGTAAACCCTTTCTCTCGTGCTGATAACGCGTGTTAAACGATACCCTGCGTTCGTCTTGCCTATCGCCTATGCTTCGCCCGCTTTCTCAACGCACATGAGCACGAAGTCCACGTAGGCATCGACGAAGCTGCCCGCGACGGGCGGCATGCCGGCGGACTCCATGGCTTCGCGCGTGATCTCCGCGCAGTGGAAATGGTTGCGCAGGGCGGGTGCCTGGTAGAGCAGACGCAAGTAGAGGTCGGTCGCGGCGTCTTCGTCTATGTCGCACTGACGGCAAAGAGTCTCGACGACAGGCGGCAGCATTTCGACGAAGGCGCGCTTGAACTCAACGAGGCGATCGAACGTGACGTTGGACTCGATGATCGAGATGAGTATCTCCTGGTAGCGCAGGAAATCTGCATGGCGCTCGGTGACTTGGGCCCATGTGCGGGCGAACTGCTCGGGCGGCATGGGCGCATCTGCGAGCGCGTTGGCCAAATCGTCGATCCAAGCGCGATTCTTGGCAGAGTGAAGCGACAAGAAGATCTCCTCTCGGGTTGCCGCATACTTGTACAGGTTCGAGCGCGACCAGCCAAGCTTTTCGGCTATTGTGCCCATGGTTATCTGGTGGTAGGGACGCACGGCGAACAGCGCGTCGGCCGCCTCCATGATGGCAGCCATGCGCTCCTGCTTATGCTCGGGCGAACGGGCCCGTATGTAGTCGGTCTTCTGCTCCACGGTTTCCTCCTCGCATGTTGTGAAGATTCTACCAAGATGCTTGTATAAAAGACAATATGTCGCTTATACTCTCCACAGTTAAGAGACAATTTGTCGCATATGGAAAGGACAAGAGACATGGCGAACCTCATCCTCTATTACTCGCGCAAGGGCGAGAACTACTGGGCAGGCAGCGTGAAGAACCTGGAGAAGGGCAACACCGAGCGCGTGGCGGAGTTCGTGCAGGAGGCCGTGGGCGGCGATTTGTTCGAGATCGAGACGGTCAAGGAATACGACGCCGACTACTACCGGTGCATCGACGACGCCAAGGCTGAGCTTCAGGCCGACGCGCGTCCCGAGGTGAAGCGCTACCTCGAGGACGCGGGGCTTTCCATGGACGACTACGACACCATTTTCCTCGGCTACCCCAACTGGTGGGGCACCTGCCCGATGTGCGTGTTCACGTTCCTCGAGCACTACGACCTCGCAGGTAAGCGCATCGTGCCGTTCTGCACGAACGAAGGCTCCGGCATGGGCGGCTCCGAGAAGCATCTGAAGAAGCTCTTCCCCACCGCCACGGTCGAGAAGGGTCTTCCCATCACCGGCAACCAGGCAGCCAACTCGAAGGATAAGGCCCAAGCCTGGGCCCGCAAGTTCTCCTAAGAGCCAAAAAGGGACTGTCCCTTTTTGGCTTTTCGAAGGAAGGAAAAGCAGTGGCAAGCGAAGTGGTTCTGTGGACCGGCGCCGGGCAGATCGGCATGGCGATTGCGAGGCGCGTGGGCTACGGCAAGAAGATCCTCGTGGGCGACAAGTCCATCGACAACGCAAATGCGATCGCGAAGGTGATGAACGAGGCCGGATTCGATGTGGAGCCCTACGAGATGGACCTCTCGGACCGAGAGTCGATTCTCGGCATGATCGCGCGTGCACGGGAGCTCGGCGAGATCACGACGCTCATCAATGCGGCGGGAGTGTCCCCCAGCCAGGCGCCCATCGAGGTGATACTCAAGGTCGACCTGTATGGCACGGCAGTGCTGCTCGAAGAGGTCGGCAAGGTCATCGCACCCAGCGGCGTGGGCGTCACCATCTCCAGCCAGTCGGGCAAGCGCATGCCGCAGCTGACCGCGGAGGAAGACCGCGCCCTGGCCACTACCCCACCCGAGGAGCTGCTCAACCTGCCGCTGCTGCAGCCCGAGAACGTACGCGACACGCTGCACGCCTACCAGCTCGCCAAGCGCTGCAACGAGAAGCGCGTGATGTACGAGGCGGTTCGTTGGGGCGAACGCGGGGCGCGCATCAACTCCATCAGCCCTGGCATCATCGTCACGCCTCTCGCCATCGACGAGTTCAACGGCCCGCGCGGCGATTTCTACAAGAACATGTTCGCCAAGTGCCCGGCGGGACGTCCCGGCACGGCCGACGAGGTCGGCGCGCTCGCCGAGCTCGTCATGGGCCCGCAAGGCGCCTTCATCACCGGCAGCGACTTCCTCATCGACGGCGGCGCGACGGCAAGCTACTACTACGGCCCGCTGCAGCCGGAATAGGCTCCAGGATGAACGATCGAGAAACGTGCGCCAAGCTCTACTGCGACCTGTGCGATGCGTCCATTCGCAAGGATGCTGATGGCATCGCGTCGGTGCTCGCGGATGATTATGAGCTCATCCACATGACGGGCATACGGCAGGGCAAGCGCGCCTACATCAATGCGGTGCTCGATGGCACGCTGAACTACTACTCGATTGCGCACGATTCCGTCGACGTCGAGGTCTCGCCCGACGGGGGGCGCGCAGCCATCCGCGGTCGTTCACGCGTGAACGCCGCCGTGTTTGGCGGTGGCCGCCACACATGGCGCCTGCAGCAGGATTTGAAAGCCGAGAAAAGAAACGGCGCATGGCTTTTGGCCGAATCGCGCGCATCGACGTACTAATCGGATGAAAAGGGGCACCATGATTTCTCGAAGGGAATTTTTCAAGTATACGACCATCGCGGGAGCCACCATGTTGGCCGGCGTTGGCATTGCCGGATGCAGCGAGAGCCGCGGTGCTCAATCGTCTGCCGCCAGTTCTGCTGAGACCTCGAAGAGCGCCGCTTCGTCCTCTACAAGTACGAGCTCCGCAGGCCCGAAAGCAGACTCACTCGTCGTCTACTTCTCGCATGCCGGAGAGAACTACGGCGTAGGCTACATCGAGGAGGGCAACACGGCCGTTGTCGCGAAGATGATTGCCAAGAAGACGGGGGCCGACCTATTCGAGGTCGTTCCAGCGGAAGCATATCCCGAAGGCTACAACGAATGTTGCGACGTGGCGCTCGCCGAGCAGAATGAGAACGCACGCCCCGCCTTCGAGGGCGACATCGACATTGCTCCTTATAAAACCATTTACCTTGGCTATCCCATTTGGTGGGGCGATTTGCCCATGTGCCTGTACACCTTCCTGGAGGCGCACGACTGGTCGGGAAAGGCCATCCGTCCCTTCTGCACTCACGCCGGAAGCGGGCTTGCCGGCACGGTGGGTTCGGTGCAGTCTACGTGCACAGGCGCCGATGTGGGGCAAGGGCTCTCGATTGCCGGCACCACCGCGCAGAACTCGCGCGACGAGGCGCAATCGGCGGTCGAAGCCTGGATTGGCTAGCGTCACATGTCGAAAACGCGGGGCAGATTCGTAGCGCGCATCGTGGTAGATGCGCTCATGGGAATCGTGCTCGTGCTGGTGATGGCCACCGCTCTTGTTGAGGAGGCGCCCCACGAGTACCTGGGCCTCGCTCTGCTCGTGCTCGTAGTCGCGCATGTCGTCTCGAATCGTCGTTGGTTCGCGGCTCTTGGACGGGGCCGTTGGACTGTCGTGCGCGCATTGCAGGTCGCCTCCGTGCTCGGGCTCGTGGTTTGCATTGCCGGGCAAGGTACGAGCGCCGTCGTGCTCTCTAAGCATGCGCTCGCATTTCTACCCGCGATTCCGGGATCCGCTCTCGCGCGCAGCGTGCATCTTGCATGCTCGTATTGGACCTTCGTATTCGCGTTCGCCCATACGGGACTTCAGGGGAAGATTATTTTCCGGCACTTTGGGAAAACCATCTCGGTGAACCGCGCGCTGACATGGGCCCTGCGCATCGTCGTTGCGGCAGTCTCTGTTTTCGGCGCCGTGTCCTTCGCGCAGCTCGGACTGCCCGCATACCTAACAGGTCAAGTGCAGTTCGCAGCAGGCGATCCGAACGTACCGCTCGCCTGCATTCGCTGGACGTCGGTGGCGGTGCTGGTCGCATCCGTGTTCCACTGCCTGCGTTCGGCATTGGAGTCATCGAGATGAAAACCTTGTTGTCAACGGACTTTGCTATCTTCTCTGTTATCAGAAGGAGATAGATTAAAACTTCAACGTGCCGCCAAGGACTGAAACGCGACAGGCTTTCGCCATGAAAGGCGCTGCAGGAGAGCTTATGCACCAGACCCTCCAGGCGCTTGCGCGCGAACCAAAACCCTTTCGTAAAGCGCAACGCGAATCTTTCGACACGCCAATGCACGCGTTGGAAAGGGATGAGGCATCCCGATAGCGGAAACGTGAGCTAAGAACCCGACGACCGCCAAATCGGAACGAGCGACCATAGGGAGACGCAAGATATGGGAATCGCTGCGCGGCAGGACAGCTACACCCGATAATCCAAGGTTGCCTGGATCATCGCATCCACATTCTCGTGTTTTGCGTTTGGCGGGCAATCGCAGCCGGAGCTCAAGAGGCCTTTTCCAAGGCTTTGCGCATACGCTTGGCGAACGGCGAACTCGACGATGTCAGCGTGGCGGATTTGGCGCGCGATTGTGATCTGGATCGCAAGACCTTCTACTACCATTTCACGGATGTCTATGGCTTGTTCGATTGGACGATTCACGAAATGATACGCGCCGTCCGCATTGTCGACCTTCTACGCGAAGATCCGCGAAACGCCATCGCGGTGTGCGCGGATATCGTTGTGAGCAATTCGGAAATCTCACATGCACTCAAATCGCCGCTCGGGCGCATGCATGTCAAGGAATGCATAGCCCGCGACATTTATGCCATTATTGAAGGGTATATTCGCCAATACGAAGCGGAAGCTGGCGTTGCGCTCGAAGACGGCTATCGGAGCTTCCTCGTCATCATGTGCGGGCATGCTGTCGGCGAGACGTTCGTCGAGCTCGCATCGGGGACGATTCCGCTTTCTTCCGAGCATTTCGCCGACTATCTCGTGCAAACGCTACGGATAACCATGGGACACATCGTCGCAACTGCGGGCAAACGCGCTGATTGACGCGATTATTCCACCCTAAGGCCGAGCATGCTCGTGAGCTGCGCCATGCCGGATTCGACAAGACCTTCTGCTTCTGCCGGCTGTCCATCAAGCAGCCACCAGCGCATGGCGTGCACCAAGCCCGCCGAGTAGTACAGACCGACTGTTTCGGCGCTTACCGAACCGTCAATTGCGCTGGCATCCTGCATCGCATGGATGCGCGACACGATGCCGTCGGCCACCTGAATGATGACCAGGTCCATCGTGTCTGCGAGCATGGCCGGCCCCATCATGTGGCGAAATCGGCTCCTGTGCTCGGAGGCATATTGAAGCATGTGGGCGTGCATGGCGCGGGCATAGGGAATCAAGCCTTCCAAATCGTTATCTGCGGAAAGCGCTTCCATGAACCGGTCAGTCATCGTGGTGAGGTAAAAACGTATGAAGTCCTGCATGTCGCGAAAATGCCGGTAGAATGTCGCACGCCGTACGGTCGAAAGCCCGCAGAGTTCGCTCACGGAGATCTCCTCCACGTTCTTCTCCTCCACGAGCTGGTCGAAGGCCCCAACCAGCATGTCGCGCGTTCGTTGTGCCCTGATGTCCATGGCTTCCTCTCTCGCATCATTTTCGTTGACAATATCGCCGATTTGTCACGAATGTGACTAAAGGAAGATTCTGATTCCTTCCCGATAACCTGCAACGATGTGATGATATCACCATATTGTGACAACCGTCACATATCGGACGAGAGGAAGGTATTCCCATGGCAGTCGAGACCTACGAGGCAATCATCAAGATCCCCATCGGCAAGAAGCCCTGCACGCTAACCATCGACCGCAAGGGCGACGGTACGTTCGAGGGCGAGTTCAGCGTTCTCGGCTCGACCGCGCCCATCGGCAACGGCAAGATCGACGACGAGGGCAACTTCACCTGCGACTGCACCATCACCACCATCCTGGGCACGATGGAAGGCGTTGCCGAGGGCCGCGTGTGGGATGGCTTGGTTGACGGTGTCGCCAAGGCGCGCATCGGTGTTTTGCCCATGAAGTCCGAAAGCCTCTGGTAAGCGGGACGAAGCGCCCTCGCGCAGCGGGGGTTCCAGAGCGAAGAGGGGGAAGAGATGGAAAAATCGAACGTCAGCGAGACGTTGCTGGCGCGCAACGTCGTGCCGGCTTCCGAGCAAATCAAAAACGACCACGGCATGACGTATTTCGAGCACGAGAAGCCATGGCGCTACGAGGAGGACGGCCTCACCGTCACGCGCGGAAGTGCTTGGAGTGCGCCGGGATGCCACTTAGGCTGCGGCGTGCTTATATACAGCAAGGATGGCGAAGTCGTGCGCGTCGAAGGCGACCCGGACAATCCGTACAGCCAGGGCAGGCTTTGTCCGAGGTGCGCGGCCGTGATCGACTTCGTCAACCACGAGGATCGCGTGCTCTACCCGATGAAGCGAGCACGCGAGAATCGCGGGCTCGATAAGTGGGAGCGCATCGGTTGGGACGAAGCGCTCGACACCGTGGAGCAAAAGTTCAACGAGTACAAGGAACAGTTCGGCGCCGAGAGCGTTGTGTTCCTGCAGGGCACCGGACGCGATATCGCGGCCTACATCACACGTCTGGCGTGGTCGTTTGGCAGCCCCAATTACGCCTTCAGCCTCAGCAACGTGGCCTGTTTCGGCCCGCGCATCTTCGCGAGTATGATGACGACGGGCACGTTCATGGTGGGCGACTACTCGCAACAGTACGTCGACCGTTACGACAATCCCGAGTGGAAATGTCCCGGCGTCACGGTGGTTTGGGGAAACAACCCGGTTGTCGCCAACTCAGATGGTGCATACGGCCATTGGGTCACCGACGTGCTGCAGCGCGGCAGCAAGCTGCTCGTGGTCGACCCGCGCCTGACATGGCTGGCGGCCCATGCCGACGTATGGTGCCGTGTACGTCCGGGCTCCGACCATGCACTCGCGCTCGGTATCGGCAACGTGATCGTTCAAGAAAAGCTCTACGACGAGCAATTCGTCGAACTGTGGTGCCATGGCTTCGACGAGTACGCCGAGCTGTGCTCCGAGTGGACGCTCGAGCGCACGGCAGAGGTCACGTGGGTTGAACCCGACGACATTGCGGCTGCCGCGCACCTCATCGCCGAGAACGGTCCCGCGCTTCTGCAGTGGGGCGTGGCGCTCGACCAGCGCGAGGACTGCGTCGACGGCGCCCGCGCGGTGCTCGACCTGTTCGCCATCACGGGCAACCTCGAGAAGCCCGGCAGCAACGTCATCGGACCCGAGCTGCTGAAGTACATCACGGGCTGGGGACGCGACCTCCTGTCGTTCGACGCCGAGGAGAAGCGCATCGGCACCGACGAGCTGCTGATCTACAAGCTGGGCTTGCACGTGGCTTCCATCAACAAGATGATCGACCACATGATCGAACAGCCCGAGGACTACCCCATCAAGGCGGCGTGGATCCAGACCGTCAACCAGATCGCCTGCGGCGGCGTCGACAACGAGCGCACCATCCAGGCGTTCATGAACCTCGAGTTCAACGTGGTCGTCGACCTGTTCATGACGCCAACGGCCATGGCGTACGCCGACCTGTTCTTGCCGGTTACGACCTATCCCGAGCGCAACGGCATCCGTTGCGGCGACAACATGCAGCGCGGCGAGACCATCAACGCCGCCGTGCCGCCGCGCGGTGAAGCGCGCAGCGACATGGAAATCAACCTCGAGCTCGGCCGGCGCTTCAACCCAGAAGCGTGGCCATGGGAGACCGTCGAGGACATGTTCAGCAGCATCCTGGCCGAGACCGGCATGGATTTCGAAGGCGTGCGC
Source organism: Eggerthellaceae bacterium (assembly GCA_017434045.1). Lineage (GTDB taxonomy): Bacteria > Actinomycetota > Coriobacteriia > Coriobacteriales > Eggerthellaceae > UBA9715. The sequence goes on from JAFRGA010000011.1 coordinate 28,209, forward strand.
GAGACGGCGCCGAGCTACCTGCCGTTCGAATACGACAAGCACGAGAAGGGCAAGATCCGCCCCGATGGCAGCAACGGCTTCATGACGCCCACGGGTCGCGTCGAGTTGTACTCGCTGGGCCTCGAGTTCATGGGTTTCGACCCGCTGCCGCATTACGTCGAGCCGTCGATGACGCCTTACAGCCAGCCCGAGCTCTACGAGGATTACCCGCTGGTACTCACCACAGGAGCGCGTCAGCACAACACCTTCCACAGCGAGAACCGCCAGGGCAAGCACTTGCGCCCGATACATCCCGAACCGACCATCA
>JAFRGA010000048.1 GCA_017434045.1 Eggerthellaceae bacterium
ATATGCCATGGCTGGGACCTCCTATGAATGTGGTATGGCCTACGACTACAACCGAAGCCTAACCCACGTTGCCACGAAGATGGCCTTTGCTTCATAGAGCGAGGTCCCGGTCGCTCTACATATCGTCTGTCCCCTCCGATTCGATTGGCGTCAAGGTGGCACTCAGGGCGCGTCAAATCCCGCCCCTTCAGCACGCAAAAACGAATCGAAGGGGACTGTCCCCTTCGATTCGTTTTGTGCAGCATTTGGATGCCCGGGGGCTATTCGATTACGAGGAGGCGCTTGCAGTTGGGGCATATGCCCAGAGGAGCTGATGCGCGCAGCTCGATGAGCCTTCCCCCGTCGATGACAGAGCGGCAAACGCCGCACGTTGTATCGGCAAGCTTCCCGATGGCGACGCCCCCTGTTCTGGCCGCGGTCTTGTCGTAGAGCCCCACTAGATCGGCGGGAAGAATCTCCCTCAACTCGGCGCGTCGTGCAGTGAGGGCTTTTATGCGGTCGATGAGGACGTTGTCGTCGGCTTCGAAAGCGGCGCGGAGGCGGGCCTCCTCGGCATCGGCGGCAGCTATGCCGCCCTCGAGACGGGAGCGGAGGTCCTTGATTTTGCTGAGTTGAGCATCCACGTCGACCATCTTGGCGGCGAGGGTCTCACGCCGTTTCGCGACGCCCGCCATTTCCTTCGAGTGGGATTCCACTTTACGGTAGTCCGACCCGGAAGCGTCGATGAGCTCCTGGGCACGGTCTTGCTTCTCGGCGAGCATGCGATCCTCGTCCTGCAGCATGGTCATCTGGGCATCGGCCTTCTTCTGCAGGTCAAGCACCTGATCAAGCTTCGATGATATCTCGTCGCGCTTCTTCTTTATGCGCATGACCTGAATCCGCTGGGGGAGTTCTACGCGCTGCTTCTTCAGCTGCATGATCATCAGGTCGATTCGCTGAATCTCGAGCAGGGATTCGAGGTCTCGATAATCTGCCAGCATCATATGTCCCTTCTGCGAGAATCCATCAGCGAGGTCATTCTACCTCAGAATTGCTCAAACGGGTGGAGTCGGGAAGGCCCCAATTTCGCCCCTGGTCGAGCACGGTCACGATATCGGGTGCTACGCCTGCCCGTATTGCCGCCCTGGCGAGGATGGCCGTCAGTGGAAGCTCGCTCGCATCGTGGCCCACTTCGACAATGCCAAGCCCCGCTTGTGCCGCGTCGAGCGCCGCATGGTAGCGCACTTCGCCGCAGATGAGGCAATCGACCTTTTCGGCGACGCATGCCTCGACGACGTTGCCAGCGGAACCGTTTGCGAACACGATTGAGGTAACCTTCTCGTCCAAGTCGCCCCAGACGCGGGGAACGCGGCCGAACACCGAGGTGCACCGTGCCGCCATGCGGCCGAGTGTGAACGGGGCATCGCAACCGCGAATCGAGCAGAGGTATCCGTATCCTTTGCCGGGGTCGGCATCTGAAGGAACGAGCATCCTCTTCCAGTCGAGCTTCAACAGGTTCAGGAACAGCTCGCGCGCATCGTCGCTGACGTCAAGCGCTGTGTGGAAGTTCATGAGCGCGACGCCCGAGCGCACGGCTTCCCAAACGTTGACCCCGGCGGCGCTCGCCGTCAAACGCGAGGGGGAGAGCACCTCTGGTGGGTTCAAGTATGCGGGATGATGCGTGAGCAGCACGTTGGCGCCCAATTTGGCAGCGGTCCGAATTGCTTCGAGCGTTGGGTCGAGGGCCACGCACACGCCTTCGAGGGGTTCCGACGGGTCGCCTACGAGCAGCCCCATGCGGTCCCAGCTCTCGGCGTCCGCACGTGGAAAGCGTTCGAGCAGGGCCTTTTCGAGCAAACCAACCGTGAGCAGGGGAGTGGCTTGCGGAGGTTTCGCAATGCTTCCCGAAGCAATCGTGCTCAATTCGGTTGCCGGTGAACTGCTAGGGCCTTCGATTTCAATCATGGCATGCCTCCTCGAATTGAATCAGAGCCTCCCAAGAGCGAGGCTGAAATTGATTATAGCCCTGTCATCCAGCAGTTTCTCAAGTTGGCAGCTTGTAACCTGATGGCAATGCCCTGTCTAAGGCTGGATGATGGTGATTGCAGAATCGTTCCGCCTTACCTTTGCCGATGCGCTATAATCAACCAGTTATGCGATTTTGCAGAGGTGTGATTACTCTAGCGGAAAGGAAGTTACCATGGCAGATCCTATTCCCGGGAAGCTCCATGTTGCCAACGATGTGCTCGCCGACATGATCGGCCATGCGGCAATGGAATGCTATGGCGTCGTAGGCATGGTGGCGCCCAATCCCGCAGACGGCATTGCCAAGATTCTCCCTGCGTCGAAGCTGCGCCGCGGCATTACGCTCAACACGACTGATGAAGGCGTCCATGTGGACCTCTACATCGTCGTCGAGTACGGCACGAATATGGCCGCCGTTTCCCAAAACCTTATCGACGCCGTCTCGTTCGTCTTGAAGGAGCAGGCTCGCGTCCCGGTGAGCGGCGTGGAAGTGCACGTCCAAGACGTGAGGGTTCGCAAGTAATCCCAAATCAAGTTTAGAAGTTCGAACCTCGCAGGAGGATATATCTACAATGGCAAATTATTCCGGTAACGATGTGCTCAACGCAATTGCTGCCGCCAGCAGTAATCTTTCGGCCCGTAAGGATGAAGTGAACCGTCTGAACGTGTTTCCCGTTCCCGACGGCGACACGGGCACGAACATGTCGTTGACACTCGAGTCGGTGGTGAACAATATAGGCACCTTACCCATGGGTTGCTCCGCTGCTGATGTGCGTCGCGCGATAACCACCGGCGCCCTCATGGGAGCTCGCGGCAACTCCGGTGTCATCACGTCGCAGATTTTGCGCGGTCTGTGCGAGGGGGCGGCGAATGCTTCCGAGCTTTCAACGGCCTCCATCGACTCCGCCTTCTCTCGCGCTGTCGAAGTTTCGTTCCAGGCTGTCCGCAAGCCGGTTGAGGGTACTATCCTCACGGTTTTGAAGGATACGGCGGCGGCCGCGAAGCGTGCTCACAAGAAGAAGCTCGATGTGGAAGAGGCGCTTGAGGAAATCGTCAGGGAATCGTACGCATCGGTTCAGCGGACGCCCGAGCTGCTGGCCGTCCTGAAGGAGAACAACGTCGTCGACGCCGGCGGTTTCGGCTTGGCGATTCTCGTCGACGGGTTCGTCTCAGCCCTGCTGGGCAAGGAGGGCTCGCTCAGCGACGAGTTCTCGTTCTCGCCGAAAGCCGAGCCGAAAGTCGAGATCGAGCATTTTAACGACTGGGAAGGTTCCGAGTATCGCTATTGCAACGAGTTCCTCGTTCATTCCGAGACGCTCGACCGCGATGAAGCGCTCGATTTCCTGGCAACTATGGGCGACTGCGAGCTGTGCGTCGGCTCCGTGCCCAAGTTCAAGGTGCATGTCCATTCCAACCATCCCAACAAGGTGCTGGAATACTTCTTGGAGCGCGGCCAGATCTTCGAGGTGTTCATCCACAACATGGACCTGCAGAGCGTCGAGCGCAACGAGAAGCTCGTCGCCGAGAAGGAGCAGGCCCAAACCGAGCACAAGCCGTTCGGCGTCGTGGCAGTGGCGGCGGGCGAGGGCAATGCCAACATCCTGCGCAGCCTTGGCGTCGACGTCGTCGTGTCCGGCGGCCAGACCATGAACCCCTCGACGGCTGATCTGCTGGACGCCGTGAAGCAGTGCAATGCCGACGCTGTCATCATCCTGCCCGACAACTCGAATATCGTCATGGCTGCGAACAGCGCGGCAGAGCTCGCCGACATCCCGTGTGGCGTCGTGCCCACGAAGAGCGTGCCGCAGGCGTTCGCGGCAATGTTCGGCTACGACGAGTCGGCTGGCCTGGAAGATAACGTCGAGGCCATGTCCGAAGCCTTTGCCGAAGTCAAGACGGGCGAAGTCACCACGGCGATCAAGGATTCCCATGACGCAAACGGCGGCCCGATTGCCGCAGGCGACGTCATCGGCATCGCCGACGGCTCCATCGACGCGGTCGGCTCGACGATCGAGGACGTGGTGTTGGACCTCCTCGACAAGATGGAGGCAGACGACGCCGATACCTGCACGATCCTGGCGGGCGAGGACTATTCGGACGAGCAGCTCGAGGAGCTGGTAAGCCGCATCGAGGAGCAGTTCGAGGATCTCGAGATCGACGCCCACCGTGGCGAGCAGCCCCTGTATCCCGTCGTCTTCTCGGTCGAATAGAGCTAATCGAGTAAAGCGAAAAGAGCATTAAAGGGGACAGTCCCCTTTAATGCTTTTTTAATGCGCATCGAAGGGGCGGGGAGTGCGGCGCGCAATCATTCAGCGCCTGAGGGCGGAGCCCGAAGGATCTCCGCGAAGCGGTTCACCCGAGAGTCCGCTTCGCGGAGATTCCTCGCTACGCTCGGAATGACAGCATGGCGTGACCCCGTCACGCAAGTGTCGCTCTGCTAAAGACGGGCTAAACTGCCGTAATCGTTCTGCTTGCGTATGTTTCCTGGTAAAGTGAGCGTATGAGCAGAACTAGGGAACAGCGCGCAATAGACCGGACGAAGGCGACGCTGGCGCTTGATGCGCCGGTGACGTCGGTGCGCATGGTGAGCCCCAAGCGGGCGCAGGCGCTCGGCAAGCTCGGCGTTGCGAGCGTGCGCGACCTGCTGAGCAATTACCCGCGTCGCTACATCGACATGTCCCAGGTCAGCACTATTGCCGTTGCGCGTATTGGCGAATCGTGCACCATGAAGGTGAGCGTCCACGAGGTCAAGTTGAAAAAACCCAAGCCCCGCCTCGCGCTCACGGAAGTCACGGTCGTGGACGAAACGGGCGTGCTCATCATCACGGCGTTTCGCCAGCCATGGCTTGCCGATCAGCTCAAGGCGGGCATGACGGTTGCCGTATCGGGAAAAGTCGAGTTCAACTACGGTTTCAAGCGGATGACGAATCCCTATATCGAAGCGCTCGACGACGGGGGAGCCGATTTCCACGGCATGATCGTGCCCGTTCATCCAAGCACGGGTGCCATCAAAGCCGGGATGATGCGGCGGCTCGTGCAGAACGCCCTGGAAGAGACAGAGGGGGCGCTCGACCCCCTGCCCGTTGCCCTGCGGGCGAAGTATCGCCTCATGAGCCGGAAGGACGCTCTGTCCTGCATCCATTTCCCCCATTCGATGGACGAGCAGATCCAAGCTCGACGGCGCCTGGCCTACGAAGAGGTCTTGCTGCTCGAGCTCATGTTGATGCAGGACGGCAAACGCCGTAGCGAAGGGCGCGTCCCGGCGGTCCACACGGTTGACGGGCCGCACGTAAAGGCGCTCTCGGAAGAAGTGCCCTTCAAGCTCACAGACGAGCAGCTGCAGGCTCGCGACGACATCCTCGCCAAGATGGCCGCCCCAGAGACCGCCAACCATCTGCTGTTGGGCGATGTGGGCACCGGAAAGACCATCGTGTCAGCGTTTGCCCTGGCCGCAGTGGCTGACTCGGGATCGCAGGCGCTGTTCATGGCGCCGACCGAGATCCTCGCCCGTCAGCACTACGCGAATCTGGGCCCCTTGCTCGACGAGGCGGGAGTGTCCAACGCCGTGCTCACCGGCTCGACTTCCGCCGAGGAACGTGCAACAGCGCTCGAAAGCCTGGCGGATGGCAGGCTCGACGTCTTGTTCGGAACCCATGCGCTACTCGAAAACGATGTCGTGTGCAATGACTGCACGCTCGTCGTCATCGACGAGCAACAGCGTTTCGGCGTTGACCAACGGGCGGCCCTGCTTGCGAAAGGCACCTGCCCCGATGCCCTGTACCTCACGGCGACGCCGATTCCTCGCTCGCTTGCCTTGGCGCTGTTCGGAAACCTCTCGCTGTCTTATATAAAGGAACGCCCCCATACGACGGCGCCGCGGAAGACCTTCGTGCATACGCTCTCCGACAAAGGTGAAGCCTACGATGCCGCCTTGGCGGCGTGTGGCCGAGGCGAGCAGGTCTACGTCGTCTGCCCGCTCATCGGCGAGAAGCGCCCCGATGCTCCGACTAAAGGCTCGGAAGGCCAAGACGACGAGGATGTGTACGAGTTCGCCTCGATCGCCATCGAGGACGAGTCCGACATGCTGGGAGGAAACGTGCGGGCCGCCGAGGACGAAGCCGCTTTCCTGCAGGCGAAGGTCTTCGTGGACTACGAGGTGGGAATCGTGCACGGCAAGCTTCCTGCCGCGGAAAAGCAAGAGGTCATGGACCGGTTCCGCGCTGGCGAGATAAGCGTGCTCGTAGCGACTACCGTCATCGAGGTGGGTGTGGACGTCCCTAACGCAACCGTGATGATCGTGGAAGACGCCGACAGGTTCGGCTTGTCGCAGCTTCATCAGCTGAGGGGCAGGGTCGGTCGCGGCACGCTTCCCGGGGAGATGCATCTCATCTCGGGTACGCGCAGCGAGACCGCGCTTGAGCGTTTGTCGGCTATGGAGCGCACCGACGATGGATTCGAGCTTGCGGCATACGACCTGTCGCTACGCCGCGAGGGCGATATCCTGGGCAACAGGCAACATGGCGCCTCCCTGCTGAAGCTCGTCAACGTCATACGGGACGGGGGGCTCATAGGGGCCGCGCATGATGATGCGGCCGCTATCCTCGAAGAGGATCCCGGGTTGGAGTCCGATCAGTACAAGGCGCTTGCGCGCGAGGCGCGTGTCGTGTACCGTTCTGCGCAGGAGGTCGTGGGAGGTTAGCCCGCGTCTACCCAAGGCTCGAAATTTGGAGGGGAGATGCGCATCGTAGCAGGTGAGTTGAAGGGCAGGGCGATAGATGCCCCTGACGGCACGGATACGCGCCCGACGACGGATCGTGTACGCGAGGCCCTTTTCAGCTCGTTGTTCAGCTTGCGCGGTGGCTTCGAGGGCGCCGTTGTGCTCGATGCGTTCGCTGGATCGGGCGCTTTGGGCATCGAGGCCTTATCGCGCGGGGCTTCGCGCGCCGTGTTCTACGAATTGGACCCCAAAGCCGCGAAGGTGCTCAGCCGCAATGTAAGCGCATGCAAGCTGGGGCAGGACCGTGCGGCGGTCATTCGCCGCGATGTCCTCAAAACCCCTCCCACCTCGGCGGAGGGCCCGTTCGACCTCTTGTTCCTCGATCCCCCCTATGCGCTGCATGCGCAGAAGGTGGTGGAGTTCTTGGAGCGGGTCAAAGCGGGCGGGGGGCTTTCCCCGGATGCGATAGTCGTGTACGAGCACGCGTTGAAGTCCGCAGACGAGGTCGCCTCCGCATTTGAGGATGCGGGAATCGAGGCCATCGCCCGCAAGAAGTACGGGAAGACGGGCGTTACCATGGATATAATCCCAACATGAGAAGCGCGTTTTGGCATTAAAGGGGACAGTCCCCTTTAATGCGTTTTTCGATCGAAGGGGACAGTCCCCTTCGATTTGATTTCTCATGATGGCAAGCGGCGTCCGTGAAGACGTCGGAACGGGGGAGGTTATGAAGCGAGCGGTGACACCGGGGACATTCGACCCCATCACTTTCGGCCACTTGGATGTCATTACGAGGGCGGCTCAGCTCATGGACGAAGTGATCGTCGCGGTTGCGGCTTCGGCGGGAAAGAAGCCTATCTTCACGTTGGAGGAGCGGACCGTCCTTGCGCGTCAGGCCGTGGAGCATCTGCCCAACGTGCGCGTCGAGCCATTCGAGGGCCTGCTCGTTGACTTTGCACGATCGCGGGAAGCCCAAGTGCTGGTCAAAGGCTTGCGTGCTATCACCGACTTCGAGTACGAGTTCCAGATGGCGGCCCTGAACTACCAGCTCGCAAATGAGCTCGAGACCGTGTTCATCATGTCGCCGCCGCAGTACATGTACCTCTCGTCTTCAATCGTCAGGGAGCTTGCAAGCTTCGGAAGCCCTGTCGACATGTTTGTGCCGCCTCACGTCGCCAAGGCCCTCCGCGATAAGTTTCCTGATTGATAACCTGATGCGGGGACGGCCCCGTCAGGCTCCCCTGCAGGACCCTGTCTCAGAGCCCGATGAGGCCAAGATCCTCGGCGGAGTGAAGGTAGGGCGCCATCTTGGTGAGCATCTGCGCGGACTCGGGTACGTCGAAGGTGATGGATTGTCCGTAAACGCCGACGGTTACGTACGACGCATCCTCGTAAGTGGTGACCTTTACGGTCTTCCCTTTGTACGCCGTCTCGAAAGTGCCAACTGAAACGGCATCGGCGGGGAGGGTGGTAGCCTCCCAATCCTTGATATCGAGCATTTCGATGCCCGAGTTGACCACCTCGACGGGCAGGCCTGTCTGTTCGGAAATCTTATCTGCTTGCGCGTGAAGCTCGCTTTCGATGTGCGCTTTGGCGCCGGTTTTGTCGAGGAACGTGTTGATGGCCGTGACGCGCGCTCCCTCGAGCGGGGTGTTTGACGTGCATGTGACGAGCACCGCACAGGCGGCGCCTGCGGCGAGTATCAACAGCAAGGCAATGGTAACGATTCTAACTGCGGTTCTTTTCTCCATTGAGCGCTCCTATACGAGCCAGGCGAACGGTTCTTTACATTTTCCGGCGCCCATCGCGTTAAGTTTTCGCCCTAGGCTACGTGAGCAATGTGAACGACGTGTGGTGAAATGAGCGCCGCCTGCGCCAAACACGAAAAATTCTCTTAAACGTTACCGTATGTTGTGTTAGTATTTCACGCGCTGTCAGAAGCAACGGGTTGTGGCTCAGTTTGGTAGAGCGCTGCGTTCGGGACGCAGAGGTCGCTGGTTCAAATCCAGTCAACCCGACCACTGAAGCTGAAAGGGATGAATTCTTCGGGAACCATCCCTTTTTTCTTAATGTCAATGAGGGTTCGGCGATCTGCACAAGGAGGCTGTGATGAAGTTTTTCGGAATGGGCGGGTTCGAGCTCGTCATCATCCTGGTCATCGTCCTTGTGATCTTCGGCCCGAAACAGCTTCCAAAGCTTGGGAAGATGTTCGGAAAAGGGGCAGCTGACCTGCGTAACGGCATCGAAAAAGGCGTAGAGGCCGGCAAGGAGAAGATCGACGCGAAATTCGAGGAATCCGAAGCCGAGCGAGTGGAGGAAGCTGCCGCAGCTGCTGAAGCGGCGCAAGTGCAATCTGAGACAGGTGCAAAGGAGGGCGAAAAGGCCGAATAGGGCCCGCCCGCAGTTTTAGATAAGGAAAACACATGGCGAACGACAACTTCATCCTGACGCCCGAAGGTCGCGAAAAGCTCGAGGAGGAGCTGCATTACCTCGAGACCGAGAAGCGTGCTGAAATCGGGGAGCGTATCAAGGTGGCACGCGAGTTCGGCGACATCTCCGAGAATTCGGAATATGACGATGCGAAAAACGAGCAGGGCATGATGGAGGCCCGTATCGCCGAGATTACGCACATCCTGTCCGAGGCTACGGTTGTGAGCGCCCCCAAGCGTTCCAACAAGGTGAACATCGGCTCCACGGTCATCGTCGACATGGGCGGCAAGGAGCGAACCTTCACCATCGTCGGTGGCGCCGAGAGCGACGTGGCGTCGGGCAAGATCTCGAACGAGTCGCCCGTCGGCTCGGCCCTGATCGGTCACAAGAAGGGCGATCACATCGAGACCGTAGGCCCTACCGGCCGTGTCATCGAGATGGATATCTTGAAGATCGAGCATTAAAGCCCCGTCGACCTATCGGCCGCCAGGCACATCGTCCGCTGCGCGGGCCTGTGGCATCCCATCTTGGCTTTCAAGCCTGCGTTTGAGTTCCGAAGTGCGCGGCGCTTTCCTCAAGCCGATATGGGACGCTGCAGGCCCGCTCGCTACTTGCATATAACGACACTTTCACAGTTTGGAGTAACTCAATGGCAGATAATCAGGTTCAGGAAATCGAAGACGATCCCATCGAGGTTCGTCGGGCAAAGCGCCAGGCTATGATCGATGCGGGCGAGAACCCCTATGGCCATGCCTTCGATTACACGCATCATGCCGCCGATATCGAGGCAGCGTATGGACATCTTGAAGATGGGGCGATGACCGAAGATGCCTGCGCTTTCGCGGGCCGCATCATGGCGAAGCGCGTGCAAGGCAAGGTGAGCTTCCTCACCGTGCGCGACACGACAGGCGACCTGCAGCTGTTCTGCCGCATCAACGTGCTGGGCGAGGAGCCGTACGCCCAGATCAAGGATTTGGACATCGGTGACTGGATCGGCGTGTGGGGGACTATCATGAAGACGCGCCGCGGCCAGCTTTCCATTGCGGTGGAGCGATTCGAGCTGCTCAGCAAGGCCCTTCGCCCCCTTCCGGAGAAGTTCCACGGCCTTGCCGACAAGGAGATCCGCTACCGTCAGCGCTACGTCGACCTGATCGTCAATCCCGACGTGCGCGAGACCTTCGCGAAGCGTTTCAAGATCATCTCCGCGGGACGCCGCTTCATGGAGGAGCAGGGCTTCTACGAGGTTGAGACCCCGTTTTTGCATTCCATAATCGGCGGCGCCAACGCGAAGCCCTTCGTCACGCACTTCAACGCGCTCGACCGCGATTACTATCTGCGCATTGCCACCGAGCTTCCGCTGAAGCGCCTCTTGGTCGGCGGTTTCGAGCGTGTTTTCGAAATCGGCCGCCAATTCCGCAACGAGGGCATGGATCCGTACCATAACCCGGAGTTCACGACGATGGAGGCATACCAGGCCTTCACCGACCTCGAGGGCATGAAGCACCTAACGCAGGGCTTCATCCAGGCTGCAGCCCTGGCGGCGTGTGGGACGCTCCAGGTCGAGTACCAGGGTCAGGTTATCGATTTGGGAGGCGAGTGGCGTTCCGCGTCGATGGTGGAACTCGCGTCGGAAGGCGCCGGCGAAGACGTGAGCTTCGACCGCACGCGCGAGGAGCTCGTGGAGATCCTCGAGCGCAACGGAGGCCATGCCGAGAACGCATGGGGCAAGGGCAAGCTCATCGCCGAGATCTTCGAGGCTGTCGCCGAGGAGAAGCTCGTGCAGCCCACGTTCGTCTGCGAGCATCCGCTTGAGATGTCCCCGCTTGCCAAGAAGGACCCGGCCAATCCCGAGCTCACCCAGCGCTTTGAGCTGTTCATCTGCGGTCACGAGTACGCGAATGCCTTCAACGAGCTGAATGATCCAGTTGACCAGGCTGAACGTTTCCATGCGCAGGTTGCGGCGAAGGATATGGGCGACGATGAGGCCATGGGATTCGATGCGGACTACATCCGCGCCTTGGAGTACGGCATGCCGCCCGCCGGAGGCGTCGGCATCGGCATCGACCGACTGGTCATGTTGCTGACCGACAGCGAGTCAATCAGGGATGTGCTGCTTTTCCCGCACATGAGGGACGAGGCATAGCCCATTTCGTTATCATGCGGGAAAAGCAGCACGCGCCCTCCGCGGGCGGGAAAACAGTGCTAAACCGTGCACTGCACGGTTTACTCCCGCACATGAGGGATGAAGCATAAGTTGCGGTGGCCTG
>JAFRGA010000049.1 GCA_017434045.1 Eggerthellaceae bacterium
ACGCGAGTTCGCGGAACAGCTACACGTACATGCGGATTGACGCGGCCAACTCGGTCGGTTACCTGACGGTCGCCTAGGTTGGCGCCAGACTGCTCTCCTCCCCGATAGGTTTAGCTGATGAAGAACCCGTGGCAGTCGATGCGCTCGTCCGGCAACTCGGGCATGTCGATTCCGCCCGCTACGCCCTCCAGCATGTCGTCGGACAGCTCCATGCCGGCGTCCTCGGCGAGCGCGGCGAGCTCCTCCGGGCTCTTGCAGGTTTTCGCTTTGTCGATCTGCTCGGGCGTCAGGTTCTCGTGGTTCATGTCCGCCCCTTCCAGTTAGAGGATCCGGTAGTTCTGGTTCGGGTCGAAGCCATAATCCGGCTCCTCCGAGACGAAACACTTGCAGTTCGGGCACGTGCCCTCGGTGACGCCGGGCTGCACGGCCACAAGCTCGCCGCAGTTGGGGCAGGTGAGTAGCTGCAAGTTTTGGTCATACGGTGTCGTACTCGGTCTGAAGCACATGGCGCACCCTTCCTCATGTTGACTGTTGCCCGCGTGCTGCGCGCCGGCCCCTCCGCCGACGCCGCCCACCTCTTTCCATCCTACAACCGTTTATACGCAATAGGAAGCCAATCCGTTTCAGGTTTTTGCCGAATACGCGCATATGCACACAATCCGCGCCGGTTTCGGGAGTTTGTGACCGCATAGGACACTCAAAGCGTAGGAAGTCGTTCGCGCTCGGAGGCCGCATGGAATCTATCGTCGTCGCTTGCATAACGGGGGTGGTCACCCTCGTCGGCGTGATCCTATCCAACTCTAAGTCACGCGCCGTGATGGAGCTGAAGATCGATGCCCTCACGGAGAAGGTCGAGAAGCACAACCACCTGATCGAGCGCACGTACAAGCTCGAGCAGGACGTGGCCGTGGCGCAGAACGACATCGAGACGCTCTACCACAGGACGGAGGGGAAGCAATGAACAGGTTTCTGACGGGGAACGAGTGAAACTGGAGGCTGGCGCGGACCATCGTGCAGGGCATACTGGGCGTTTTCGTAGCCAACATCGATGTGCTGGTGGGTGCGGTCGTGCTGGACCCGTCGGCCCGGGCAATCGTGGTGGCGCTGTGCATGGCGGTGCTCTCGCCCGTGATGGCCGAGATCGGCAAGCACTTGCCCGAGGACGCATCCGCGGTTTAAACGCAATCGGGCAATCGGCTTGGGCGTCGCTGCGTGCGGCGCCCTTTTCTTGGAAAGGGGATTAACATGGCAATCAACAGGGCTAACGTAGCGGCTCAGATCATGGAGCATCTCTGCACCTGCCCGGAACACGGCTACAGCCAGCCGGGGCGCTACGGCACGTCTGGCTATTGCGACGTGGCGACCGATGCGGGGACGATCCGCGTGAAGAAGGGCGACCGAGACTGCTCGTCGGCCGTGTGCGAGGCGTGGGAGTACGCATTGAAGGGAACGCCGTACAAGGGTGCGATCACGCGCTACCACACGACCTACGACATGCGGTCCCTGTTCTGCGGGACGGGGCTGTTCTCCTGGGAGCCGATGTCGTTTATGGCGTGCCGGGGCGACGTGTACCTTGACGAGAGCGCGCACACGGCGATGTGCTTTCAGAACGACGCTTCTGCCGACGTGCTCGGCGAGTTCTCGATCGCGGAGACCGGCGACATCGACGGCGAGCCTGGCGACCAGACAGGATGGGAGTCGAGCGTTCACGGGTACTACGAGGCGTGGGACGGCATCCTGCACTACAACGGCGGGGGCCGACGGCGGCGAGGTTTCGCCAGCAACCCCTGCAGGCGGCGGCACGGGTAGCGGCAACCTGCCCATGCCGCGCTACCGGGCGGCCGTGATGGTCGACGGCGAGAAGACGTGGCTCGACTGGATGGAGGGGCTCTACTGCACTGACGGGTGCGGTGACACGTTCGCCGGTATCGAGGGCGTTGGCATCGTCGATTTCGAGATAGAGCCAGGTTCGCTCGGACCCGACGGCTGGTACGAGAAGAACATGCGCAACGGGGCGCTTATCGGGCTTACGGTCTACTACGATACGCCCGACCCCGGCTCTACTGGCTACTACGCCGCCTACTACCGCGTGCACTGGATGGGTTCTGATCCGGCTTGGGGCAAATGGGAGATTGACGATGACGACGACGGCGCAGGGAACGATTGCGACCAGGTTGACATGGTGGAGCTGACTATCTGCTCGGTTAATATGGCTTATGGGTGTTCTATTCAGCGGTTCCGAAAAGCTGCGCGTCGGTTATTGTGGGAGCGTTCTTAGCAGAGCGGAAATAAGCCACGCGCATCGAGTTAGCGATGCCGGTGATTTCGCTTACCGGTAACAGATCGGCGTCCTCAACAAGTGCGATGTGGTTCAGAAGGCCGATGTAGGAAGCCGATATCGCGGCGACGTAATAGCTTCGCAAGCCGTCACGTGGGGTGCGCTCGTCGTCCATCATCTGGTTGAGCTCGATCTTCAGGCGCTTGATAAGCCGCTCCTTGAAGTAGAGATCTCCGTTCTCGCCCATAATGGCGCGCAGGATGAAACGCAAGCGGATGCCCGTTGCGAACCATGTCTCGATGCCTTGGTACGCCTTACCGGCGAGGGCAGCTTCTTCATCTTTCTTAGCGCTATCGCGCGAAGGCGAAGAAGCCATGCGTGGGCGGTACAACGTAAACTCTCCGAGTAAGTATTGCTCGATGCGCTCGAGCAAGTCGTAGGTGTCCTCGAACGAGCGGTAGAACGCCGTGCGCGCAATCGAGCAGCGGGTGGTGAGCTCCTTCACGGTAATCTTGTCGTAGGGCTTCTCAGCCATTAACGACAGGTAGCCGCTGATGATTTGCCGCTCTTGGTCGTTGAACGCGTTGTTGAGGTCCATAATGAGCCGCCTTCCGTATGTGAGGCGCCCCTCGGCTGCTGGTCGAGCAGCCGAGGGGTCCAGGATATGGAGGGATTGGGCGTTGCTTGCTTAGAAGATCGGGTGGGTCGGGTGCGCATTCTCGTCCACGACGAAGACATAATCATCGTCGTACTTGGGAGGAATCACCGGGATCTGCAGGAACGACTCGTACTGACCGCCCGTGTGGAAAACATGCTCGCCGGCGTTGTCGGTCTCCCACACGAGGGGTTCGATCCAGTGCGGGTCGCGGATGTAGCGGCCGGCGACGTGCACGCGAATAGTCTCGCCAGCGTGCCAAATACGGCTCGTGGGGTTGATCTCGACGTCAATCGGCACGATCTCGCCCGCGGAGAGCTTCTGCTCGCGGCGGTGCGCCTGCACTGGCTGGAAGTCGGTGGAGAGATCCGGATCGAGTTCGCGGTGCGACACGCGCATCTTGCCCCACGCACCTGGGTGCGGTGCCGTGCCGTCGAAGACGGTTACGGGCTGTTCGACGCCAGCGCGCGAGAGCTTTTTAACGGTGACGAACAGGTCCATGTCGTCGTGGCCGGCAGCCTCGACCCAGGCGTGCAGTTTCATGTAGCCGGTGATTTCGGTGTCGCAATCGAAGGTGTAGTCGAACACGATTTCGCCCTCGGCAGCGTCGTAGCGCGCCTCGGATTCGGCGGTGGGGTTCTCGCGCCGCATGCTAGCCGACGAGGCGTCCAGGTAGAGCTTCTCGTAGCGTGTGCGCGCCAACGGGAACTCCTTCTCGGGACGGTCGACCTGCCAGCTGTCGTCGAAGCGGTCCTGCACCTCGATGCGCACGCGCGGCGTGGACTCCCACCCGTTGCGGATGCCCTTGCAGTAGCGGTCGAAGAACGCCTTGAGCTCGGGGATGTACTTGGAGGAATAGAAGTCGGGCCACTCGAACTCGCGGTGGGCGCGCAGCCACTTCTGCTCGCTGGCGATCTTGCGCCAGCCGTTAACGCTCCCGCGCAGGTGGAAGTGGTTCCAGCCCGCTGTCACGTAGGCGGGCACGGTAACCTTCGAGAAGTCGGGGATCTTGTCCTCCCAATACGCGTTCATGAGCGGGTAGCGCTCGGCCATGCCGCCCTGGTTGTCGATGCCCATCAGCCCGCACGCGCCGGCGGTGGCGAAGTTGGTGAACATAATGCAGGGGATGCCGCCCTCGTAGAGCGACTCACGGTACATGTCGCTCATTCCCTCCCAGGGCGCGATGCACGCCAGGTGCGGCGGTTGCTGAGCGGCGATCTGCCACTGACTGATGGCCAGCGCCGACGACCCGGCCATCGTGACCTTACCGTTGCACCAGTCCTGCTCTGCGCACCATTCGATGAAGTCGTAGCCGTCCTCGGCGTCCTGGCGGCCGAACTGCTCGTGGTAGCCGCCCGAGTAGCCGATGCCGCGGATGTCGACGTTGACGACCGCGTAGCCGTTGGGCACCCAGTACTCGGGGTCTGCCGCCTCGAACTTGGCCGATTCCGAGATCGAGCCCTTCGGCACGCCGGGAGTGTAGGATTTCAGCTCCTCGGGGCGGAACTCGTTGGGCCGCTTGCCGTAGTTCGACCAGGCAAGGATTGCCGGAACCTTCACTGAGTCATCTGCCGGGCGGAAGATGTCGGCGTACAAGATGATGCCATCGCGCATGGGCACCGCGACGTCCTGCTCGCAGATGATGCCCGGACGCACCTCGTAGGTGCGCTGGTCGAACGGGTAGGGCTTGTGAAGCTTCTTCTCCTCGTCGGAGAGCGTTTCGAACTCCTCGATGGGTGTGGGGATGAGCTCCTTGGCGTAGAGCTTGTCGATGATCTCTCCGTTCATCTCGGTGGTTATGCTGAATTGCTCGCGTCCGAATAACATGGCTGCTTCCTTTCTGTATGTGAACCTGCGGTGGGTTCCTTTTCGGGTTTAGTCTACCAATCGGCCTTCGCCTTCAGGGGCTGGCGGGAGCTTGCTGATCACGAACTTGCCAATGAGGAGGTCGCACACGAACGACAGGCAGAAGGTGACCAGGATGCCCCACGTGAAGATGATGAGCATGTCGATTCCGTTGAGACTCATCGGGGGGAGCAGCTCTCCCGCACTGGGGAACGACGTCTGTAGGCAGGCGAGGGTCTCGGCGAAACCGAGGAACACACAGGCTACGGCGTTGAGCGGCGTCTTGTCGAGCAGGCCCTTGTGTACGAACACGATGAGCGCGCATATGACGAAATCGATGACGATGTCGAGTATGACGGGGCTGACTGGTGCCAGAACCATGATTCCCGCGATAGCTACGAGCCCCCAGATGAGACCGCATACGAACGACAACCACATGTTGAGCAAGTACTTGCGATCTTGCTGCTCCTTCATGAAGAACAGGATGAGCGGCATGAAGGTGAGCCAGAACATCCCCTGGTACTTGTTAAACGGCACAAAGTCCCACAGCAGGCCGTCTACCAGGCAGACGAGGCCCGTGCCGAGTCCTGCAAACAGGGCAATCTTGAGCAAGGTGGATTTGGAGGGCATGGGGGAGATCCTTTCATCCGGAGTTGTATGCTTGCGGATCCGCATGCATTCGGCTCCGCTACAAGGTGCACCCTCGGTATAGTCGGTAGTATCTCCCTATTGGCGTCAACCTCATGTGACACTTGAGATTGATGTGTCACGCGTTCGTTGGCTTTCGGGTGAGCTCGTGGCCAAGTCGCCACGAAGGCATGCGATCTCGTGCTCGACCATTAGGTTGTTCCATTGCTTGCGTTTCATCATGGTATTACCCCTGAATGATTCTAATCCATGTGCTTCCATTTGCTGATGCGGATGACCTGCGCCCTGCACCGCCAACCGTCTTGACAGTTCGCGATGTTCGGTGGACGTCCTCCGCATGTCCCCCTAGTGGGACTGACAGCGTTCGGGGGTGTCAAGATGCTGTCAAGGCAAGTGTCAAGATTGAGCCAGAATCAGTCGTTTTCGATGGTTTCGCATTGCCATGCGGTTTTCAGTCTGAACTGCGCGAATGGTGCTGCAAGGTGACCAGAGGTTAACCGTATTTCCCCACTCTCAAGGCGGAGGTCGCCGGTTCGAATCCGGTCGGAGCTACCAAATACCCAGGTCAGAGCTTCGTGCTTCTGGCCTTTTTTCTTGACTGGAGATGCCGGTCAAGAATCGTTCCTGGTTCTGTTCCGACAGTAACGCTTTCACTCGCTGGCAATTCCTCCAAATGTCATTCCGTTATCCATTGGTATCGGGCGTCGTATCGATTTCGGCGGGCAATTTTTCGATGACGTCCTGCAGGTGTCGTGATTCTTCGAGCACCCTCATGGTCGCCAAGTGGGGCTCCGCATAGATTCCTTTCCAGAAATGCTCCTCGTATTCGGGACGGCACTCGAATGCGAGGGAGGGCTCTTCCGTGGAGAAGTGGGTATGAACACCCGGTTTATTTCCCCTCGCATCGAGCTTTATCCATTTGCCGTTAATGTGAACAGCGTTGAACGCGTGAACGCAGTATCCCATGGAATCGTCGTCGGCGAGTGTGATCCGTTGGAAGCAGAAGCCTGCCGGTATACCCTGCGAGCGCAACAGCGCTGCGAGGAGGTTCGCCTTGGCGTGGCAGATGCCCGTCCTGTGCTTAAGGACGTCGGAGGCCCTTGCTGTAATCACCGTAGCGCCGCAGTCGAAGGAATGGGGTATCTCGTCGCGCACGAATTCGAAGGCAACCCTGGCTTTTTCGATATCGCTCATGCCGTCCGAAAGCAACTCGGAGGCTAGCGCTTGGACATTATCGGCGTCGAAGTCGATATATTCGCTGGCTGCTAGGAATTTGTCCATAGTATCTCCGTCATCGTTGTGCGAGGAGCTGAGATGTACTTACCCGGCGGTGGCAAGAACGCGGGCGGCTTTCTCCAACGCGGCCTCGCGCATGAAGGTGGATTTCTTCACGCCCGAAATTTCGGCAGCCTTCTCGATCATC
>JAFRGA010000012.1 GCA_017434045.1 Eggerthellaceae bacterium
CATTTCAGAATGAGCCATTGGGACTGGGCATCGACTCGTTTTGCAAGCCGAGGGGGATTATTTCTTTCGCTTACGCCTCGGGGTCGAGGAAGTTGCCGCGTTGCTCGCTGTCGCCAATCGTTTCCACGTCCGTCGGAACCAACTGGAATGCGAGCGTATCCTCGTTCACGAGCGGCGTGCGCACAGTGTAGAGAACGACTCCGTCGCAGGGCGCTGCCAGCTCAGCCAAGACCGAGCCGCGAAGCGGGTCGACGATGACTGCCAGCTCCTGATCCTTGGAAACGGTGTCGCCGATTTTCGTCTTCGGGCAGAACACGCCACCCGTTGGCACCGCCACGCCCACGAGCGCCTGCTCGCCGAGTTCGGTCGTTGGTCGGCAAGGTTGGTCGGGCAAACGTACGATGCCGCGGGCGGCGGCAAATCTCAGCACCGCCTGCATGACTTCGTCCGCCGACTCCTCGTTCACCAGTTCCGTTTCCTTCGTGTACAGCGTGTACGCCTCTGTGTTCCACAGACGCCAGTTGTAATGCAGCGTCGTGGTGTCAAACGAGCCCGGTATGTGGTGCAACACATAGGGAAGCCCGAAATCCGCTCCATGGTTGCCCATTGCGCCCGGCCCGTGCATCACGCGCACATGGGGCAAAAAGTCGCCTTGCAAGTGGAAACTGCCGAAGTGCACGCCGTAGCGGAAGCCCTTCACTTGCTCGAATAAAGCAGCAGCGATGCGCTGCGTGGTCTCGCCCTGGTCGTACCCAGGGAACATGCGGTTGATGTCGGTTTTGTCGCCGGGCCAGAAGCGCCAGCCAATTGCCATGGACGCGGGGTTGGCACAGGGGATGACCGTAATCAGGTTGTTTGGCACAAGCGCGCCTTCGGCTTCCATCTGACGGAGGCGGTCGACGAGGCGTGCGCAGATGAACGTCTGCTGGACTTCGTCACCGCGCAAGCCTGCAACGAGGCAGAGCGCACGGTCCATTCCATCCGTCAAAGCGCCGCCTCCCAGCGTGCGCCCCTCCTCGTCGATGCCAAACGAGAATGCTTGCATGACGAGGTTTTCGCGATAGGGCATGCTGAACTTGGCGATGATCTGCTCGATCATGAAAGGTCACCTCCCAGTACGCGGGCGATGAGGCTGCCGGGATAGACGATCGGGTATTCGCGCAACGTGAACAGCAGCCCGCTTACGGGTGCCACGAGCTCTTGGATCACCGCGCCTTCGCCGCAATCGAGAATATGCCCGATGACTTGGCCTTTTTCGACATGCAAGCGGTGTTCGACGCTCGGGACGAATACGCCTGCTGAATCTGCGTTCACGAACGACACTTCGCCATCGGTGCTGATCGTGGGTGTGCGCACATCGGGAACGGGACCTGACCATATGCCGACTTCCGCAAGGACGGCCAGCATGCCGTCCGCAAGCTGTTCACCGACTTCAGGCGTGATGCGCATGCCCACGCCTGCCTCGACGACGAGCGTGGGAACGCTGAGTGCGTTCATGCTGTAGGCGAACGTGCCCTTGAGCACCGTCGCGTTGGCGTGAATCCAGACGAAA
>JAFRGA010000050.1 GCA_017434045.1 Eggerthellaceae bacterium
GAAATCGGGGGGAAAGCTAGAGAGCACATCCCGAGAGAGCTGATTGAACGAGATAGCAAAAATGGCTTCTACCTGGGACGACGGTTTGACAGACGGAAATGGCGAGACGTCCCGATACTGGAAACGCGGACTCATAACCCGAAGGTCGTCGGTTCGAATCTGGCCCCCGCGACCAAATTAAATAAGCCCTGACCTGCGGAAACGGTCAAGGATTATTTATTGCGGGAATTCTCGACCCAGAAAAGCTTACCCCACGGCCCGATTTCGGGCTTTCCTGAAGGGGCCTGGGGGCCGATTCCCGCGTCGGTTTCAGGTATCTTCTGCAATTGGAGGCTGCTCTTTGGATATACTCGCACCATGAACGCCCTCGAGAAATATCCGCTTCCTAAAGAGGAAAGCGCCCGGCTGCTGAAAGCCATAGCGCTGTCGGCGCTCATCTGGCTGGGCGTGGGCATCGTGCTTGCGGTAATCATCGCCTGCATCCGCACCGGCGGCTTCCTTTCGGGTGTCGACCCGGCGGTCTGGGGCGGCGACATCGTGGCGGCGATGTCCCCCCATTGGACGATGGTCGTCTTGCCCATTGTCGCGCTTGCGATGGTGGAGGGTGTGCAGGCATGGCGATTCCCGCGCTCGGAAAGCTTCCGTGCATCCACCTACAAGATTCGACAGGGCATCACCGGCGAGATGCCGCGCATTCCAGCGCTGCCGATGTTCTTCTTGATGCTGTTGACTGGCTTTTCCGAGGAGCTCGTGTTCCGCTATGGGCTCATCGGGCTGCTTGCGATGCTGCTCGCCTACGTCCTTCCAGACCCGGCGGCAGCGATAATTGCGCTCCTCGTTGCATCGATTGCGTTCACCGTCGTGCACACGCAATACAAAGACACCTACGTGATGGCCGCCGTCTTCGTCATGGCGCTGATGATGGGCGCGACCTACCTGCTTACCGGAAGCCTTCTTTCCGTGGCGTTCACCCACGGCATGTACAACTTTTCCATCCTGCTCATCGAGCGTTGGCTCATGGTGCGCCAAGACGACTATTTCGGCGGCAAGGTCCCGGTAAACGAGCTTGCCGAAGGACAGTCTTCTTAGGGGCTTGATGTAGCGCCCCGTCTAGGAATCGGGCATGGATTTTTCCACAATCACCGTTCAGCCAGAGACGCCAGCCGGCTTGCGCGCGACCAGATGCAGTCGGAACTTCTTCTGCGCCTCCAGCGTAACCGGCACGAGACCGGCCGCCGTGCAGAGCGCACGGACCTCGTCGAGCGCGTAGGCGCGCACGTCGCCGTGACCTGCGAGGTTCGCCAGCGGCATCTCCGTGCGGTTCATGAGCCACAGGACGGGCGCCGCGGCCGTGTAGTCGCGCAGGACCAGCTTGCCGCCGGGGCGCAGCACGCGCGCGACCCCGTCGAAGAAGGCTTGCGGGTTCGGATAGTGGTGGAAGCTGTTCGCGCAGATGACGGCGTCGAAGCTTGCGTCGTCGAACGGCAAGTCCTCGGCATCGCCCACGACGAAACGCGCTCCATCAATGCCTTTTGCATTCGCGACCTCGATCATCCGAGGCGTCAGGTCCAGCCCTATGTAGCGCTTGCCCGGTATTTCGGCAGCAAGCAACTCAATCATCGGGCCTGTTCCGCAACCTACGTCGAGGAGGTCATCGAAGCCGTCCTTGCGCAGTTCGGCGAGGATGGGTGGGTAGTCGTCCTTGCACATCTCATAGATCCCAGCGTGATTGCTGTCGTACACCTCGGCCGCCTTCGTGAATTCCCTGATCGACAGCTCTTTGTATTCTGCATCGCTCTTCACGTGTTCCTCCGTTCGCTTGATCTAGAGTTTCATGTGCAGCAAGAACGCGCGGCCAGTGCGGTCGGCGACGGCCATGGCTATCTTGGAGTACAGGTTGACCTTCCCCTTGAGGATGCGCCGTGCTGCGGTGCAGAAAGGCCGCACCTCGAGAAGCTCGCAGTCCGCCTCGTGCGCGAACGCCGCCGGATCGTCGATGGCGCAGTACATGAGGGCTGATGCGTTGCCCGTCTTCTTCACGTACTTGTTTACGTATTCGAGCCCCTTGGTGTTAGTGGCGTCGAAAATGAGTTCCGCGTCGGCGAAGGCCTTCTTGGCATCCGCGATGAAGCTGAGCACGTCAGCGTTGTGGAAGTATTGGAACACACCCGAGACGATGATGAGCGTGGGCAGCGAGTTATCGATGCCGTCCGCCCAGGAGAGGTCGAACGCGTCGCCCGCTATGAGCTCGTCGCGCTCGGGCGCGCCGAGGATGCGACGGCGCGCATCGATGACCTCGGGCAGATCCATCTCGTAGAACCGCGCATCGGGAGCATCGGGTCCCACGCGCCAGAACATGGTCTCCAGGCCGCATCCCACGTTCACGATGTTGCAGGCGGGATGGGCGGCGATGTAGGCGCGCGCCATCTCGTCGAGGTTGTGGTAGCGGGCGGCCGATGCGATCATCGTGTACTCGTTGGAGCCTGTTTGGATGCTCTCGCCTGGGATGGCGGACTCCAACTCGAGCGACTTGGGGTCGAAGAAGTATTCCGAGAACCTCTTCGACACGTACACGCGCGCGGTCAGCGGGATGTAGAGCGTGTCCGCTACCCCATTGAAGTCTTTGCCTGACATGTGCGATCTCCTCAATAAGTTATACATGGCTAACTATTGCATTCTCGCACAAGACTGAACGGATTTGAACCCCCATGAAACGATGGGCTAATCTGCGGTTGCAGCCTTTGCCGCCCCATGTGCTATGGAGCTTCAGCTAGCGAACCTCATGGCGTTAATCGAAACCGATTTGGTCATGTGCAAAACGTGGGACAATAGTCGCGAATAATGCCCGATAATTTAGTTCCTGCCACTCGCTTTGGCGGACAATCGGAGTCTTTCTGAGATAGTTAGCTGGTGTTTGAAGAACATGAACAGCCTTAGAAGCCGCTGGCTTCCAATTGTGACATTCTTGGTATTCGAAGCCGTTGCCGTCGCGCTGTGGCTCGCCAAGGACAACATCTTCTACCTCTTCAATTTCAGCTACATCGGTGCAGCGGTAGCACTGGGCATCTTCCTCTTCACCAAGAAGAGCCCCCACGCCCGTCGCGTCACGCAGCTCCTCGTCGGGCTGTAC
>JAFRGA010000051.1 GCA_017434045.1 Eggerthellaceae bacterium
CACCGGCGATGTCGTGACGGTGAAGGAGAAGCCAAGCGGGGATTACTGGTGGGTGTACTCCTCGAAGTACGGCAGGAGCGGGTACGTCAACAAGAACTACCTCACGAAGGGATCCACCCCCTCCGACTATGGTGACTACAAGGTGAAGGTTGCCAAGAACTACCTCGCCCTGCGCACGGCGCCCGCTTTTGAGAGGCGCAACGAGATCGGCGAGCTGTACACCGGCGATGTCGTGACGGTGAAGGAGAAGCCAAGCGGGGATTACTGGTGGGTGTACTCCTCGAAGTACGGCAGGAGCGGGTACGTCAACAAGAACTACTTGGTGAAAATCTAGCAAGGGGCTTCATCCCCAGCGCAACAGGGCCCATTGGCAGCCGCCGGCGTTCGAGATGAAATTCACGCCGGTGGCTGCTTCTCCGTTCGGGGATAATCAGCCCAAATCCTTGTACCCTCCACCAATAACAGGCAATTGACCTGGCGTTCGGTTTCCTCACCGCGCACCCGGGACAGGGGTTTCGGCCTTGGAGAAAAATCGATTATCGATTAGGCGCCTACTGTATCCGAGAACGGTAATTGAGTTATAGTGAAGACGATTTGAGTTATACACCGTATCGTTGCACACGCCGATTCGACGACCGGGAGGAGGCACGCGATGGGTAACGAAGGCACAGGGACCCAAGACGTTCGCAGAATGTCCTCACCTGAACAGCTCAACGACTATCTGAAGGTCACGAGCCCTAAAATCTGGCTTCTGCTCGCTGCAGTTGTCCTGCTCGTCGGGGGCCTGTTGCTCTGGAGCGGCTTCACGACCATTGAAAGCTACGCCACGGGCACGGCGCATGCCGTCGGCGGCGAGCTCACGGTCACGTTCGACGATGCCAAAAAGGCGAGCAAAGTCCAAGCAGGCATGGAAATGACGGTCGGAGACGTGCAGACCGATATTCTCACGGTCGGCACCAACGATAACGATGAAATCGTCGCGTCCGCGCATGCGAACATTCCCGACGGGTTGTATACGGTGCGCGTAGGCTACAAGACCACGCAGGTACTATCCATGTTGCTCAACTGACGGAGCGCAGACTGTGGGCACTGTGAACCAGCCGATAACGAAGGGCGTCGCGAAGGTGCCCGTGGTCATGCAAATGGAGACGCTCGAATGCGGTGCCGCCGCCCTTGCCATGATCATGGCGTTCTATGGGAAATGGATGCCGCTCGAGCAAGTGCGCCTCGATTGCGGCGTGTCGCGTGACGGCGCCAGCATGCAAAACATCGCCAAGGCAGCTCGGAGCTACGGCCTAGAAGTAGAGGGCTTCCAGCGCGGCATCGATATGCTCAGGAACATGGGGCCGTTCCCCTGCATCGTCAGCTGGAATCGCAGCGCCTACGTCGTGTGCTGCGGCTTCAAGGGCAACTACGCCTATGTGAACGATCCTGCTAAAGGCTCGTGCAAGCTCGCAATCGACGAGTTCGAGCGCTCGTACGGCGGCATTTGCCTCACATTCGCCCCTACAGAGGAATTCGTCCCCGGCGGCAAGCGCAAGAGCGTGATCGAGTTCGCACGCAACCGCCTACGAGGCGCCGGCGTGGCCGTGGCGTTCGTGGCTCTCACGACGCTCGTCGGCTACCTCTTCGAGATGATCACGCCGGCGTTTACGCGCTTTTTCCTAGATCGACTGCTCACGAGGGAAAACTCGGAGCTGCTCATACCTTTCATCGCGCTTTTGAGCGTGGTAGCCATGATTCAGGTGATCGTGTCCGCCGTGGGGTCGATCTACTCGCTCAAGATCAACGGCAAGATGGCCATCATCGGGTCGTCCACGTTCATGTGGAAGGTGTTGCGCTTGCCAATGGAGTTCTTCTCGCAACGCCTGGCCGGTGATATCCAGCAGCGCAAGAACACGAACGCCGTCATCGCCGAAACCCTCGTGAACACGTTCACCCCGCTCGCGCTCAATGTTGCCATGATGGTGTTCTACCTGGTGATCATGATCCGCTACTCGGTGTTGCTCACGGCTGTCGGCATCGCCACTATCGTCATAAACTCGCTGCTCGCCAGCTACATATCCCGCAAGCGCGTGAACATCACCCGCGTGCAGATGCGCGACAGCGGCAAACTCGACTCCTCCACTGTCTCGGGCATCCAGATGATCGAGACGATCAAGGCAGCCGGCGCTGAAAACGGGTACTTCGCCAAGTGGTCGGGCTACCAGGCTTCGGTGAACTCGGCCACCACACGGTTCGCGAACTTGAACCTGTACCTGGGCATGGTGCCGAACTTCCTTGCCAGCTTCGCGAACTATACCGTGCTGATAATCGGCGTGTTTCTCGTCATGCAAGGCCATTTCTCACTCGGCATGGTCATGGCTTTCCAAGGTTACATCCAGCTGTTCATGAACCCGGCCATGACCACGATCAAGACGGGCCAGGTCTTGCAGGAGATGCGCACGCAAATGGAGCGCATCGAAGACGTCATGGAATACCCGGAGGATCCGCTCTACCGCGACGAGCAAATCAACGAGGAAACGGATTACGGCAAACTGGACGGAAAAGTTGAGCTGAAGAACATCACATTTGGCTACGCACGGCTATCCGACCCCATCATCGAAAACTTCTCCATGACCGTCGAGCCCGGAGAGAGCGTGGCATTCGTCGGTGCGTCGGGTTGCGGCAAATCCACTCTCTCGAAGCTCATAGCCGGGTTGTACCAGCCATGGAGCGGCGAGATCCTGTTCGACGGCGTCCCTGCTGCCGAAGTAGACCGCAACGTGTTCACCGGCTCAGTGGCCGTCGTAGACCAGGATATCATCCTGTTCGAAGACACCATCGCCAACAATATCCGCATGTGGGATGAGTCCATCGAGGACTTCGAGGTCATCTTGGCAGCCCGCGACGCGCACATCCATAGCGACATCATGGCTCGCGAAGGCGGCTATTCCAGCACGATTGCCGAAGGGGGACGCGACTTGTCCGGCGGTCAGCGGCAGCGGCTTGAGATCGCGCGCGTGCTCGCAGCTGACCCGAGCGTCATCATCATGGACGAGGCGACGAGCGCCCTGGATGCCAAAACCGAATTCGAGGTCGTGCAGGCTGTACGCGATCGAGGCGTCACCTGCATCATCATAGC
Organism: Eggerthellaceae bacterium; assembly: GCA_017434045.1. GTDB lineage: Bacteria > Actinomycetota > Coriobacteriia > Coriobacteriales > Eggerthellaceae > UBA9715. The sequence goes on from JAFRGA010000051.1 coordinate 3,125, forward strand.
GCACAGGCTTTCCACCATCCGCGACTGCGACGAGATCATCGTGCTCGACCACGGACAAGTCGTCGAACGAGGCACGCACGACGAGCTGTACGCCCGAGGCGGCGTCTACACTGAGTTGGTGTCCAATGATTAGGATGTCGCGTAAAACCCTCCATCCCTATGAATCACCCGAGAGGGAGGTGAGGTCATGAGCATCTTCGATGAGCAGATTCGCCAGCGTATACAGGGCGACCAGCAGTTGTTCGAAGATTCCATCCTGCACATGGCCTCCGCCGTCGTGGGCAGGAAGGCCGCCGGCACCATGGCCAGCGGGCGTATCGTGACGAAGGAAGCCGTCGACGATATCCTGAAGTTCTACCGCATCAGCCCCGTCGACATTCCCGCTGCCATAAAAGACCCCGACGAGCAGCTGGAATATGCCTTGCGGCCCCATGGCATCATGCACCGCATGGTGGCATTGTCGGAAAGTTGGTACAAGGATGCCTTCGGCCCCATGATCGGCTACCGCGCCTCCGACGGCACACCGGTGCCCCTGTTCCCGAAGCCGTATCGGGGTTACTGGTTCCTCGACGAAACTGGGCACAAGACAACCGTGAACGCCGGCAACGCGCACATGTTCGCGTCCGAGGCCCGCTGCTTCTACCGCCCCCTGCCGCTTGGCAAGATCGGCATCTCCGATCTGCTCAAGTACATGGTGCAATGCCTGAACGCAGCCGACATCGCGCTGCTCGCGGTCATATCGCTGCTCGTCACGTTGACGGGCATGCTCCTGCCCCCGATCGTGAAGGTGCTGACCGGCTACGTTGCCGAGACCGACAGCTACGCCATCCTCTGGTCCACGGCAGCGTTCTTGCTCTGCACCGCACTTGCCCAGCAGCTCATGAGGGCCTCACGCGAAATCGCCGTCAACCGCATCCGCACGAAGACCTCGATGCCGGTCGCATCAGCTTTAATGATGCGTATCCTCAGCTTGCCGGCAACGTTTTTCCGAGACTACAGCGCTGGCGAGCTGGCAAGCCGATCCAAGGCGGCCAACAGCCTCGTCGAGCTGATCGTCGCGAACGTGCTTTCGCTTGGCACCACAGCGTTGTTCTCGTTGCTCTACGTTGTGCAAATCGGCCAGTTCGCCCCAGCCCTCTTGTGGCCTGCAGTCGGAATCATCGTGGCGTCGGTCGCGGTTTCGCTTGCCACCACGCTCGTTCAGACGAGGATCACGCGGCAGCAGATGGAATACGCCGCCAAGGAAAACGGCAAGAGCTTCTCCCTCATCTACGGCGTGCAGAAGATCAAGCTCGCCGGCGCCGAGAAACGTGCATTCGCCCAATGGGCGCGCTCCTATACCAAGAGCGCCGAACTCCAGTACAATCCGCCGCTTTTCCTGAAGATAAGCGGCGCCATCAACTCGGCTGTATCGCTTGCGGGCGCCATCATCCTGTACTTCCTTGCAGCTACCTCCGGCGTCACGCCATCTGATTACATCGCGTTCTTCGCGGCCTACGGCATGGTCATGGGCGCGTTCACGTCGCTTGCCGGCGTTGTGAAGGCGTCTGCGCAAATCAAGCCCTACCTCGACATGATGAAGCCCATCCTCGCAGCCGAACCCGAAGTTGCCGAGGACAAGGAGATCCTCACGAGCCTCTCCGGCCAAATCGAGCTGAACGACGTCTATTTCCGCTACAACGAGGACATGCCCTACGTCGTCGACGGGATGAACCTGAAGATCCGCGCAGGCGAATACGTGGCCATCGTAGGAAAATCCGGCTGCGGCAAATCGACCCTCGTTCGACTGTTGCTCGGCTTCGAAACGCCGGAAAAGGGTGCCATCTACTATGACGGCAAGGACATCACGGGCCTGGACCTGCGCTCGCTTCGCCGACGCATCGGAGCAGTCACGCAGGACGGCAGCCTGTTCGCAGAGAGCATCTTCTCGAACATCACGATTTCGGCGCCGCATCTTTCGGAAGAGGATGCGTGGGAGGCTGCCGAAATTGCAGGCATCGCCGAAGACATCCGCGCCATGCCGATGGGCATGCAGACCATGATCTCGGAAGGCGCAGGCGGCATCTCGGGCGGACAGAAGCAGCGCCTGATGATTGCGCGCGCCGTTGCGCCCAAGCCTCGCGTGCTCATTTTCGACGAAGCCACAAGCGCGCTGGACAACCGCACGCAGAAGCAGGTATCCGAAGCGCTCGATGCTTTGAACTGCACGCGCGTCGTCATCGCGCATCGGCTCTCGACCATCAGAAACTGCGACCGTATCCTGTATATCGAGGGCGGCCGCATCGTCGAGGACGGCACCTACGACGAGCTGATCGAGAAAGGCGGCCTGTTCGCCGAGCTCGTGGAGCGCCAGCGCCTCGACACGTAACGCCCCATTCGCGTAGGCAATCGTTGCTGTTCGCATCGTTTCTCAACCGTTCGCCCTGTTCGGGCGTGAACGGTAACAATCTCGTGGAGCTGACCGATTGGTTGGCTCCACATGGTTTTAGGGTATTATCATCTTAGAATTCCGAGAAAGGTACGTTACGCCTATGAACACAGCCGTATTTCTGCAGCTCACGTTCGCCACGCTTTTGCCTGTCATAGCTTGCGTGGCGCTCTTCTCGTTACGACTGCACACGCGCGTCTCGCAGGTTCCCGAAAAGACCTGGCAAGTCATCGTAGGCATCGTGTTCGGCCTCATAGCCATCTACGGTACCGAGGCAGGCATACCCATGAACGGCGCCATGATAAACGTGCGTGACGCGGCGCCATTGGCGGCAGGCCTTCTTTTCGGAGGCCCTGCGGGCATCATGGCGGGCATCATTGGCGGCGTGGAACGCTGGCTCGCCGTCATGTGGGGCGTGGGCGAGTTCACGCAAGTGGCCTGCAGCGTGGGGACCATCTTCGCCGGCATCTACGCAGCACTGTTGCGCAAGTACTTCTTCGAGCGCCATATCCCCAACTTGTCGTTCTCATTCGCCACGGGCATCGTGACCGAAGTGATGCACCTGATGCTCGTGTTCGTCACGCACCCGGACAATGTCGAGCGGGCGTTCGCGGTCACCCAGGTATGTGCGCTTCCCATGATCATTTCCGTCGGGTTGTCGATGACGTTGTGCTCCCTCGCCACGCACTTGCTGAAACGCCAGCCTCTCTTGACGCCGGGCCCCCAGCGCAACGTGGCGCGAATACTCCATACGCGCATGCTCATCGCCGTAGCAGTCGCAGTCCTCGTCACCGTGGGCTCCACGGCCATCTTGCAGACGAGCCTTTCGCAATCCGAAACTGCGAAACTGCTGCAGTTGAACATCGAGGACGTCGAGAACGACATAGTGGAAGCGTCTGATGCTAACCTGCTGTCGCTCACGCAGAAGGCTGCAACAGCCTTTCCATCCGCTAGAGCTGCGACCAGCGAGGAGTGCAAGCAGCTTGCAGCCGAGCTCGACGTATCCGAGATCAACGTCATCGGTGCAAACGGCATCATCATCGCGAGCAGCGAGCCCGCGTTTGTGGGCTTCGACATGGCTTCGGGAGAGCAGTCGGCGGAGTTCCTGACGCTGCTTCCGGGCGGTGGCAAAACTGAATACGTCCAGAAATACCAACCCATAGCCTACGACGCGAACACCTCGAGGAAATATGGCGGCGTTGCCGTGGAGGACGGCTTCGTGCAGGTGGGATACGATGCGCAGAACTTCCTCGACGATCTTTCCGTCCAAGTGGAATCCTCTGTGAAGAACCGCCATGTAGGACAGACGGGCTCCCTCGTCATCGTTGACGAAAAGGGAGATGTCATCAGCACGCGTGACGACGTTGCCGTCCGCACCGCCAACGAGCTGGCAACCGACGCTTCCAACGCAAACGCCGGCCAAGTGTTCGAGACGATGTTTAGAGGAGAGGAAGTATACGCAAGCTACCATGAGGTGGAAGGCTACCGCATCACAGCCTTGCTTCCCAAAGCTGAAGCGAATCTCTCACGCGACACGTCCGTGCTCATCATCGCGTTCATGGAAGTGCTCGTGTTCGCCGCCCTGTTCTTGGTCATCTACGCCGTCATCAAGCTTGTTGTCGTCCGCGGGGTCCGAAAGATGACCCGCCAGCTCGCCCAGATTACAGAAGGCGATCTTGACGTGGTCCTCGATGTCCGCACGGCTTCGGAGTTCTCTTCCCTTTCCGACGATATCAACGAGACGGTCGGAGCGCTCAGGGACTCCTTGGCATTGGTGCAGGCTGACTTGAACATGGCGGCAAGCATTCAAGCGAACACGCTTCCCGACATCACGTCGACCATCACGGAACGTCGTGAGTTCGACCTGCTTGCCACGATGGAGCCCGCCAAGGAAGTGGGCGGCGATTTCTACGACTTCTTCCTGGTCGACGACGATCACCTGGCCCTCGTCGTGGCCGACGTGAGCGGCAAGGGCATACCGGCTGCACTGTTCATGATGCAGTCGAAGATCGTCATCAAGATGGAGGCTTTGTCGGGCATCGCTCCCGACGAGGTGCTGCTTCGCGCCAACGAGGATCTGTCCGAGAAGAACGACGAGGACATGTTCACCACCGCCTGGCTCGGAATACTCGAGATCTCCACCGGCAAGCTCACCTATGCAGATGCGGGGCACGAGAAGCTCGCCTTGTATCACGACGGTTCGTGGGAGCTGCCGAAGAAGCCGAACGGCGCCGTCGCCCTTGCATCGTTTACCAAAGAGGATTACGACGATCTTCCCGAGAAGTACCATTTCCGCAACCATACGGTGATGCTGCAACCGGGCGACGGCATATTCCAGTACACCGACGGCGTGACCGAGGCCACCAATGCGGAAGACGACCTCTTCGGCGAAGAGCGGCTCGAAGGCACCTTGCACGAAGCGGCATGCGCCGACCCTGAAATCGTCCTGCCCTTGATGCGCAAGAGCATATCCGCATTCGTGGGAGACGCCCCGCAATTTGACGACATCACCATGCTCGGGTTGATTTACAAGGGTGCAAATGGCGATTAACGGCAGTCGGTTTTAAAGAAGGACCCTTAAAGCGACTAGGGAAATGGTGCTTTTTAACACCCCATGGCGTGTAACTGGTGCAAGTTGTTGACATAAGCAGTATTATTCTCGATACGAATCGAAAACACAGAAATGGAGTAAGGCATGCTATCGATCGACAGTACCGTTAACGGCGATGTCAACGAAGTGAAACTTGTAGGACGACTCGACGTAAAGGCTGCAAGAGACGCAGAAACCGCATTTTCCGACGCCGCACAGGCTGCACCAAATATTTTGCTGGATATGACGGAACTCGACTACATCGCAAGCGCCGGCCTGCGCGCGCTGAAGCGCTTGCGCGGAGACGTTCGCAACAACGGGGGCACGTTGACGCTCAAGGGAGTGCAAGACGACGTCATGGAAGTCTTGGAAATGACCGGGTTTGCCGCCATGCTTACTTTCGAGTAGAGCTCACGGGAAGGAACTAGGCTCATGAAGAGCATCGCTGTTCCCGTAATCGAAGAAGATCCAAACCCCGTTACCGATTTCGTTATTGGGGAGCTCGAGCAATACGATTGCTCCTCTAAGGCGCTCTATCATATAGAGGCCTCCATCGAGGAGATAGTGGTCAATATTGTGAGGTATTCGGGGCTTTCGGCCGACGACACCTTCGAGGTCCGTTGCGAGGTTCTCGAAGACCCTTTGCGCGCGGTCGTGCAGTTCCTCGATGGAGGTATCCCCTTCAACCCGCTAGCGAAGAAGGACCCCGACACGTCGCCCGAAGCACTCTCAAATCGCGTAGGCGGCCTTGGCATCTTCATGGTCAAGAAGATGATGGACGACGTGTCCTACGTCTACGAAGACGGGAAGAACACGCTTACGCTCGTCAAGAATCTGCAGTAAGAACCTGATACAGGGCCCTCTGTCATGTTGCCCGACCGGAGGAGTTCGCCTACAGCGTCCTCGGGAGGTCCGCCCGCCCGAGGGGGTTCGCCTTGGCAGGCTGCCCGCCCGAAGGGGCTCGCGTACGGCACCCTTGGCAGGCCGTCCGCCCGAAGGAGCTCGCCTTGGCAGGCCGTACGCCCGAAGGGGCTCGCCTACAGCCCTCCGGCGGTAATCTCTCGCCACGCACGCCACCTCGCTGCCCGCCTGCGGAAGCGGCTCACCCCTCCGGGCGGGCGGCCGCACGGCCGCACGGGGTAGATGCTCCCCGCCAAGCCCTCCGCGCTCCCAGCAGGTCCGCCCGCACGGCCTTTTCCGTGCAGTTCCCCGCATTTGCTGCACATGGAGAAACTCGTGCAGCGATATGCTGGAAATGAACGTTTTTCGACCTGCGCGGCACGTGGTTTTCCGCCCATTTCCCCCGTTTCGATGCAGGCCGTCATACATTTCCCCCCTATCCTTGCATGAGATTTTTCGGATGCAGGGATGATGGGGAAATGTGCGAAAGGGACCTGACGCTAGCGGTCGCGTGCTTCCGCCGTTTCTTTGCAGGCCTCCGTGCACTTCCCTGCTTTTCCTGCAGCTCGCTGAAACCGCGCCGTGCACTTCCATCCTTTTCCTGCAGCCAGGCGTGCACTTCGCCCGATTCCTTGCAGGGGCTCCATTTCGTGCAAGGATTTGGGGGAAGTGCACGTCAAAAGGCCCGCCAGACGCCCGTTTCGGCGTGCACTTCCGCCATTTCCTTGCAGGCATCCGTGCACTTCGCCTGTTTCCTTGCACGAGTTCGCGCCTTTGCAAGGATTCGGGGGAAGTGCACGGCATCGTGCAGGAATACGGGCGAAGTGCACGTCAGCTCGCTTGTCGCATACGTATTCCGCTACGCACTTAGCCCAAAATGTTGTAGGCCGCCGTGCACTTCGCCCGTTTCCTTGCGGCGGGACGCATCCTTGTCGTGCACTTCCCTGCTTTTCCTGCAGTCCGTCTGGTCGGAGGGATGAGCCGCTTCCGCAGGGTCCGAGCGCCCGGAAAACATCCCAGCGGGCTGTTTTCAACGAGGACGGGCAAGCTTCAGCTTGACCCCGTACATACTTCCGGAACTATTTCCTGAATGCGTGAAACGCAGTCAGGAACGCCTGATGTACGGCCCGGACCCACGTCTGGTCCGCCCGGTCGGAGGGATGAGCCGCTTCCGCAGGCGGGCAGCGATGCCGCGTATGGGCGAAGCCATTACCGCCGAGGACGCTGTAGGCGAACCCCTCCGGGCGGGCGGATCCCCCAAGGACGCTGTAGGCAAACCCCTTCAGGCGGACGGCCTGACTCAGAGCTCGAACTTTTCGCAGATTAAAGCGAGCGCTCCAGCTGGCTGAGCTTCAGGTCAGTGTTGTAGAAGTCTTTCGTCGAGCACCCTGCCCTGCCGCCCCCGGCGCACGCGCAAGCGCAGGCGCAACCGCAGGCGCAGGCACATGAGCTCGCACACGCGCATGAACTGCTCGAACGCGAGCTGCCGCTTCCGCTGCTGCTGCTCGTCGACACAACGATGGGCACCACATGCACGCGCAGGAACGTGTTCGGCTCTGAGCTGTAGGCGTACTCGCCATCCGTGTTCTTCTTCTTTATCGCCTTCTCCGAAGCCGGGATATCGTTCAAGGTAACCGTTTCCTCGCTCTTGATGAAGCTTCGTCCGCAATACTCGCACGTATCCTTCCCTTCAGGACGCGCGGCGCCGCAGCCCTCGCAGACGGGATAGTAGACGACTTTCGTGCGCGTGATCTTCTTGCTCGTCTTGAAGCCAGAGCCCCGGTTGAAGAGGTTCGCAATCGAGCGGATGATGCCCGCCACAAACGCGAAGAAGCTCCAGCCCATCAGAATGATCACGAAAACCGAAATCAGGCCAAAAAGCCAACCAAGGTCGTCATCTTCACCGCCCTGCTCGGTGCTCGTGCCTTTCTGGATGGTCTTGTCGATGTCGAACGCGAATGCGTCATCGGGATAGCCTACCGTAACCGTATAGCGTTGCCCCTTGTTCAGCGGAGTGGTCCAGGTGTAGTAACCTTTGTCCTGTTGTCCAGCGGGGGCGATGCGCTGCACCTTGTCTGCGCTCCATCGCACTTCCAGCTTGTCGACCACGATGTCGTCAAACCAGCCAGGAGTGAACTCGTAGACGGCCTCGCCCTGGTTGTCGCGCCCGACCTGGTACATGTAGTCCTGTACGAGCTCGAAATCGAAGGTTGCCACCTCGCCTGCGTAGTACGCCTTGTCGAGGTCGATACGCGCATAGCTACCGCCCGACGGGCTGTACGAGATTTTCTTGATGGTTTCGCTGAGGGCTTCCATCGAAACGTAGTGATTGTTGGGAATGCCAATCTTCACCCACGTGAGCGGGCCTTCCGAAGTGGAATCGAGCACTTTCCACTCGATGTGGTACACCATGTCCAGCGTCGCGTCGTCGTTAACGTCCACCGTGATGGTGTAGTTCACGATTTCGTCCAAGTCGCCCTTCGCCCATGCGCTGGAAACAGGTATGACCAACGCCAACACGAGCGCCAACAGTGCGGGAATCAGCTTCGTCCTCATGCTTCGCTCCTCTCGTCATCAGAGAGCGGGCCCGAGGAGGACTGCCCTGCTTTGCCCGTAGCGTGCTTGCGCAAAGGGCAGCTCCCGTCCATCATCGCCGATAACGAGCGGATCGTCGCACAACGCTCGCCGTTCCAGATCTCTTTCCAATCGTCGGTGCGCATATCGCCAAGCGCTTCGCCGCTTAACCAACTCTGACACGGCACGACATGCCCGCCAGGCGTCACGGCCATATTGCTGAGGCATGCACCGCAGCTCGGCTCGTTCAAGCCGAGCTCATTGCAGAAGCCAGGTTCGATCCAGCCGGGAGACGTGAAGCTGATCTCCATGCCGTTCGCATGGCAGAAAGCTACGGCATCCCGCAGTATCTGTTTCAATTCGTCGGATTCCAACTGCATCTGCTCCGATTGGGGCGTGGCGGCATTGCCCGTCGTGATGAGCCCGGAGCACGTCACGTAGATGACACCCTTGTCATGGAGGTACTCCAAAGTCTTGACGTAATCCTTGTTAGCTGTGCACAAAGGCGTGTTGACGCTCATGTTGAGCCCCGCCGCCAATGCGTTTTCTATTCCTGCGACGGTGTCCGCATAGCGATTCGCGCCGACAAGCTCGTTATGTATGGACTCGTCGCACGAATAGAAAGTGATCTGGACGCTGTCCAGGGACGCTTCGCGCAAGCGGCCGCAGTATTCGCGCGTCAAGCGAATGCCGTTCGTGTTCAGGCGCGTGACGAACCATCGCGCGTAATCGATGAGCTCGAACAGATCGTCGCGCATGGTGGGCTCGCCGCCCGTGAACGTGAGCTGCGTGACGCCCGCTTTGCGACATGCGTCGACGATTGCTTTCCAGTCCTCCGTCGGAAGCTCGGCCTCCGCCGATTGCTCTTGCCCGGCTGCGTAGCAGTGCACGCATCTCTGGTTGCAGTTCCACCGTCCGCCTGCCATCATGGCACTTACCAAGAGGTCCATCCTGTGCGGAGCGCGCATGTACGGCGCATAGTCGCCAAGCGGCACGTATTCGATCGGCTCGTCCACAGCCTCGCCGCGCGCAACCTGGCTGAACGTTTTCATGATGGTGTAGATGTCGTTGCGCAGGCGCTTCTTGCCGATGAAGGGATACACCTTGCGCACTGCTTTGCAGGTGGCCTTCTGGATATCTTCGACGTCCTTGTCGTTGACCGCTTTCCCGTCGTAGCGATTGACCGCGCGCATAAACTCGATCAACAGGATGCTCCAGGCGGTGTTCACGGGTATGACGTCCTGCCCGTTGATGATGGCCACGCTGGAAGCGACCTCGTCGTCGGAATCGTCGTCTTTTAACAGAGGGGGAACCAGGTAGATGCGCACCACGCCTGGTCCGTCGGGATTCAAGGTGCAGTGGTACACCTCGTTGAAATTCCGTTGCGCGTACTCCCTCACACGCTTTTCAGAATCCATGTCATGCTCCTTCGGCCCCTCGGAGAATGCCAACATGTGCAACTATCTGGAACCGCCGCCTAGCGTTCGGCGCCATTTGCCCATCGACCCGTATTATAAGCGCTTCGCATTGCTTCCATTCCCTTCGTTGTGCAGGTCCCCAGGAGCCGCCTTGTCGAACCGCCTCGCTTATTCCCTCCTCCCAACCGCGCTAACAGAAAGCGGATATTGGAGCCGACTTACTGGCCGTGCGCCTCGTTGTCAACGACGGCCGTATGAGTTTCCGCTTTCCTATGCGCGCGGTTGTCCGGAGGCACTCGGAAGGTTCTGCAAGGCGGCTCACGGGGGCCTCCGTTCCAAGCTTGTCTTTTCGAGGCTTGGAGAAACGGGCGTGCGCTATACTGGTTTGCCTGAATGGTGTCCAAGTTGGCAACTATTAGGAGAATGACTGAACATGGCTTTATTTGGCTTGATGATCCTCGTGGCGCTTGTTTTCAGCAGCATCGGGTTCAAGAAGTACGTGTGGTTCATTTCCATCGGCTACGGGTTCTCGGTCGGCGCCATCGGAGTCGCCCTGCTAATAGCGGGGCATGGCCAGCTGACAGCGGCAATGACGGTTGCGTGCATTCTGTTCGTCGTGTACGGATGCAGGCTGGGGGGTTACCTCGCCTTCCGCGAGTTGCGCAGCTCGAGTTACAACTCGAAGATGAAAACGGAGATCAAGAGCGGCGACGGCATGTCGATGGCCGCCAAGTGCGCCATTTGGGGAAGCGCAGCCCTCCTGTATGCATGCCAGACCTCGCCGGTGACGTTCAGGGTGGCCAACGAAGCCGGAACGGACTTCCTTCTCATCGTGGGCATGCTCATCAGCGTGATAGGCCTTATCGTAGAGACCACAGCCGACCTGCAGAAGAACGCTGCGAAGAAGGTGAATCCCGGGCGCTTCGTCGACACGGGCCTGTTCCGCATCGTGCGTTGCCCGAACTACTTCGGCGAAATGCTGTTCTGGACCGGCGTCTTCATCGGCGGTATAACCATCTACGCCGGCGTTCTGCAGTGGATAGTCGCAATCGTGGGTTACCTGGGCATTATCTACGTCATGTTCGGCGGGGCCCGACGCTTGGAGATTCGCCAGAACCGTACCTACGGCGATGACCCGGAGTATCAACGCTATGTGCGCACAACACCCATCATGATTCCCCTCGTGCCGCTGTACAGCGTGGAGAAATACACCTGGCTCGTAGCGTAACGCCTGATAGGCAAAAGCCATGGGAATACAAATCTAACTTACGCTAAGCGCTTAATGCGAAGAGGCTCTCCGCACCTCACGAAGGAAGGGGCGCTTCTATCCCGAGGCGTGCCTCGAAGTCGGTTTCATCTGAAAGCATGATGCCCGCCTGGCTAAGCGCCGACGCTGCTTTACCCTGACCAGGTACGATCGTCCCGGTGAATGTGCCGTCGTACACTTCCTTCACACCACAGGAAGGACTCCTGGATTTGAGGATGGCGCACGTGCACCCGCGGTCGCGTGCGATGGAAACGGCAGCTTGCGCGCCCTTGACGAAGGCCTGAGTGCAGTCGACGCCTTCGCGGTTTACCACGCGGCCGTCGGGCTGCACTTCCGATGGGATGCGCGGCGTCGGCAATCCACCAAGCTGTTCCGGGCAAACGGGTATAAGGTTATGGGCCTTTCCCAACGCTTTGACTCTCTCGCACGGCTGCGATTTCCCGTCGTAGCGACACGCCTCCCCAATCAGGCAGGCACTGACCAGTATGTTCATGCGCTGCTCCATTGCCACCTCAAGTACCACAGATTGCCTCAGAACACCAAACATTTCAGTTCATGATTATGAATACCACTTAGCTGCGCTACCCAAGGCAAATAATTCGATAAATAATGGGACATTAGTACAAAGATTGGTGAGTTATTACTATAGGAATTTTTTGTTGTTCCATATTCCTACTAGCGTCGTATTTTTGTGACTTAGTATGAGTTTGTCGTTTCAGCTTCGTGAGAAAGGATTTGCAATGGATCTTAAGCTCAAAGACAAAGTCGTTCTGGTAACGGGTGGTACGGGCGGCATCGGCTCCGCAATCGTGAGAGCGTTCCTCGGCGAAGGTGCCAAGGTTGCTTTCTCGTCCACACGCCAAGAAAAGATCGATGCGCTTGCCGCTGAACTTGGAGAGAGCGAAGACCGCGTCAAAGGCTTCGTCGCAAACCTCACCAAGGAAGAAGACATCAAGGGATTCGTTGAGGCCGCCAAAGCCCATTTCGGCACCATCGACATCGTCATTCCGAACGCCGGGTACGAGGGCAAGGCAAACCCCGTGCAAGACATGACCCTCGAATTGTTCGAGGAAACGTACATGATGAACGTGTTCGCAGTCATGTTGACAATGAAGTACGCCGCTCCCACGCTCATCGAGAACGGCAAGGGCGCCATCGTCGTCATCGCATCTGCAGCAGCCTACGAGCCAACTGCCGGCAATAGCGCCTATGTCAGCTCGAAGTACGCGGTCGCCGGCCTCACGAAGTGCGTAGCCCTCGAACTTGGTCCCGCAGGCATCCATGTCAACTACATCTGCCCCGGCCCAGTTGATACGCCCATGATGCTGCGCATCGAGAAAGACTTCTTCGGCGACACCATGACCCATGAAGAGGCCCAGGCCATGTTGGCTGGCCAGTACGCCATGGACAAGCGTTACGCAAAACCCGAGGAAGTGGCCAACGCCGCCCTCTACCTCGCCTCCGAGGTGTCTTCGCACACCGCCGGCATGGGTATGCACGTTGACTCGAAGGTGTCTGCTGCCAACTAGAATAGGCCCTGACACTGTCAGATTCCGCATCGTAAATACAACGAGCCGCCATCGGGAGCATCCGATGGCGGCTCTTTTTCCTGAGATGACCGTCTCCATTCCCATGCGACGTTTCTGTTCGCACCGTTCTTCTCAATCGGTTATTATTCACATTGACCACAGGCTATCCGCCCTGGTCAGCGATGGGGCGCTAAGTCTACAGCTGCTCGCATTTTGAAATCATAGAAGTTTGCAGCTGCGCAAGCTGCTACGCACCCCGCCGCTGACCGGGGCCGCTTAACTGAATGACATTGCAGTGTGAATAGCGATCTCGATTGTTCGCTCTGGTCGGGTAGAAGGACATTCATCCCTGAGTTTTATGGTACTATTCGGCCTTGTTGCTCGGGCAGGACCAGTTTTATCGACTCAAAGCGTATGGCGAGGTGAATGAGATGGAGCTAACGGAGTCCAGGAAAGCTATCGAATCCATCGACGAGCAGATGGCGATCCTCTTCGTGCAACGCATGGAGGCCGTTCGCGAGATCGCCGCGTACAAGTTCGAGCGGGAACTTCCCATCGAAGACAGGCAACAGGAAGAGCGTATCCTTCAAAGACAAGGCTCTTTAATCGAGGACGATGAGCTGCGCTCGTTTTACTTGCAGTTCCTGCAAAGCACGATGGATGTCAGCAAGCGCTGGCAGCATCGGTTGATAGAGGACTGGACACATCCCCAAAGTGGAACGGTGCAGTAGCGCATGGCTCTGTAAGACGTTATCATTCACACCTAAACCCAACGCGCCAGGCAAGGAGGCCTTGCAGTATGAACATGATGAATATGGACTTCAAGCGGAAGCTTCCCATCCCCATGGAAGTCAAGGAGATGTACCCGCTCACAGGCGACCTCTCCGATATCGTCGAGAAACGCACGGCTGAACTGAAATCCATCTTCGAGGGGAAGAGCAGCAAGCTCGTGCTCATCATCGGCCCCTGCTCAGCCGACAACGAGGACAGCGTCGTCGACTACATCACCCGGTTGGTCCCCGTTCAAGAGCGGGTCGCCGACAAGCTGCTGATAGTGCCGCGCGTCTACACGAACAAACCCCGCACCACCGGCGACGGCTACAAGGGCCTCGTGCATCAACCCGACCCCACAGCAAGCCCTGACCTGTTCAAGGGCATAATCGCCACGCGCGAGCTGCACATGCGCGCCGTCAGGGAGACGGGCTTCATCTGCGCAGACGAGATGCTCTACCCCGAGAACTACAAGTACCTCGATGATATCCTGGGCTACACGGCAGTCGGCGCCCGCAGCGTCGAGAACCAGCAGCATCGCCTCACCGCAAGTGCCGCAGGGTGCCCCGCAGGCATGAAAAATCCCACGAGCGGCGACTTGACCGTGATGATGAACGCCATCATGGCAGCCCAACACGAGCATGATTTCATCTATCGTGGATGGGAAGGCCATTCATATGGCAACCCCCACGCCCACGCTATCCTCAGGGGTTATGTGAACCGTCAAGGTGTAACCCACCCCAATTACCATTACGAGACGCTGCTCTACCTCGCCGAGCTCTATGCGAAATGGGATTTGGCCAACCCCGCGCTCATCGTTGATTGCAACCACTCGAACAGTGGGAAGAATCCCTTCGAGCAACCGCGCGTGCTGAAAGAGGTCCTGCACTCATGCCGGCACAGCTCCGATTTGAAGCAGCTCGTGAAGGGTTTCATGGTGGAAAGCTACATAGAAGACGGCAACCAGCCAGTTGGAGGCGGCATCTACGGCAAATCCATCACCGACGCATGCCTCGGCTGGGAGAAGAGCGAGCGCCTCATCTACGAGGTAGCTGACCTGCTCTAGCAATCTACTTGAATCATCGGGGCTCATGATGTCTGGATGGTTGGATTAAAACGGTTAAAACAATCACCTCCTTCTGTGCTGGCGAGAATGCGAAGCTGTATCATGTCGTCTTGCAGCATCGTCATTTTTAAAGGAAGCCATGCGCCGAAGCATCCACGATAGAGGTTCGGAAGACTCGCAGGACCGCGCCGACCGGCGGCCTTATGTTCGCGACACGTGGCAAACGGCGCGTACTGCGAGCGAAACGACTGTGGTGAGCATCGGGTTCGTGGCTTTGGCCCTCGCGGTGGGCTTCGTGATCGGGTTCGCGGTCTTCACCGTCATGAACATTTCCATATGGTTGACGAGCTTGATATGGAACGGTTTGGGTGGGAGCGTGAACGCCGTTTGGTTCCCCCTCGCCACCTGCACGCTGGGCGGATTGATCATCGGCCTGTGGACATTTTTCACGGGCAGTCGCATACGCGGCCTCGAAGAGGTCATGCACGAGTTCAAGCAGACCAGCACATACAACCTCCATGGTCCGCTCAAGACCGTGGTCAGCTTCCTGCTGCCCCTCGTTTTCGGCGGCTCGATCGGATTCGAGGCGGGCCTTACCGGGATCATCACGGCCGGATGCTGCTGGATCCGCGACAGGCTCAAGATCGCAGGTCTGCGCATCGGGGCCATCGCCGACGTCACGATAGCAGCTACGCTGTCGGCGATTTTCGGCGCACCGCTCGCCGGAATCGTGGCAGGCGCCGAAAGCACGCCCTCCGACGACACCCTGGTGTCATCGGAGCCAGACAACCCAGACGAGGCGCGCGCGTTGCGCCCCAACGCCTACGACATGCGCCGCAGCGTGAAAATCGTATTGTACATGGCTGCCGCCATCGGTGCATTTGGGGGAATCGCGCTGTTCTCCGCGCTCTTCGAGACAGAATCCGGGCTACCTCGCTTCGGGGCCATACAGGCTACAGGGGCCGACTTCCTTTGGGCGCTTCCCTGCCTGGTTGCAGCCTATGCCCTCACTCTTGTGTACCACGCCTCGGATTACGGTTTCTCTCGTCTTGCAGAGCGCCTCGGCGCCTCCCCCTATGCAGCGCTAGCGGCTCCGCTTATTGCAGGCATTGTGCTAGGAGCTCTGGCGATGGTGTTTCCCTACGTCCTCTTCCCCGGTGAAACGCAGAGCCATGAGCTTATGGGAACGTGGCAAACGTGGACGGTCATCGCGCTTGTCGGGACCGGTCTGCTGAAAGCTGTTGCAACGCCGATGTGCATCCGGATGGGCTGGATGGGCGGAAGCTTCTTCCCCAGCATTTTCGCCGGCGTGGCCTGTGGTTACGGAATCGCGGCCTTGACAGGCGCCGACCCGATGCTCATGGTCACGGTAGTCACATCGGCTTATCTGGCAGGGGTCACGCGCAAGCCGCTCCTCTCCGTCGCCATATTGGCCCTCTGCTTCCCGCTCACCGGCATTCTGTGGAGCGGGTTGGCGGCGGTCATCGGCGGAGCGCTCCCCGTGCCGCACACGTGGCTTCTCACGGAGGAATAAAGCGCAGCCGGTATCAAGACAGAAACCAGTATCTGAATACGGCCTGGCCATATTCACAACCCAAGCAATCCGAGTCGGCGGCGGGGTGCGTAGCCGCTTGCGCAGCTACAATCTCTATTATTCCAAAATGCGAGCAGCTGTAGGCTTAGCGCCCCGCCGCCGGCTTGGGCGAACAGATTGGAACAGCAGTCCGGGTCGGCGGCGGGGTGCGTAGCCGCTTGCGCAGCTA
>JAFRGA010000052.1 GCA_017434045.1 Eggerthellaceae bacterium
CAGGAACTGAGGTCGCGATGAGCGGCAAGGCGGGCGGCTGGGCCGCCGCGGCCGCTCTGTCGGCGGCCGCGTTCCTCGCGGCCGACTCGTATGCCGCGTGCCTGCTCTCCATGGAAGGCCAGCCCGTCGCCAACCTGATGCCGGCGCTCGCCGCGCTGCCCGGCTTCGTTGCCTCAAACGGCGCGCTCTCCCTCGCCGCAGCCCCGCTCGCAACGGGGCTGATCGGCGCATGCGCCGTCTGGATCGCGTGGGCCTACGCGATCTCGCACGGCAGACCCGACCGCGTCGGCGAGGAGCACGGCTCCGCCAAGTGGGGCACGCGCAAGGAGGGCCGCAAGTTCATGGACGAACGCGACTTCTCCGGCAACATCATTTTCACCGAGCATTACGGCCTCGCGATGAGCCGGCCCGACCACGACCGGAGATACGAGCGCAACCGCAACGTGCTCGTCGTCGGCGGCTCGGGCTCGGGCAAGACGCGCGGCTACTTCGAGCCGAACGTCATGCAGATGAACGCGAACTACCTCGTCACTGACCCCAAGGGGGAATCGCTTCCCAGGCTCGGGCACCTGCTCGAGGCGCACGGCTACGAGGTGCTCTCGTTCAACACCGTCGACTTCTCCAAATCGCTGCACTACAACCCCATCGCCTACGTGCGCGACGAGGCCGACATCCTGGAATTCGTCACGTGCTTCATCGAGAACACGAAAGGCGAGGGCGAGCAGAGCTCCGAGCAGTTCTGGGAGGATGCCGAGCGGCTGTTATACGTGGCGCTCATCGGATACCTCGTCAAGTACTGCCCGAAGCGAAACCGGTCGCTGTCGGGACTGGTGACGCTGCTGTCGCTCGCGAAGGCCAAGGAGAGCGACGAGGACTACGTGAGCCCGCTCGACCTCCTGTTCAACGAGATCGAGACGGGCATGCGCTACGTCAAGTCGACCGATGCGGAGGGCTCATACGACTGCACGCGGCGAAGCTCCTACGAGCCGGCCGGGGGCGGCGGCCGCTGGGTGAGGGTATCCGAGCCCGTCGCCGTCGAGGACGACTTCTGCCTCCTGCACTACAAGATGTTCAAGGACGCCGCGGGCAAGACGCTCAAGTCGATAATCGTCTCGTGCAACGTGCGCATGGAGCCCTTCGCCATCCCGCAGGTCCGCGAGCTCGTGAGCTTCGACGAGATGCAGCTGGACAAGCTCGGCGACGCGGACGGGCGCCGGGCGATCTTCGCCGTGATGTCCGACACCTCGGGCCTCTACTCGTTTTTGTTCGCCATCATGCTCTGGCAGACGATGAACATCCTATGCAAGCGGGCCCTCGTCGAGTACGGCGGCAGCCTGCCCGTCCCCGTGCAGCTCATGTACGACGAGTTCGCCAACATCGGGAAGCTCCCCGACGTCGAGAAGGCCGTGGCCGTCATCCGGAGCCGCAACATCTCGATGTCGGTCGGCCTGCAGTCCCTCTCCCAGCTCAAGTCCAAGTACGGCGACGACGCCTCGGTGATAGTCGATTGCTGCGACACGACGCTGTTCCTGGGCGGCAAGTCTACGGATACCGTCAAGGAGATATCCGAGACGGTCGGCAAGCAGACCGTCGGCACCGTCACCTGGAACGAGAGCCGCGGGGCGATGCCGTCGTCCACGCGCAACTGGAACACGCTCGAGCGCGACCTGATCCAAGCCGCGGAGGTGGCCAAGCTCTCCCGCGACGAGGCGATCGTGCTCATCGCGGGAACCGACCCGCTCGTCGACCGCAAATACGACGTGACGATGCACCCGCTCTACCCCGAGGCCTACCCGGGACACGAGGGGGCAGCGTACGCCGAGCCGTTCGATTTCGGCGAGTACATGGAAAGGCGCGGCGAGGGCCGATGAGTCCCGGCGACGAAAAGGCGGCGACCAGGCCGAGCTGCCCGGCCCTCGACGGGCTTCCAACTCCGAGGAGGGGGCCGCCACCCGATACGAAGGAGCGCGAGGCTCCAACCGAATTGTAAAGGCATGGCGCGGCGCTTCCAACAACCAACTGCCGCGCCGGGATACGAAGGAGCGCGAAGATGCTCAACAACATCATCAGCCTGGTCTCGGGCTGCGTCACGTTCTTAGGCGGCTTCCTGGTCGTATGGGGCGCGGTCTCGCTCGGCCTGGCCATCCGCGAGCAGCAGGGCGGCGCGCAGATAGCGAGCGCCATATCGACCATCGCAGGCGGCGCCATCATCATCGCAGCCTCGGTGTACTTCGGGCAGCTCGACACGAGCTGGCTGCCGGCATAAGGAGGTGCCAGCATGCTCAGCGTAGCAGTACACAAGGACATCGGCGAGTACACCGAGAAGGTCGTGGGCAAGATGTCCGTGCGCACGCTCGCCTGCACCGCAGGCGGGCTCGCCGCTTCCGTCGCCGCGGCCGCGGTCAGCTACTTCTGCCTCGGAATCGAGGTTTCGGACGCGACTCTGCCCGTCATGGCCTGCTCGATGCCGTTCTGGCTCGCGGGTTTCTGGCGTCCCAAGGGCCTCACAGCCGAGAAGTTCGTCCCCCTGTATATGGAGCACGTCCTCTCCGACGGGAAGCTCGCGTACAGGGCGTGCAACGGGGTGGGCGCGCTCGCCCAAATCGAGAAGCCAAAGCCCGACCGCAGGGCGAGAAGGCTGGCGAAGAGGAAGGGGGCGGAACGCCGTGATCTTTCAGAAACGTAAGGTCCCCGAGGCCGAGGGTGCCGCCGACGAAAGGAGGCTTCGCCGTGCAAGGCGCTCGAAGTCGATCGACGTGCGCATACGCGAACAGGAGAAGCAGCTCACCGACCAGACGGCGCGGCAGCGCAGGCGCCGGCGAGCGGCCAAGGACGTGTGCGGGGCCATAGGCTACGACCTCATGTACCGCGACGGCACCTGCCAGGTCGAGGAGGGGCTGTTCAGCCAGACCATCGCCTTCGACGACATCAGCTACCAGTCCGCGCGCGAGGAGAGCCAGCAGGCCATCTTCTCCAGCTGGTGCCAGTTGTTCGACTACTTCGGCGCCGAGACCTGCGTGCAGCTGTCGGTCGTGAACACGCCGATACCGGCATCCGAGATAGGCCGTAAGGCGTTCTTCCGGACGGACGACCCCGCCACCGCGGCCTATGCAGCCGAGTACAACAAGATACTCAACGACAAGATGCGCGAGGGGGTCTCGAACCTCGTGCGCAACCGCTACCTCACGTTTTCCGTCGGCGCCGGAAGCGTTGACGCCGCAATTCCGAAGCTCGCGCGCATGCGCGCAGACGCGGTGCAGACTCTCGCGAAGATCAAGAGCGGCGCCCGCATGCTCGACGGCGAGGAGCGCCTGAGGACCATACACTCGCTGCTCCGTCCGGGGCAGAACTTCTCCTTCGATTGGGAAGCCGTTGGTCCGCACGGCACGACAACCAAGGACCTCATCGCTCCGATGTCGCTCGACTTCAAGCCGGAAGGCGCAGCCACGTGCTTCAAGAGCGAGGGGACGTGGTGCGAAGTGCTGAGCCTGCACCGTTTCGGCAGCGAGCTTTCCGACCGTTGCCTCGCCGAAGTAATCGACCTGCCCATCCCACTCGCGATGACGCTGCACGTGCAGGCCATCGACAAGGCGAAAGCCGTGGCGTTCGTGAAGAAGCGCCTGGCGTGGATGGACAAGGAGATCATCGACGAGCAGATGAGCGCAGTGAAGAAGGGCTACGACTTCCAGATACTGCCCTCGGAGCTCAAATACTCCAAGGAAGAGGCCGAGGATCTGCTCGACCACCTGCAGAACAAGAACCAGCGCCTGTTCGTCTACACGGGGCTCGCCTACACCTACGCGCCCACGCGCAAGGAGCTCGACGACCAGGTGATGCAGATCGTGGCGACGGCGCGCCGCAACTCCATCGAAGTCGACACGCTCGATTACCGGCAGCGCGAGGGCATGAACTCGGTGCTGCCGCTCGGGCACAACCACGTGGAGACGAGTCGGATGATGACGACCGCCCAGGTCGCCATCCAGATGCCCTTCGCCACCCAGGAGCTCGCCCAGGACGGCGGCGGCTACTACGGCCAGAACAAGCAGAGCTCGAACCTCGTGCTCTGCAACCGCAAGCACCTCGCGAGCCCCATGGGGTTCGTGGCGGGCAAGCCGGGATCGGGCAAGTCGTTTTCCGTCAAGCGCGAGATAGAGAACACCATCCTGGCCTACCCCGAGGACGAGATCATCATCCTCGACCCCGCAGGCGAGTACAGCCCCGTGGTCACCGGCAACGGCGGCGAGTCGATACGCTTCGCGCCGGACGCCAACACGCACCTCAATCCTTTCGACCTATCGGACGTGGCGCATCAGTCAAGCGCATCGCAGATGGCCTTCAAGATCGACGCGTTTCTCGCGCTCTCGTCCGCCACCATGGCCGAGGGCAGCCAGGGACTGCCCGAGGCGGACAAGTCGATTATCAGCCGCTGCGTCGAGCTCGCCTACGCGCGCTGCGCGGAGGAGGGCCGAACCCCGCTGCTCGGCGACTTCCACGCGATTCTGCTCGAGCAGCCCGAGCCCGAGGCGCGCGACATCGCACTGCGTTACGAGCGCTACGTCAAGGGCGCGCTGTCGTTCTTCAACTACGAGTCCAACGTCACCTTCGAGAAGCGCATCACCAACATCGACTTCAAGGACCTCTCGGAGAACATGCGGGCCTTCGGCATCATCGCGGTGCTCGAATGCGTGAGAAACCGCATGTACTACAACTTCGAGCGCGGCGTCACGACCTGGCTCTACATCGACGAGGTGCAGAGCCTGTTCGGGCACCCCGCCATCATCAGCTACTTCAGCAAGTTCTGGGCCGAGGGCCGCAAGTTCAACCTCATCTGCACGGGCATCACGCAGAACAGCGTGTACATGCTCGAGCACGAGGAGGCGCGCAACATGGTGCTGAACTCCGACTTCATCCTGCTGCACAAGCAGTCCCCGCTCGACCGCAAGGCATGGGCGGAGTTGCTCGATTTCTCTTCGCAGGAGGAAGGCTACATCGACGAGTCGATCAGGGCCGGCGAGGGCATGCTCATCGCGGGCGGCGCGCGCATCCCCATCAAGGACGACTTCCCCAAGGGCGCGCTCTACGACCTGTTCAACACCAAGCCCGACGAAGTGGCGGCCATGAAGCGAGCCGACAGGCAGCAGCGGGTCGGCTGATGGAGATGGCGCAGCTCCAGGAAAAGGCCTTCAGGTCGCAGGCGACGTCCGAGGCGGCGGACGTGGCGCGCAGCGAGCGCGCGGCATCCGAGGTAGCAGCCACGACGCGCACCGACGCGGTGACGTCGGGCATCGTGCGCAACGCGCGCCATGCCGACGCTTCCGTGCTCGCGCGGCGCACCGCTTCGGAAGATGCCGAAGCCGGCACGAGGCGCGGCGGGCGGCCGCGGGAAAGCGGGCCGTCCACGACCGCGCAAGGGCCCAGGGGCGGCGGCGGCGAGAAGGTCTCGCTGCAGCGAAACCATTTCCTGCGGGCGGCGATCGCGGATGCGGCTGCAGAGGAGCTAGATGACTCCGACGAGCTCGAGGGAACGGCCGAACTCAGGAGGGACGCCAAAGCGCTCTCGCACATCGCCCGGTCGAAGCCGGGCAGCCCCGCCGGGTCATCCGAAGCCGGGAGGAAGGCCTCCCCGAGTGCCAATAAGACGACCGCCGCCCATGTGGCCGGTGGCGCTGAGAGGAAGGAAGCCGCGGCGCGCGAGGCGAAAACGGCGAAAGCGAGGATCCAGTCGAGACGCGCCTGGATATCCTCCCGGGCCGTGCAGACCGAAGGCGCCCAAACAGCAGCGGCGCAAACCGCCCGGAAGACGGCAGGCGCCAAGCTGGCCGCAGCGGCCTCATCGGCTGCGGCCCCGGCTGCGGGCGTGCTCGCCGGGGTCGTGTGCTTCGTGCTGGCGGCGCTCGTGGTCTCCCAGGCCGTGAGCGCGCTTTTCGGCTTCTGGGACGGCGAGGCTAAGAAGGCCGCGCTCGCGGGCCTTCCACCCTACATAACCGCCGAGATGGTCGAAGCCGCGATCGAGTGCCAGGAAACCTACGGGCATCCCGCAGGATGCACCATCGCGCAGATCATATGCGAGTCGGGAATGGGCGACCACATGAGCGGGCTCGCCGTGCAGGACAACAACCTCTTCGGCATCAAATGGTCATCCAGTTTCGGCGGCTGCCCCGAGGTCTCGGGCAAGTCGTCGTGGTCGACCCAGGAGGAGTACGGCGGCGAGTACGTGACGATCATGGCCGACTTCACGAGCTTCAAGTCATATAAGGACTGCATCGTGTTCCGCTCTCGCGTGCTGCTCGCCAACGAGCGCTACGCCGGAAACGAGCTCATACAGCGCGCGATAGCCGAGCACGATTCCGACCTCATGGCGGAGGGCCTCAAGGACGCCGGGTACGCGACGAGCTCAAGCTACGTCGAGTCGCTCAAGTCGGTCATGGACACCTACGGGCTCAGGCGCTTCGACGGCATCAGCCTCGAGGATTACCGCAACGGCGTCGCCTCCGGCAACACGATAGTCGAAGCCGCCTACTCCCAACTCGGCGTTCCCTACGTCTGGGGAGGGTCGACTCCCGGCGTCGGGCTGGACTGCTCGGGCCTCACCCAGTACTGCTACGCGCAGGCGGGAATCTACATTCCGCACTATTCGGAAGACCAGGCCGAGATCGGTCGCAAGGTGCCCCTCTCGCAAGCGCAGCCCGGCGACATCCTGTGGCGCCCGGGTCACGTCGCCATCTACGTCGGGGGCGACGAGTACATCCACGAGCCAAACGAAGGCGACGTCTGCCGCAAGGCGGCGGGAATCTCGTATTTCACGTGCGCCGTGCAGATCAGATAGCAGCCCCGAGGGAAAGGAAAAGGGAATGGACCGAAAGAACAAGGTATTCGTCGCGGCGGCCATCGGCGCCGCGGCGATTCTGGTGGCGAGCTCCGTCGTCCGTTGCGCGGCGACGCGGACGGTCGAATCGGCGGTCCCGGATACGCCGGGCGCCTCGCAGCAGGCGGCAGAGGAACAAGAAACGGAGGGAGGGAAAATGGATTCGGACACGGTCCAAAAGGCCATCGAGGCGCTACGATCCCATGCGTGGCAGGCCGAGGGAGACGCGTCGAAGACCGTCGCCTTCCGCGACGGCAGCTTCGTCGAATCCGATTCGG
This sequence comes from Eggerthellaceae bacterium, assembly GCA_017434045.1. GTDB lineage: Bacteria > Actinomycetota > Coriobacteriia > Coriobacteriales > Eggerthellaceae > UBA9715. Next base: position 7,144 of record JAFRGA010000052.1, read on the forward strand.
CCGGCGTGAAGGTCACAGCCTTCGAGGTGACCGGCGCTAGCGAGGACGACGACCACGCGAGCCTCGACGTCGAGATGACGCGCGACGGATCCGGCCCGTTCGCCTGCATAATCGCGATCGACGGCCGCGAAGGGTCGCTCACGGTCAGCAGCGACGGGTTCGCCAACGCCTCGCGCTACGTCCAGGGAAACGGCTCGAAGGAGCCAGTGTCCGTGGAAGGCGTGACGGAACCCTACACGACGCTCATCGACGGCAAGGACGAGGAGCTGGAAGCGGCCATCGCCTCGTACTGCCGCGACCGCGTGCCCACGGCCACCAGGGCCACCTTCGACGGCGAGGTCTACCTCGACATCGCGAACGGGCGGGTGACGGCGACCTACCACTGCAACGACAAGGCAGCGACGATACTGTCGGTGCGCTACTCCGACGGCGCTTTCACGGTGAGCGGGTAGCGCCATGGCCCCGATTGTGAAAGATATGGTCTCGGATAGGCGCTTCGCCCTCGCCTTCGCGGCCGCGTTCGCCGCCTGCAGCGCCATTCTCGCGCCGTCGGTCGCCTGGGCGGACATAGCGGGCGATATAAACAAGTGGCTCTGCGGGATCTTGCGGGACACATGCAACTGGATCTTCAACAGCCAGGTCGACGTGCTCAAGGGCATCGGCGCCGAGGGCGTGCTATCGGCGGATTTCACGCAGATGCTCGGGTCGGCCGGGTCGGTGACCATGTTCGACATCGTCCACGGCGTCTGGCAGGTGGCGATACTGCCCATCGGCTGCGGCATCCTCGGCTTCGTCTTCACCGTGCAGCTCATCAAGGTCTCCCAGAAGATGGACGGCAACGCCAGCATGCCCGGCGTTAAAGAGGTCGTGTTCATGCTCGTCTTCTTCGCGGTGTTCCTGTTCCTCATACAGAACAGCTTCGAGATCATGCGGGCCGTCTACGAGGTCACGAGGCTCGCGATCAGCCGCGTGGCCGGGCTCTTCGGCACCGGAGGCGAGCTCGACCTGACCACGGTGAGCATCACCACCACCGACGACGACGTGGCCGCCCTGCTCGCGATGCTCGTCGTCGCGCTCCTGAGCTGGCTCGTGGTCATCGTCGCCTACGTGGTTGCCCTCGTGGTCAGCTGGGCGAGAGCCGTGCAGATCTACGTCATGGCCGCGTTCAGCCCCGTGCCCCTCGCGCTCATGTCGCTCGACGAGACGCGCCAGATGGGCGTGGGCTACCTGAAGAACTTCGCCGCGGTGTGCCTAGCCGGCGTGATCATCCTCGTGCTGCTCGTGAGCTTCCCCGTCGTGCTCGGGGGCCTGAACGCCGCATCGGCGGGCGCCCCTGTCATCGACTCGATAGTCGGGGGGCTGTCCTACGCGCTGCAGTACCTGGCGATGTGCATCCTGCTAATACTCGCGCTCGTGAAGAGCGGGTCGTGGGCCCGCGACATCATGGGCGGTTAGCGGCCGGCCGGAGGAAAGGAGGAAGGCGATGCCACCACCAACGACATGACCAGGCATGCGCGGCGGCTTCCAAATTCATAGGCCGCGCGAAACGGGGAAACGATACGAAGGAGGACGCGAATGTCCGGAGAAAACGCAACCAAGAAGAACGTCTATATCTCGCTGCACGAGGGCTTCGTGCGCGAGGGAATCAAGTACACCGACAGGAACACCGGCGAACAGCGCACGTTCAACCGCGTGACGCTGCCCAAGGGCACCGTCATCGACGGCAAGGACGTCGGCGGATACGAGTTCAGCCCGCTCTACGTCAACCCGTCCCGGTTCAAGGGCGAGAACTGGCGCGACATCCCGCTGCTCGAAGACCGCGAAGTATGGCTGCAGAAGAGCGTGCTCGACGCGGAGGGCAACCCCGTCATCGGCGAGGACGGCAAGCGCGAGAAGGACACGGTCGTCGTCTCGCCGAAGCAGATCAAGGACGCGCTCGCAGAATCGCGCAGGCGCTACGCGGAAGAGCACGGCGTCGGCCTCGACGAGCGGGCGCAGCACGCTCGCGAGGCCTCGGAGTCGATCGCCCGCGAGGGGGCGGCAGCGCGCCCTTTATCCCATGAGGCCCGCTAGGGGGTGTTCGACATGAAGACGAAAGCAATTTCCACCGCTGGGGGCAAGGTGATGAGAATCCTGCTCGCCCTGCTCATCGCGATACCGGGGTTGGCATGGATGGCCAAGCCGGGCAAGGCGTACGCCGCCGAGGCCTCAATCTACGTCTCAGGAGAGCAGCTTGACTTCCGGCAGTACGACAGCAACACCGGAAACTCCTGGGCCGACAACATCATGTACATCGACGGCGAGATCGCCATGTGCATCGACGTGACGACGACGGTCGTCGACGGCGCTTGGTACTGGTCCGAGGGGATGAGCGCGGACATGGCCATGCGCATAGGCCTCTACGACCGCTACTTGAGCGAAGCGTATCCGTGGTGGGGCTACGCGACCCACTACGGCTACCTGCAGTACATGGTCTGGTGCGAGTACAACGCCGGCTACATGGACGCCTACGTCTCGCCCGACCCGTCGGACTTCTGGGACGTGTACGGCGCGGCGAAGGCCTACTACGAGCAGAACAAGGGCAACTTCGAGGCGTGGGGCACCGAATGGCACAGCTCGAGCTCGCAGAGCGTGTGCGTCATCCCGCGCGTCACCGAGCTGGGCGCGGTCGAGCTCGTGAAAGCCTCCGGGTCGGCAGAGCTGACGGACGGCAACGCATGCTACTCGCTCGAGGGCGCCGTGTACGGCGTCTACTCGGACGAGGCCTGCACGGAGCTCGCCGCATCGATGACAACCGACGCCGACGGCCGCGCACGGGCGGAGCGCATCAAAAGCGGCGAGTACTGGGTGAAGGAAATATCGCCGTCGCCCGGATACGCCCTCGACGGGAGCGCCTACCCCGTGACGGTGTCTGCCGGCCAGACCGCGGCCGTCAACGGCGGCACCGTGAGCGAGACCGCCAAGTCCGACCCGGTCGGCATGCTCGTCGCGAAGGCCGACGCGGACCTCGGCGGCCAGCCGCAGGGCGCTGCGAGCCTCGAAGGCGCGGAGTTCACCGTTGCCTTCTACAAGGGCCACTACGCCACCGCCTCCGACGCCGAAGCCTCCGGCGCGGCAGAGCGCACCTGGGTGCTCAGGACCGATGCGGACGGCTCCTGCTACCTGGCCGAGGAGTACAAGGCGAGCGGGCCCGAGTTCTACCGCCAGTCGGACGGCACCACCCCGACGCTGCCCTTGGGCACCGTCGTGATCCAGGAGACGAAAGCCCCGCGAGGCTACGTCCTCGACGACGGCGCCGGCAATGCTCCCGCGAAGTTCTGCGTCCAGATAACCGATGACGGCGCCATGGGCGAAAGCGTCTACACGTTCGACGCCCCCGAATCCCCCGACAGCGTCATGAGGGGCGGCGTCGACGTGCGCAAGGCCGATGCCGAGACGGGCGACGTCCCGCAAGGCGACGCGACGCTGGCGGGCGCGGTGCTCGACATCGTGAACCTCAACGAGAACCCCGTCGTCATCGACGGCGGGACCTTCGCCAAGGGCGAGGTCTGCAAGAGCATCACCGTGGAATACGACGAGGGCTCTGACACCTACGTCGCCTCATGCCGCAATTGCCTGCCCTACGGCAGCTACGAGGTGCACGAGGCGGCCGCCCCCGAGGGCTACCTCCTTACCGAGGGGTGGACCCAGCAGTTCTCCGTCGAAGAGGACGGCGACGTGGCCGACCTGACGGCGGACGCCGAGGCGCTCGCCGACGACGTCATCCGAGGCGGCGTGCGCATCGAGAAGGACGATTTGGAGCTCGGAAAGTCCGAGGCCGTAGGCGGCAAGGAGCACGCATCCACCGAGGGCGCCTGCCTCGCCGGCATCGAGTTCACGGTGACGAACGAATCCGAGAACGCGGTCGTGGTGGGAAGCGAGCCCGTCGAGATCGGCGGGGTCGCCGCCACGATCGAGACGGCTTGGAACGATGAGCTCGGAGCCTACGTCGCCGAGACGTCCGCCGACGCGCTTCCCTACGGTACCTACACGGTCCAGGAGACGGCCACCAACGGGAGCTACCTCCTGACCGACGGAGAGCCGCGCACCTTCCAGATCAGGGAGGACGGCGCCGTCGTCGAGGCCGATGCGCAAGGCGGCAAGCTCGTCTTCTCCGACCAGGTGGTCCGAAACGATATCGAGCTCTCCAAGAAGGCCGACGACACCAACTCCGCCATCCAGGCCGCGTTCCTCGTCACCAACACCGAAACCGGCGAGGCCCACGTGCTGGTGTGCGACCGCAACGGCGACGCCTCCACCGCTTCGAGCTGGAACCCGCATACCCGCAACACCAACGCCAACGACAAGCTCGCGGAATCGGAGACCATCAGAGCCGCCGATTTCGACACAAGCGCGGGCATCTGGTTCGGCCTCGGCGAGGACGGCAGCATGGCGGCACCCAACGACAAACTCGGTGCCATGCCCTACGGCCACTACATCCTGAAGGAATTGCGCAGCGACAGCAACGCGGGCTACGAGCTCGTCGAGCGCGAGCTCTGGATCGCCCGCGACACGACCGTCGCCCGCGCCGTCTGGATGAGCCTCGACGACCAGCCCTCCGAGAGGATCCGCACCCAGGCGGCAGACGCCTCCGACGGAGATTCCTACGTCGACGCCGCCGAGCAGGTGACGGTCAAGGACACCGTCTTCTACGAGAACCTGCGCACCGACGGACGCGAGTACACCGTAGAGGGCACGCTCATGGTGAAATCCGAGAACGAGCCCCTGCTCGACGCCGACGGCAACCCCGTCACCGCGAGCAAGACGTTCAAGCCCATGACATCGACCGGGTCCGTCGAGCTCGAGTTCACATTCGACGCGAGCCTGCTCGCAGGTGAGACGATCGTGGTCTTCGAGGACCTGCTTCATGACGGCAAGCTCGTGGCGACGCACGCGGACATAGACGACGAGGGCCAGAGCGTGAGGGTCGTGCGCATCCGCACCACAGCGACCAGCGACGTCGGTGGCAAGACCGTGACCGGCGGGACCGCCGCCATCGTCGACGCGGTCGATTTCGAAGGCTTGACCCCTGGCGAAACCTACACGCTGAAGGCCGTCCTCATGGATGCCGAGACCGGCAAGTCCGTCCAGCGTGCAGGCGGCCTTCTCCCCGAGGACGTGACCGCCGAGGTCGAGTTCACGGCCGATGCCGCATCCGGCAAGGCGACCGTGACGCTCGAATGCGACGTCGCGGAGCTCGGAGGGCACCGCCTGGTGGTATTCGAGGAGCTCTACGGTCCCGACGGCGGCAAAATAACGGAGCATAAGGACCTGACCGACGAGGGCCAGACCGTCACAGTCGCGCAGATCTGCACCACCGCCACCGATGCGGCGGACGGCGACCACGTCATCGAATCCGGCAAGGTGAAGGTCGTCGACACCGTCGAGTTCAAGGGGCTCATCCCCGGCGAGGTCTACACCATGAACGGAACGCTGATGGTGAAATCAACGGGTGAACCGCTCGTAGGAGCCGACGGCAAGCCCGTGACGGCCTCCGCCGAGTTCGCGCCCGAGAAGTCCGACGGCGCCGTCGAGATGTCGTTCGAGTTCGACGCTTCCGAGCTTGCCGAGGGCACCGAGCTCGTCGTGTTCGAGGAATGCCTCGACGCCAGCGGCGACGTCGTGGCGGAGCATAGGGACATCGAGGATGGCGGCCAGACCGTCGTCGTAGACAATCCGGACACGCCCGAAGCGCCCGACGCGCCCAAACCCGGCATGCCCAAGACAGGCGACGAGGTTCCTTGGATTCCCATCGCGTCGCTGGCGGGCGCCGCGGCATGCGCTGCCGGCATCGCCTTGCTCGTGCGCAGGCGCGATGACGTACCTGACGGCCATGGCGGGGAGCGGCCATGGAACGCACGGCATTGATCGCCACCGGGCTCCTTGCGGCAGCGTGCACGCTCATAGTGTGGCACTGCCTGCAAGCAGGCGGCCTCGATGACGAGCTCGAGGAACCCTCATAAAATGATTTGGCCCGGCCAACGCCGGGCCAAATCATTGGTTTCGACCTCAACTCGGCTCAGATGTTCCCCTCGCTATCGCAGGGGATGCGCGAAACGGCGAGAATGAAGGGTTCTGAGTAGTACTTTTCCGACCAATCGTTATACTTCTGTACGGCTCCCACCTTCACATCGGCGTCCACCCCTTCGTCCCGCAGCTTGCGCAGGAGCGCGCTGCCGACCTGCTCGAGGTGCTCGCTGGACCTGCAGAAGCCGGCCACGTTGTGTTCGTCGACCGCGATCCCGATGTAGCGGTTAAAGGATTTGCATAGGTTGGCACGAGGGGTGCGGCCGATGAGTATCCTATCCGTACTCATTGGTATCGAGGATTCCGTGCCCACGTTGAAGCCGACGTTTACTTGCGCCTCGTACCTGAAGTTCTCCCTGACCGTGCGCTTGCGCAGGCGCCCCTCTTGCCTCTCGTCGAACTTGATGTGCTTCTCCTTCGCGGCCTTCACGAGGCGTTCCTTCACAAGGGAGAGCAGGACGTCGGCGGCCTCCTCAACGAGCTCTTCGGGAAGGGGCTCGACAGGGGCCGCAGGCTCATCTGCCGCAGGCTCTTCTGTAGCCGCTCGCCTTACGTCGTCGAGGATTCCCATGCGCGCTCCTTCCGCCCCGCCGCAGATCGCCATGTCTTCCCATTATAGGCGTTGATGGCGCGCCGTGGTACGATTGTGCCCGAGGAGGAGGTGCCGCGATGGACGGATTCGATTACGCCGACGACCTGCTGAGCGAGATCGAGGCGATCGAGAGGGGCGAGGAGCGCTTCCTGCGCGAAGCCGTGGATTGGCAACCCTTTTCGGGACATTTTCTTCAGAGACTGAGGCCTGCCTTCCTGAACTCGACCGGGCTCATGTAGCCCAACGTCGAATGCATCCTCTCGTTGTTGTACCACCAGACGTAGTCGTTTAATTTGACCTGCAGGTCGTACAGGCTGCTGAACTGCTCCTGGTACACGAATTCGGCCTTCAGCGTCTTGTTCGTTGACTCGTCGACCGCGTTGTCGAAGGGGCATCCCTTCTTGGACAGGGACCTCGTGATTCCGAACACCCCGAACAGCTCGTCGAGCGCCGCGTTGTCGAATTCCGATCCGCGGTCGCTATGGAAAACGTCTATGTCGAAAAGCGGGAACGCGACGGTGGCGAAGGCGGCCTTGACCAGGTTGGCGTCCTTGCGGGCGCCCGCTGCGTGGCCGACGATCTCGCGGTTGTACAGGTCGATGAGCAGGCACACGTAGCACCACGCGCCCAGCACGCGCACGTAGGTGAGGTCGCTCACTATGTGGGTGTGCGGGGCGTGCCCGTCGAACTCGCGGTTCAGGACGTTTGGCAGTCCGGCTTCGTTGGGCCTGTCGGGATGCGGCCTGAACTTGGCCTTCGTGTAGCAGCTTGCAAGGTTGCGCGACCTCATGACGGCGCCTATCCTCCTGCGGCTCGCGACGATCCCGCGCTTGGCCAGCGCCCTCTTTATCCTCCGGGCCCCGTAGCGCCCGCCGCTCCTGCGGAACTCCTCCTCGACCGTGTCGGCGATCGGGTCGTCGGCATCCTCGGGCCCGGGCCCGCCGCGCAGCCTGTAGTAGGTCGACCTGGGCACGCCTAGCAGATCGCATTGCGCCGATATCGGGTAACGGCCGGCGTTCGCCGTTATCGCGGCTACTTTCGAGCGAATATCAGCGCTGCCGTTTTTAAAACGTCGACCTCCATCTTGAGCTGCTTGTTCTCCTTCTCCAGCTCGAGGATGCGCTGCTGCTCGGGCGTGCGGTTGTCGGCGGCTTCCGTCGAGCCGTTCTCGTGGATGGCACGCACCCAGCGGTGCAGGGTCGAGCTGCCGATGTCGTACTCGGCCTTGATCTCAGAGGGGCTCTTCCCGTTGTCGTAGAGCTGCACGATCTGGCGCTTGAACTCCTCGGAAAACTTCCCGGGATGCTTGGGATCTGCCATGTCGGGACTTCCTTTCTCCTGTTCTCCAGTCCCTCATGAAATTGTCCCATCAAGTGTAGCCAATCCACCGCCGATGCCGCGGTGCGCGACGGCAAGGAGCCGTTCGATTTCGAGGTGTTCAGGAAGCTTTACTGGCGCCAGGGAATCATGCGTTCCGGCATGGATTCGCCTGTCGCAGAGGATGCGGCCGACTCGTACGAGCGGGAGTACTACCTCGGGTTCCCCCAGACGAGGACAATCGCCGATTTCGCTGAGATGCTGGAGAGGCTCGACTACGGACTTGAGTAGCGCTCGGCATAAAGGCCGGTTTTGCATAATCCCAGTGCATCGAAACGCCGAGAAGGTTCAAGGCCATGTTTCGCTACAGGACAATCTGGAATACCCGAAGCGCACTTTTACAAGCCCCTGTCGGATTGCGCATCGAGGGAGACGGCTTGGCCTACAATCATCCCCAGGACAAAGGAGGTACCGTATGGGCAGAGATTTCTCCGAGCTGAACCTCCAGCTTGTGATGTACGACTTCAACGATACTGAGGACGAGCGCGACGACAACCTCATCGCGGGGGTTGCCATCCGCGCAGAGGACGCGGCGGCGTTCGCCGCCGACGTCGAGAAGCTTGCGGTCGAGAAGTACGGCGGTGCGACGTTCGCCGACTTGCTAGAAGAGGACATCGACGACGAGTCCATGGCCGCGGCCCTCCGGCTCAGGAACGCGAAGCGAAACGCGGCCCTCGTGGCCGATGCGGAGCGCGCCATGGCCGCCGGCATGCCCAAGGAAACGAAGAGGCGCCCAAGGCCTTCGATCAAGGGCAAGACCTTCGAGCAGGTCGAAGATGAGTACGGAAGAGCTCAGAAAAGGTGGGAGGAGCTGCAGGCTGACCCCGACAGCTACAGCGCCGAAGAGGCCCGCGAGCGCCTCATGGACTTCGTCGACGCGGGGCTCTGCGTGGACATGGCGATGCGGCGCCATTTCGAGTCGCTCGACCCGCAGGCGCAGTCCGAGATGCTCAAGCTGCTCGCCGCCGACGAGAGCGTCTCGGCAAGCTACTGGTTCGACGTGCTGTTCGGCAACTGGCCGCACTTCGAAGAATAAGGATTCACGAGCAAGTCAACACGGCTAAAGCTTCGATTTTGAGGTTTTGCAAAAGCCCAGGTCAGCGAATCGCTGTAATCGATTCTAAGACCCCGTTTTGGCTTTGGACGACCCAGAACACCTGGAAATATCCCTTCAGAAGAGATCGCGCGCTTCCTCGGAGTCCTCATCTGTCCGATTGGAGCGCGCTGTGCCCGTAACGGACCGATACGCCTCGCGGGTGAAGCCCATCATGCTGCATGCTTCAGCTTCCACATCCGTACCGTCTTCTTTTACAAGCTGGGTTTCCAGATGGCCGTGCGCGGCAATCGCCATCGGAACGATGTCGTCTACAACGTCGAACGCCCAGTGAAGAGCCGCGACGTTCACGAGCTCGCCTGCGACGCGGATGAGCACGGTCTCGTCATCGACGGTCATACGCCGGAGCCTTTTCACGTCTTCGTCGTCGGCGATAAGGAAGCTCCACCCGTCGCGCCGTCGCGCGACGGGCAGCCCTTTGGGGCCGACGGTGTCTCGGTATCGCTCGGTCGTCTCGTGGTAGAACGACGAGAGCCATATCCGCCCGCTTTTGTAGTCGTTCAGGTCGATTTCGTAGTTGGTGAGAAGGTTGCCGTGTTGCGGCAGGCTCTCGGTCATGTGGTCCGTGTCGAAGACTATGATGCTGCCGTCATCGTAGTAGGTCTTGACGATCACCTGGCATCGCCTCTCTCGCGGCTGCTTCTTTCCGATTCGCCTCGGAACTGGTCATCACGTTGCCTGCTGGCCTGGCGCTGCCTGTCGGCGAGGCTGCGGGTCCCGCGGCGGGAGTCGTCCTTGCGCCGGCTGGCGGGCACGGATGCGGAAGGCGCCGACCTGCGCTCGGGAAGGATCCCAGATTCGGCGATGTAGGCGATCAGTTCTTCGTGTTCGCTTTCGTCGGGGTCCGTCCACGCCTTCCGCTCGGGGCTTCGCTCGGCAAGCCTCTTCAAGTCGCCCATGTCCTCAATTCTGTTCGCCTCGATGACCGAAAGGGCCCGAGATAGGCGGTTGAGCCCGTCTAGGTCGCCGACTTCGAGCGCCGACTTCGCGATGCGCGCAATCTCGCGCTCGCTCGCATCGGGAAGGTGCCCGGCGCCGTTGAGCTCGAACGCGGAGAGCAGCCTCTCCCTGCCGTAAGCTAGCCCGAGCTTCTCGCCTGAGATGCGCCTCGTCGGATGGTCGGCGAGACTGTAGACCCAGTCGCGGCGTGCTGCTTTCGGGGAGTTGCCCGTGACGGCGATCCCCATGGCGGCAAGCGCGCCTCTGAACTCGGCCTCGCTGCGCGCGACCGTGCGCGCTATGCGCACCCTCGCTCGGATGTCGGCCGTCCAGGAGTACTCGCCCTTGGCGATTAACGCGGCCTCGGCGCTGCGGACGTACTCGCGCTGGAGGGATTTCGGACGGTGCAGGAATTGCTTCTCGGTCCGCCCGGTCGCGCTCGAAGGTCCTGAGAGACCGGGGAAATGATTCATCCTTCGCTCGTTTGCCATCCTCTGCAGGGAGTGGTTGAGCCCCGTCGGGTCGGGATCCTGCAGCCTGCGGCCTGTGGCCAGGTTCGTGTTGTTCACGACGACGTGGGCGTGCGGGATGCCGCGTTCGTTGTCATCGTGGTAGACGATGGCGACCTCGTAGTCGCCGAAGTGCTCACGCGCCCAAGATGTCGCGAGGTCTTGGAGCGCTTCCAGGTCGATGCCGTCCTCGGGGTCGGGCGAGATGATGTAGTGCTTGTACGTGCGCACGCGCTTTGCGCGCCAAGGGATGTCGTTTCCGGACTCTTGGCGCGTGCGGTCCATCACAGAAGCCCAATCGAACGCCAACCGCTCCGACTTCTCGGCCGGGGCGTCGATGTTGACGAAGTCGACCGCGAGCGCGCGGTTCTTCTTCTCCAGGTAGCGCATGGCGGGCTTGACGGAGGTATGGCCGGATATGGGTTTCAGGACGGGCATCGGATGCCTCACATGAAAGCCCGCGGATGAGCCGAGATTTCGGTGATCTCTGAGCGCAGGGATTCGACTCCGCTGTTCATGGTTTCAAGCTTCAAGCCGGCCTTTCCGAGCTCCTCGAGGACGTCGTCGGAGTCCATCTCGTTGAGGCGGAGGTAGTAGGCAATCGCGTTGAGTGCATGCACGGCCTGGTTGTAGTGGTGGCCCCAGCGGCGCAGCTCGCGCCTGATCCCCACAGCGGTGCCGCGGTCGACCACGATGAGCGAAGCGCCGCCTTGCTGCACAGTTGGGGCGGGAAGCTGCAAGAGGACGCGAACGCAATCCGAGAGCGTCATGCCGAGGCTGTTGGCGAGGTGCCGGGCGCGCTCGAGCTCGTCCTGGGACATGCGGACATGGAGCTGCTTGGCGTGCTTCTCCAAGATGGCGTTCCTCCGTATCGCAGCCCGGCCAGTTTTTGATTTTGAAGCGGCTGGGCCAATCTTGTTCGCTTTAGGGGCGCGGGGCATCCCCCGCACAAGCTTAGCGGGGCGCGCGGTGGAACGGGACGAATGTTCCCAAAACAGGAACATGGAAATTCGGGATTTCATAACCGGTTTGCTCCGCGCATCCGCTGAAGCTTGCATCCCTCGGCGGTACCGAGGCAAGTGCTGCTCCGAGTACTGTGTACACGGAGTAGGCGACTTGCTGCCAGGGCCTGCTACCAGGGCTTGTCAGTATATGGCAAGTCGCTGTAACCCCTTCTTCGGCAAGCTCTTACAAGCAGCGTTAATGGCGCCCGAAAAACCATGTTGAACCACTCGGCCGATCCAAATCTTTTGATGAAAGCGGGGCTTGCGGCGTAGTAAGCGCGGATGAATAGGCGCCCGATTGCTGTTTTTGCGAGACGATAATCACGGAATCTTCTCAGTGTCCAAACCTCGGGGCAATCGTAGGAGCCGTATACCGCTGTCGCAAGATAGCACCCTCCCGAACTGGCCTTGGCCTGTCCTGTTTGCCGTTTTTCAGGCGAAATTTTCCGCATGTCCGGTATAGGCGCCGAGCTGGCCCACATTTTGGCAATCATCTGTCGAGTGGCGGCCCCGTCTAACGGTGAGGCCTCGAACAATGCGGATATCGCGAGATTTATCTTGTCGAGAAGGATACTGTCAGGGATATTAAGGCTATCCAGTCTGGTCTTTGAGTACATCGCATGCAATAGCCCCCTTAGCCAGAATTCGTCGTCTGGATGCTCGGACCACCTGGTCATTACTCCAGAATCAAAACTGCAGGTGGTATCGTAGAGACGTGGCATGCTCCCGAAGCGGGTTGAATTCTCATCCACGTTCGCAATCATACACGCTGCTTTCCACAGGTATATGCCAGCGGCTTCATACGCATCCGCTTCTGACGTTGTCACGCCCATGACGGTAACCGTCCTAGGCGCGTACTTCGAACCGTCGGCCAACTTCAGCCGACCTTCGCATAGTTCTTGGTAAATCATGCAGCAAAGAACGCCATGCAAAAGCTCGGCGTACGTTCCGAAGTATCGTTCGTCAGACAAGTCATACATGAGCTAGGCCCTTAACTCCTACTGTTAACGCTATATTGGCTGTTCTTGCATTTTTAGGCAAGCATGATCCGGCTTGCTTATATTGAAACATTTCCTAGTTGGATTATAATAATGTCATGTCAATATTGACATGATTTTCTGTGAGGAGTGTTGACTTATGAGCTGGTTGGCGAAGGCAAGAAACCTGAATGGCGTCACTGCGAAAGAGCTGTCCAAAGCCGTGGGGCTTTCGCTGAACTATATTCAGCAGATCGAAAGCGGAAGGCGGACGATGTCCGCAGCTGCGCTAGCTAGAGTTTATCAGTACCTGGGTTACGACGAGCGCGAACTGCCTCTGGATAGCATGCCGCTGATGGAAAAGCTCGGGGAGCTCGAAAGAAGGCTCGGCGAGGAAGCGTTTTGCCTTTGCAGGGTCAATAACAGCAGCAGAATCGGTTACATTACTGATGTCGTGGAAGCTTCAGAATCGGACTTGAAGAATCCGCCAGACTCATACGAGCCAATCAGGATTCGCTACGCGAGAAACAACCTGGAGGCGCAGATGATTCTGTTCGAAAAGCCCTACGATGATTAGTCAAATAAGGGAGTGCGGCGAAGCACCCCCCTATAAGCTAAATGATTAGTTCATTACGTTTGTTAGCATCCTTTTTTAAGCTGCTCTATTTGTTGCTGCAAATCTCTTTGTCTGCTAGGCAAGAAGGAACTGCTACCTAGGTCACCAATTTCTTTCCGAATCTTATCTAACTCAGCTTCTGTCTCAATTGCTTGCGGTATCAGTTTTACCGTGCGTGGTAGCGAATTAGAAATTGACGACAGTATTCTGTTGTGATCAACACCAGAATGAAGCCCGTAATAAGGCCTGAATATTGAGTGTATGCACTTTGTATAGTCGTTGTGGCATTTTAAGACAGCATCATCGCCATACTTGCGCCTTATATTCTCTAAATCTTCGTCGAGAGCTTTACTAATCTTTTCATTAATGCTTTCTTTATCGGCGTTTAATTTGTCTCGCCTACTATGGATAGAGTCAATTTTGCTTGTGACGATACGTAATTCATTTTCAAGACGCTCTATCTCTTTTTGTTTGCGTCTATTATCAAAGAAACCCATCATTACTCCTTATGAGCTGACCATATCTAGATTATTAGACTCTTGGTAGGCAATCGGTTCATTTCTTTTCTTCTAACTGGCGCTTCTGCTTTAATAACTGAAGACGCACGTAAGCTAATTCCTTCAAGCGATGTGACCATCACGTTTTCCGCGCACAAACACACGTCTATTAAGTCCGATTATACTATGAAAGATTTGAGGGCTACACCTTGTTTTGGTAGCTCAGCAGCTGCCATTATGCAGGTCAAATGCACAATTTTGAGACATCACTGTACTTATCAGATAGGATGTACCTTGATTTGCTGGTTGCATGCAGTTGCGCTGTTCCCGTAAGTCAAGCTCGAATTCCTGATTGTTGCACGAATACGTAAACGGGGCACAAGCCTTGATTGATTGAATCAAGGCTCCGAATTGCTATTGAAAAGGCAATTGCATTTAGCGCACAATCTGGCAGCTACGAATAACGGCCGTTTATCGTAGGTTTTCACACGCTAACAAAACCTCAGTTCGTTGAATATTGCAGTTTTGCTGGGACACCATTCGGGAGTGCAGAAATGCCGCAATAATTAATCTCGAGCTATCATATTTTGTTGCGCCCCCTGTTGATAAGTCCTTCTATGTTCGTTGCCTAGTTGCTTCAAATCCCAGTATTATGGTTTAGCCAGCAACTTTCGACCCTTGTTAAACCGATAGCTTTCGAATTGAGAATCAGAAGAACGCGTACTTTCTCAGGTCTACCTAAAAGCCCAGGAGGTTTGATCTTATGGCCAAAACAATCGACTACTCATCGGCGCGGAAAGAAATGGCAAGGCTGTATCGAATGTCGATAATCAAGCAAAAGAAAGCCGCTCAAGAAGCACTTAATCATCTTGTTGGCTTACTGAACAATTACTCTGAGCTCGTCGAAATGTATATTGCCGATCCCTTTGTTGCGAAAGACTCCGCGGCTTTGTCCGAGTCCCCCTTGTTCAAGAAGAGTATGGAGACTTCGCTTTCATACAATCTGTTTAAGGAGTCGGTTGCGAAAGCCAAGGACGAAACCGGCTGTTCTAAACAGCACGTCATTGAATGGGCTGTCTGCGCAATCAAACAAAACGAAGACCTATCTGCTTCCGTTAAAGAGCTCCTCGAAGAAGGCGACAACTGGATAATACGTCGAGTTACTGAAGCTGGCTTGAGCATTAGCGAGCTGCCCCCCATTGTCTTAAGGCTAAGCAAATATGACATGGATCGGGCTTGCGGGCTTAAAGCGTCGAAATAGCCAATTAAATAACTGGCATTTACGTTTACGACAAGCGACGGAGATGCACTATGCGTGACTGGTATATGGAAAACGGCGATCGCACCTGGGTAAATCCCGATGCGGATATCGCATATGACACGGATAATGATGCATGGGTCCCGCTTGGCTCATCAGAGGGGTCAACGCCTTATTGGTGGCGCTTCTACGATAAAGGCGAGGGTTCGTACTCAAGTGAAGAAAAGAAAGAGGAATCCGAGGAGCAGAAAAAGAGAGCCCAAAGAAGAAAAGCAGCCCAAGAGCGCTTAGAGACGATTGAAGCGCGCATACCGGAACTAGAAAGCAAGGCTAATGCTACGAGCTTCTTCGGCATGGGCCTTGTCGTTGGAGTTCCTCTGTTAATACTCTTGGTCGTCGCCGCTTATTCTAGCTCCGGCGGCGATCTCTCAAATGTTGCAAGCGTCTTCTATTTCTGGCTATTCGTAATAGGCGCCGTTGTTCTAGCATCAATCATTGGCGTTGCACATGCCAGTTCGTGCGATTCTAATGCCAAAGCGCTTAAAGTTGAGGCGCAAGAACTGAAGAAAGAGCTTGGCATAAGGCGTTGATGCTTCCCATAGGCAGCCAGACCAATCTTCTTAGACCCAATCTCTTGTTTGCGTAATGCGCCCCTTTGGCAACCATCAATTCGCTTGTATTCGAAGGGCGATCAACTATGCACGGCACTGTGCCGGCTTTGGTTAACAACCCGTCCGACAAAAATATCATCCATTGAAACAAGTTGGTAGTAGATGGCAAGCATTCCGCAAGCAAGCGCATGATCTCACTGCGCGATTCGATACCATATTTGCAAGCAGAACTACAACAAACAGCTGTTTGCCGTAATGGGGAAAGTCGCAGGTACGGCGTTTCGGAAACCTGTCATGAAAATCGCCAGACGAATTGACGCGCATTCGACGAGATGCGAGCAATCAGCTGAGTGGTCGCTGTGCGAACGCTCGCGGCGCTGGGGCGTCGCTGCCGGCGCGGCAGGACCGCGGCGCAGACCGCGGGCCTTATCGTCAAGCAGGTCGGGACGAACCCGCACAAGACGACCTGGAGAAACTACACGAGGACCCCGTACCCGTTCTACGAATACTGGGTCAAGCAGGCGAAATGGGATTCCAGGGCCCGAGCGGCGCTGCCGCTGGCCATGGGCGCCGTATCCAAAGCGGGTTAACATGTCTCGATTGCGGGACATGTAGCAATCTTTTCGTTTGATAAGGTCGAAGCGTATGATTAGTTGCTTCATTATCGGGGCAGGAGAAGCTGTAGCGCAGTAGAATGCCAATGATTGATTGTTTGTCGCTGCAATCGACGACGAAGGCTTACAGTTAGGATTGTTTATCGGATAAAACCTAGGCTGAGTGGCGGTGAGAATGGCTATGGAGAGTGCAGACCGAGAACTGACTTGGGACGAGTTCGTTAAGGACAGTCTTAGGGCCTGGAGTGCGCCTGACTTTTCGCTCCACTATGACGCACTTGGGACGGTGGAGCCCAGCGCCATTACAGCTGTCAATAGGGGGCTGCTGGAAAGAGCGAGGGATGCGCGATTGCCTGGCATCGTGGTTGCCGTGTGCGACTACACGAGAGAGGCGCTTTCGTTTGCCGTCGCCAAAGCTATCGAGAACGTCCTGAAGTTGGATCCCGACTTCGACGTATTGAGCGATCAGCTACCTCAGGGAACGCCGATATGCATTGGCAAGACGGTAGTCGAGTATCTTGGGGTAGAAGAGAGCGACTACTTCGGAATGATGCTGCGATACAAGCAGCCTGCCCGACGGAAAGACGTGAAGAACGCCATCAAGGGTTATCCTTTGGACCGCCTGCCGGTGCTCCATAGATGCGTGGAAGGAACGGCGCCCACATCGGAGACGTATGGCTCCCTCAAAGACACCGCTGTTGCGTTTGCGGCACTTCCCGAAACGGCGCAACAGCTCAGGAACAGGAGCTCTTCCGTTGGCTCGCCAGTCGCGCTCGCGACTTCGGCGTCCCCCTACCTCAACATCCCGCCGACGACCTTGAAGTCGGCCGAGCTGTATTTCGGGAAGGAGAGCGTTCCCATAACCGAGTGCTTGACCACCGGGAGGTTTTCCAACGGTGAAATCAGGAGGGGAAACGGCTACCCGACCGTGGGCGAGCCCTCCATCGTCGTGACGAGCAGGAATGACGAGGGCATCGCGGACCTGTTCGACCTTTACGAATACCTCGACGAAGGCGGCTCGCTCGACCTGATCGTCATCGAGGCACCCACCGCGGAATGCATCGACTCCATGCGGGGGACGCTCGAGGACATCATCGACGAGTTCGGCGTGCCGATTGCCGTCTTCTGCGAGGAGGGGACGCTCCGCCGCACATCGACTTTCAACGAGCTGGGCTTCCCTGTATTCATATGGGGCAAATCGCAGCTGCAGAACATTTCGGAATACTGCGATGAGAGCTACCTGCCGCTAACGCACAGGGAGCTCTGCGCGATGAACCCCGTGACGAGGTACCAGGTGGTGGAAGACGACGGGAGGTTCTCCGAGGCGGCGAGGATACTGTACGGACTCTCCGACATGCGGGACAAGCTCTCGGAGGGCGAGCAGTCCGCATTGCTGACATTGACGAGGATTCTGGGGCAGGCCCTCCGACAGACCGAGATGCTAGACGAGGATGCGTCGAAGGAGCTCCAGGGCAGAATCGACGGAGCCGAAGCCGTATTGACTAGCTCGGGCGGCAGCTACTCGCTCACCAAAACGGAAATGGGCGATGTCGGGGATGCGGCGACGCTCCTGAAGAGCCTCTCCCTTCCAGATGTCGCCCTGCCGAAGGAAAGTGCCGCGTACGACGCGATCGTGCACGCAATTGAGGAGAGCGAGCACAAGGTGTGCCTCGTCGTCTCGAACGGCACCAACGAGAGGACGGCCAGCGAGTACTGGAGAGAGACCCTCGAGCTCGACGGGCTCTCGCCTGATGACATTAGGATCGTAACGCCAAGGAAGTTCCTGAAGCAGGACTGCACGGAAGACGACGAGGAGGTCTTCATTTCGGGGTGGTTCCAGCGCGAGGAGATGGAGAGGTTGGTGACATCGGGTCTTTCGAGCATATACACGGTGTTCATGTACCGGGGCATCGCCCCGGCAGAGTTGGAGACGCAGTGGTATGTGAATGCCGACCGCTACTGGAAGAACCACCACGCCTCGCAGAAATCGAAGTCGCGCAAATCGCTTGCCAGGCTGTCGATAAGCATACCCGAGACGCACGAGGACCAGGAACACGACGTGAAACGCACCCAAGACCGGTCGCTAGCGGGCCTCGCGAGGGAGATGGAGCGCGAGAGGGGCGAATCGTTCAGGTCCCGATACGACGGCGAAGAGGCCTGCCTCGGGCGGCCGGTGTGGTTCACCTCTGGCGCCTGCCGTTGGCTGCGGGTACACGAAGGGGGCGGAGATTCCCTCCTGGTTGTGACCGACGCGCTCGACCCCGATGTCGGATACTGCAGGAAGACGGTCGCGGGGCTCCAGGAGGGAGATGTCGTCCTCAAGACGGAATCCGACGACGACGCTCTGGCCGAGGCGTGCAGGGAGTACGGCTCGCACGAGGCGACGCTGCGCGTGGCCCGGGCCTGGCACGAGCCGATCGAGGAAGCCCTGCTCTTCATGAGCCCCCGGCAGATACGGGACAGGATCTCGAGGGCCGGTTGCGAGAGGAACCTGGCGACCATCGCCCGATGGGTCAGCGACCCGACGCACATAGCCCCGAGCGAGAAGAACGACATCGCCAAGATTGGGGAGGCGCTGAACCACCCGTTCGGGGATGCCGAGATAGACGAGATGATGAAGGCCGCTTCGATCATCCGTGGCGACCGGGTGAGCAGCGGGCGGAAGATAAGCCAGGAGATCGCGGACACCTTCGTGAAAGAAGCCCGAGAGCTGGGCGACCTCGAGACGGCCGCCAAGTCCTTCCGGAAAAAGCACAGCGACATGGGCTCGGTGGAGCTGCACTACGTCGAGTACATCGGCGATGCCGTGATGCTGCCAATTGGCCGTTTCGGCTGGTATATGAGTTGAGGTGAGTAGATCGTGCATGACGACGAGATGAGGGATTCCCTGTACAGGGCGGTCTACGAGGAGTTCGCGGGGCCGATGGACCCGCTGTCCGAGGAGAAGCTCGAATGGGTCAGGCCGAAGAACGCATACTCGGTGGGGGTCCTCTACCCAATGGGCAGCGAGTTCAGCGAAGTGCCCGACGAGGACGAAAGCGTCGTCGAAGGCGGCGATACGACTGGGGACGGTTCGCAAGGGGTCGTCATCGGATCGAAGATGGGGTCGCTGTCCGACGAGGAGGAGCCCATCGCGCTCTCGAACGCAGACTTCCAGTCGGCAATCAGCCTCACCATCGCCGTTGCCGATGGTGACGAGGTGGGAATCGTAGTTTCCGCAGGGAGCTACAGCAAGGAGCTCGAAGACGACAAGCAGACCTTCAAGCGAAAGCCCATCATGTGGTCGGTTGACGCCGCAGAACTGCCCACCGAGCGAAATAAGATCGTCAGGCTGGACGTCCCCGAGACGATGCTCGCCGTAGTGATGGTCTACCGGTACCGCATCGACGGCGAATCGTCCGTCATCACCGTAGCGCTGAGGAACACGAAGAAATCCCTCAATCCGAAATCCTGCGACACCAAGGACTGCTATTTCCAATGTGGCTTCTCGCTAACCTCCGAGCTGGGGTTCGAGCCGCTCCCCTCGAGCTCGCGGCATGTCGAAGGAGCGTCGGAGGAGGATCTCTCTAACAGGCTAATCTACTCGGGGATACTGAACTACGCCATGGGGCATGGCTGCGCTGCGGACTGGAGCGACGAGAGCCCGCATCCCAAGACGATCAGGACGGAGATGATCCCCCAATCCGAGGTGCGCCCCACAATGGCGAGCGTCTCGGAGCTCGATCCGAGCGCATTCGACATGAACATGCTCGCCGACGCCGACCGCTGGGGCGAAGCTGCGAAGTCAATCGAGTCGCTGATCGAGGCGTACGCCGCTTGGATCGATGGCATAGAGAGCGAGTCCTTAAGCTTTTCCGGATGGATGAAGGATGCGGCCAATCGCAACGTGGGCGAATGCAAGCGTTGCCTCCAGCGGATCCAGAGTGGCTATGGCACCCTCGCCAGGAACGAGACGGCGAGGAGGGCGTTCCATCTGGCCAACGAGGCTATGTTGAGCCAGCACCTGCACTACCGCGTGGTGGCTAACGAAGCCGATACGATTGAGCAACCAGCTGACGGCATGCGCTTCTGGAGGCCTTTCCAGATAGCGTTTTTGCTCATGAACATCAACTCAATGACCGATCCCTACTCCGAAGAGCGGGAGCTGCTCGACTTGATCTGGTTCCCGACGGGTGGCGGCAAGACCGAGGCGTACCTGGGACTGTCTGCGTACACGCTGATTCTCGAACGTTTGAACGGAGAGCGCTGCGAAGGTACGACTATTCTCATGCGCTATACGTTGCGGCTGCTGTCCTCCCAGCAGTTCTCCAGGGCGGCATCGCTGATCTGCGCACTAGAGGTGATGAGGAGGAACGATCCTGACCTTTTAGGGTCGAGGAGGTTCTCGATCGGGTTCTGGGTCGGTGGCGCCGCATCGCCGAACTCGTGGAAAGAGGCGCTGGAAATCCACAAGGAGCTGAGAGGCGGGAAGCAACCGGAGAAGAGCATCCCCATCGTCCAGTGTCCATGGTGCGGCCACCAGATGGACGAGCGGGGCAAGGATTTCCGCGTAACGCGCAACACCGACAAGCGCCGCGATGGCGAGAAGTACCTGAAGTTCGTCTGTGGAAACCCAGAATGCGACTTCAGCTCGAAGGAATTCGACCTCCCGTTGAAAGTTGTCGACGACGAGATCTACTACGAGCCCCCGTCGTTGCTGCTTGGAACCGTGGACAAGTTTGCGATCATTCCCTATCGACCCAAGTCGTACGGGATATTCGGCATCGACGAGAACGGGTCAAGGAAACATGCCCCCAAGCTGATCATCCAAGACGAGCTGCACTTGATTTCGGGCCCGCTCGGATCGATGGTCGCAAGCTACGAGACGCTAATCGACGACCTATGCACCGTGAAGGGAAAAGACGGGGTCGAGCGAAAGCCCAAGATAATCGCATCGACCGCCACCGTCAGCCGAGCAAAGGAACAGTGCCACGAGCTCTTCGCCTGCGGAAAGGACCGAGTGAAGCAATTTCCGCCTTCGGGGCTTAGCTACGACGACTCGTTCTTCGCAAGGCTGGACCGAAAAGGACGGGGAAGGCGCTACATTGGACTCTACTCACCGAACATCTCGTTCGCGACGGCGAGCATCAAGCTATACACCCAGCTTCTTTGGGAGCCAAATTCCTGGGAGCTGGAGGATGACGAGGCGCGCGACCCGTATTGGACGGTGATAGGGTACTACGGCACCACCAGGGAGCTCGGACAGGCCCTGACCTGGACCACGAGCGACATCCCAGAGCGACTCTTCGAGAAGCGCCGGTCCTTCCCGGACGGTAGGAAACGGTATTTGAACAACGTGGTAGAACTGACGGGGAGGAAAGACGCCCCAGAGGTCAAGCGAGGCCTCGACGACCTCACGATTAAGTACCCGGACAAGCGCAGCGTTGACCTGTGCCTGGCGACGAACATGATCTCGGTTGGCCTCGACGTGCCCCGCCTCGGCGTGATGGTGGTGGCAGGCCAACCCAAGGAGACCGCAGAATACATCCAGGCCACGAGCCGCGTCGGGCGCGGCTCGGCAAAAGGAGTGGTGTTCACGCTCTATGGCACAACGAGACCTCGCGACAGGTCGCATTACGAGAACTTCAAGAACTACCACGAGAGCTTCTACCAGCACGTCGAGCCCTCCAGCGCAACCGCATTCTGCGAGCAGGTCCGCGAGAGGTCTCTTCCCGGGGTTCTTTTCGGAATGTACAGAGCCGTGAAACCCTGCGAAAAGGACCCGAACAGGCCAGACGAAGACGTTCTTGAGGCGATACGCGCCAGGATCGAGCAAAGAATCAACCGCGTCGACGATGCGGAAACCGGCGAGGCGTCAAAGCAGCTGGAAGGGATAATCGAGGACTGGGGCTCCCAGGAATACAACACATGGGACAGCCTCAAGGAGTACCCTGACGCACCTCTCCCCCTGATGCATCCTCTGGGAGGAAAGGAACACGAAGAATGGCTCGGCCGCAGCTTCGAGGTGCCGACATCGATGCGCAGTGTTGACGAAGAGTGCAAGGTGTCGATCATCGGGTGGTACCCGACCGGCGATGACGAAGAGGAGTGACGATGGGGAAGACGGAAGGCTGGTCGAAGGGGAAAAAATACGGCATACGGCAAGGTCAGCTGTTCGGCCCCTGGGGCGTCGGCGCCATACTGCCTTGCCCCGACGGCTCCTCCGTCATGATCGCAGGGCTGGACGCGTTCCCGTCCGGCGGCGGTCGCATGCGGAACGTCTACGATAGGCGCCTAACGAGGTACATCGGGGTCAAGAGGCTGCTGGCGCCCCCCATCGGTGCAGAAACTGTGCCAGCGGTGAGGTTCCCCCATTGGCTTTACTGCCCCTCGTGCAAGAGAGTCTATCGCGTCGGCAACAAGGAGCAGGTTACTCCCCGCTGCAAGAACGAATCATGCAAACATACCCCGCTCGTGCCTGAACGCTTCATCGTCGTCTGCCCCGAAGGGCACGTAGACGATCTCCCGATTCTCGAATGGGTGCACGGGGGAAAGGTCAGCAACCCTGAGGGCCACGTCATGAAACGCAAGACGAAGGGCGGAAGCGCTTCTCTGGGCGACATCGAATACGAATGCGTGACGTGCGGCAAATCGCGCAGCCTAAAGGGTATTACACGCCCGTCGGCATTGAGCGATTGCGGGTATTTCTGCAATGGAAGCATGCCATGGCTCGACAGGAAGTTCTCGGCATGCGCCGCAGATCCAGACAAGCTCGCCGTAGTCCAACGAGGTGGCACAAACGTCTGGTACTCGGACGTCATCAGCTCGATTTACATCCCGGAGGCCGTCGATGCGGAGCTCGCCGAGTTCATCCAGAAGAACTACGAAAAGCTGAAAAAGTACTCGGCAAGGGGCGAGGAACAGCTCGATGAGTTCATCGAAGATTCTCTCGTCGAGAAATGCAGGTATTCCGCAGGCGAGATAAAAGCCGCCTTCCTCGACCTAGACAGCGAGGAGACGACGAGCGATCAGACCGAGGGCGACTACCGCGAGGCCGAGTACAAGACATTGAAGCATGCGAGCGAGTCCAGCAAGCAGAAAGGCACTTTCGAGGGCAAGGCAATCGAGGCATCCGAATACGAATCCGACCTCATCAATCAAACGGTGGAAAGCATCACCCTCGTGAGCACGCTTAAAGAGACGAAGGCCCTCATCGGATTTACAAGGCTATACCCCGACGCGAACGACGAGAAGAAGTTCAGGGATCGGCGAGACATGTTGTCGGCAGAGAAGATCGACTGGACCCTCGGCATGCAGGCAACCGGGGAGGGCATTTTCCTGGCATTCAGGAAAGACGCCCTGCAACGATGGGCTGCGAGCAGAGCCGCACGAAAGCGTTTCGCGAGGCTCAGGCGAAACTTCGACAGATCGAACAAGGAACGCGGCCGTGACCCCAAGGAACTAACCCCGGAGTATGTGTTCGTCCACACCTTGTCCCACGTGCTCATGCTCGAGCTGACAAAAGAATGCGGATACAGCACGGCATCGGTCAAGGAGCGAATATACTGCGACAAGTTCTTCGACGAAGACGACCGCCACGAAGACATGCTCGGTCTGCTGATCTACACAGCATCAGATGATAGCGAAGGGTCGCTCGGAGGGCTTGTGCGTGCCGGCAGGCCCGGGCGATTCGAGAAGATCTTCGACAACGCTCTTTCGAGCGCCTGCTGGTGCTCGTCCGACCCCGTGTGCATAGAATCGCCAGGACAAGGCCCTGGATCATGCAACCTGGCCGCTTGCTACAGTTGCGCCCTCGTGCCCGAGACGTCGTGCGAGACGGGAAACAGGTTCCTCGACCGCGCGCTGCTGGTCGGCACGCTCCAGAGGCCGGAGCTGGGCCTTTTCGGCAGCACGTTACGGGGCGAATCGAAGCCTGACGTCAAGAAGCAGGCGCCGCAAACCAAGAGCGCTGTCGACGATGAATACACGATCGCGTTCGACGGCTACGACCTGAGCGACGAGTGCTTCAGCGGCGTATGCGAATTCGCGCTTTACGACGCGGACGAGGGCGAGGAGTCGTTCCTAGTGCAGTTCGGCGATATGGGAGACGACCTTCAGCTCGCCCAGCCCGTCGTGGACGCGACGTTCCAGAGGGGCGGCAACGAGGCGGACGCGACGCTCGTGTGGCCAGACCTTAAAATCGCCTTCCTCCTGAAAGCCGCTGCAAACGAATTCGAGTTGGCTTTCGGCGACGGATTTGCGAATGGCACGACATGGAGAATCGTCACGGCCGACGACCTCGGCAATCCCGGTGAGCTCGTCAAGATGATCCAGGAGCGTGCCTGATGGCGCGCATGATCCCCATAAGGGGTCCGAGGGAGTATAGCCCGAGCAGCCGGGAAGGCGACATGTACGCCGCCCTGTCCCTTCTCCCCGACGAGTACGTAGTCGTGCATTCGATGCGCATGGTCGATACATCGAGCGGGTCCCTGAAAGACAACGAGGCGGACTTCGTCGTGTTCAACAAGGAGCTTGGATTGCTCTGCATCGAGGCGAAGGCGGGTCGCGTGTCATATGCAGAAGGAGACTGGTATTACGGGAATGGAATGCCGATGCCGCACGGCGGCCCGTTCAACCAGGCCGCAAACGCGAAATACAGGCTGAGGGACATGCTGCGCTCGAAGGGTCTCGGCGACATCGCCCGAAGGTGCAGGATGCACCACGCCGTCTGGTTCCCGTCGGTGAGTGAGGCTCAGGTCAGGGGGGCTGCGTTGGCCCCCGAAGCGGAACGCGAGTTGCTCCTACTCGCCGAGGACCTGGCCGATCCGGAGCCGCGAATTCGGGAGATCCTCGAAATCGGGGCGGGAGGCATCGACACCGTTCTGACGGAGAGGGAATGCGAGTCGGTTATCGAGCGGGTTCTCTGCCCCGCGTTCGACCTCGTGCCGAGCAAGAGGCTGAAGTACGATCTTGCCGATCTGGCGTTCCTCCGGCTGCTCGAATCGCAGAAGCGCATCCTCGACTTCCTAGTTGACCAGAAGACGGCGGTCATAAACGGTGTCGCGGGATCGGGGAAGACGCTGATTGCTGTCGAACGCGCACGGCAGCTGTCCGAACTAGGCGAAAAGACGCTGTTTCTGTGCTACAACGCCATGCTGCGCGACGATATCAAGCACAGGTGCGAGCCCTACGACTGCGTCGACGTCTACACGGTCGCGGCATACGCATGCAAGACCTGCAACACGAAATCGCCCGACTACGAGCAGCTGGTCCTCGATCTGATGCAGTACAGCGGAACGGGAGGGTTTCCCTACAAGCACGTTATCGTGGACGAAGGGCAGGACTTCGGCGTGGAGGCGGTCGAACAGGCGGATGTCCTCGCGACGCTCGCCGAGCTCGTGTCGGAAAACGACGGGACGTTCTACCTCTTCTACGACAGGAACCAACTGGTCCAGGGCTCCGCCCTCCCCCAGTTCATCGACGAGGCGGATTGCAAGCTGACGCTCTACGTCAATTGCAGGAACACGAAGAACATAGCCCTCAGCTCTGCAAGCGCGTTGCGGGGAGGCCGTCGTTGCGTCACCAAGGAAGCCGCGACCTCGGGGACTGTGCCGAAGATGTTCATCTCGACCGACATCGAGGAGCAAGCCGATTTCGTCCGCGGCGAGATTGACGCTCTGAAAGAGCAGGGGATAGACGGCATAGTGATCTTGACCTGCGCGACCGAGTCGAAGTCGATACTCCGCGACCACGTCGTTAACGGACGCTGGGAGCAGACGAAGGTCCCCTTCTACACATGCCGCAGGTTCAAGGGGCTAGAAGCAGATGCTGTCATCCTCGTGGACGTAAATACGGACACATGGGCCGACGACGGCGTCGCAGCATCGTACGCGGCGGGCGCGGGGCTGCTCTACTACACCGGGGCATCGCGTGCCAGGCACGAGCTCAGGATAGTATGCGACCTGACCGAGGAAGAGTGCGTGGAAGTGCTGGAATCCTTGGGCTCAGAGGCTAAGCGGAAGCCCTTCCAGGCCTTCGCAAAAACGCTAAACGCAAAACTCGTTCGCTAGGAGAGCGGATTGATATACTCGTGGGCGACAGAACAACGACATGCGCTAAACGCGTTCCAGTGGACGATTGCTTAGGAGCTTGGTAAATGACGAAGTACGCATCCATAGACCTTTTCGCAGGCATCGGCGGTATAAGGCTGGGATTCGACAGGGCTTTCAAGAAGAACATAGAGACGGTGTTCGTGTCGGAATGGGACGAATGGGCTGCGAAGACGTACACGCTGAACTTCGGAGAGGTCCCGCCAGTTGCGGGCGACATCACGAAGATCGAGGCAGGCGAGATTCCCGCGTTTGACATAGCGCTCGCGGGATTTCCCTGTCAGGCCTTTTCCTTCGCGGGGCACCACAAGGGTTTCGACGACGATTACTACGGGCAGACGCGCGGCACGCTGTTCCGCGAGGTGGTCAGGATCTGCGACTACCACAAGCCCAAAGTGATTTTCTGCGAGAACGTGAAGGGGCTGGTGCGCCACGACCGGGGCAAGACGTTCTCGGTGATCTGCGGCGCGTTCGAGGAGGCTGGGTACAAGGTGTTCACGCAAGTGCTCAACTCCAAAGATTTCGGCGTTCCGCAGAACCGCGAGCGAATCTACATCGTATGCTTTCGCGACGATATCGCACCCGAGAAGTTCGATTTCCCGAAGCGGGCCGGAAGGAAAAAAGTCATCAGGGACATATTGGACGATGCACCCATCCCCTCGAAGTATTACCTCTCGAACCGATACCTCGAAGTGCTGAGGGAGCACAGGGCCCGCCATGAGGCGGCTGGCCACGGATTCGGATATGAGATCAGGGACCTAGACGACATCGCAGGCGCCGTCGTATGCGGCGGAATGGGGCGAGAGCGCAACCTGTTGATTGACAGCCGTCCGCACAGCATGGTCCCCACCACGCACATCAAGGGCGGCATCAATGAAGAGGACGTGCGGAAAATGACGCCGAGGGAATGGGCGAGGCTGCAGGGCTTCCCTGATTCTTTCAAGCTCGAGCTCGCCGACACGCATCTGTACAAGCAGTTCGGCAATTCCGTGTCAGTACCTGTGATCGAGGCCATCGCCAAACGGATCAAGAAGGTGCTTGATGAAGCTGAATAAGGGCGAATGGGGCGAACCGTACGTAGCGCTGAAGCTCCTCGGCGACGGCAGGCTGCACATGGCTGACGAGAATGGCGAGGTAAAGCCAGACGAGTGGATGGACGTCATCGAGCTCATCCGCCATGAGGCCGCCGACCGCATCGTCACTTACGGCCGGGGCGCAGAGAGCACGATGATCGACATCGACATAAACGGAAGCCCCGCCGCGAGCCTACCAGCCAAGGATTTCCTCGAAGCCGCGGATAGGCTGTCGCACGACATCAGAACGGGAAGGGGCTCGTCGTTCGAGGTTTCCAACGAGGTGAACGATTTCTTCCTGCTCGCCCAGATGCTGACGCTGAAGGCCAAGAGCGTCGACAAGAGCGACGTCTTCCTGACGACGCTCGATCCCAGAAGCGCTGTCACGAGGAGCAGGATTGGCTTCTCGATCAAGTCAAAGTTCGGGCACAACCCGACCCTGTTCAATACGGCGCCCGCATCGGGCGTCCGCTACCGCCTCGATGGCTGCACGAGTGGCGACATGGAGGACATCAACGGCATCGTTGACGACAGGGGCCACGTCGCCGTCGGAAGCCGCTGCTCCGCAATCCTCGAGAGAGGGCTCGTGCCCGTCTACGTCGGCTACGCACTCGCGAAAAGGGCCGGCTGCGAAGCCTTCAAGGACAACCTCGACATCATCGATCCGAGGCTCCCCCTGGTCATCGAGAGAATGCTCTGGAACCATTTCTTCGAAGGCGATGCCACGATTGACATCCCCGATGTCGTCGGCCGGATCATCCGCGAGAACCCCTGCGAGATCACGAGGCCCGAAGTCAAGTACCCCTATATGGTCAAGTCGTTCATGTACGCCGCGTACTGCGGAATGACAGCGTCGACGCTATGGGACGGGAACGGTCAGGTCAACGGTGGATTCATAACCGTAGACGAAGACGGAAGCGTCCTCGCCCATTACGCCCTGGAATCCGAGGAGTTCAAGGCTTATCTCTACAACAACTGCTATCTGGAATTCCCTGCTACTAGCAAGGGGCATGGGGATTACGCAAAGGTATACGAGGAAGGCGGGAAATACTACTTCCATTTGAACTTTCAGATTCGGTACAGATAACCTAGATAACCGAACTACGGACAAATAAAACGGAGAGGTAGGACGATAGCGAAGCTTACGCTGGCAATTGAGTGAATAAGGCGGTCTTAACGGAAGGAGAACCGGATGTCTAGCGCCGAGTATCGAAAAGTGGCAATAAAAGCCAACGGGCAAGAAGATCTTGTTGGTAAAGCGAAAACAGTTATCGAAAAGCTGGCCGCACGGAATGACGATATGGAGCTAAAGATGGACGGCGAGGGCGTTTCGTTATCCGAGCTCCTCGACGTGGAGAAGTTCGATTCGGTTGAGTTTTGCTTCGAGTACTACTCGAGTGGCGATTACGCCGAATACTCTGAACTTATGGAAGAAGTCGGATCAAGAGGTGTTGGCTTCGGAGCTATTGAGTGTTTCGACGGGGACTACAACACGTATATCGAGTGCAAGGGGGACGTGACTTCTCGCAAAGTGAATCTGGAGGACTGCGAGGTCGAGTGGTGCACAGGCGTGATGCTGTCCATAGTGATTAGGCTGGACCCAGAGAAGCTCTGTGAATTATTGGGATGCGAGCCTGAAGACCTCGATGATGCCCTCATGGATGACGGGGAATCGCCGCTCCTCGGTGTTTTGGGCGATGATCTCACCGATACGATATTCGTCGGTGACGTAGATGTGATGGATTCCGACCCAGATGAGGGTAAGATTGTTTACTCACCCGCCAACGGATGGTGCTTCGGGACGATAGAGGAATTTTCTGAAAGAAAAGCAATATTCGAGGAAGCCGCTTCTGTAATGGAAAAGACGGGCGGATCGATAGCCTTGTATTGGGCCGATGAGGCAGGCAACGAATCAGGAGATAACTCTTTCGTCTCCGAAGATGGCTTTATGAGCCTGAAATTTGAAACGGGTCCAAATATGTGGGGCGATTTCGAAGCATGGGGCTATTCATTATAGGAGAGCTGATGGCAGCGATTGACGTCGATGAGCTGCGCGACTACATGAAGGACTACTGCGGATCAGCGATGATGTCTGGCTTCCCCGCTGCTGTTCTCGATGTCGTCGATGTTGAAAGAGCAAGTGGCGAAGAGCTTTGCAGAATGGCAGAGCAAATGGGCGTTGACCTAAGGCGATTTGTCGTTAACAGCTAAAACATGAGTTGCATTGCGGCATTGGATATTGCGCCTTGCTATTAAAGGGAGGCATTAGTGAAAAGATTGAAGCTTGCCGAGCTGCAACAAGGAACATGTGTCGAATACCAAGGGGCTCTGTATACAATCAGAGAGCCCCCACGCATAGACGAAGGCGCTGAGGTCGTCAACGTTAAGCTCAGAGACATTACAACTGGTGACGCGACAGAATGCGCCATGTCGCCTGAAGATGAAGTGGTGGAGATCGACCTGGAACCGCGCTGGTTAAAAGCGCGATCTTGGGAAGGTGGCTTTCATGACTTCTTCGACGTCTATGCGGCCGCCGTGGATGTACCAGAAGAAAAGATCATCGGAGAAGGCGAATGGCTCCTCGATCCCGCCTCCATAGCCGGACTTTGTTTGGCTCTGTACGTTGATGGCGAATTGGTAAGCGTGGGGCCAGATGGCTTCGTCGAACTTTCAGATTTCGTCTCCGATGGCAATGGAACCCTCGTGAAGTACACTGGGAACGATGAGAGCGTCGTTGTGCCCGAAGGAATTACCATCATCGGCGACAAAGCCTTCTTTGGCTTTACCGGTAAAGATCAGGTTCGGAAGATCATTCTTCCCGAAGGCGTCGTCTCCATCGAGTTCGAGTCCTTCTACAATTGCAAAAACCTGGTTGAAATCGAGATGCCCAACACACTCAAGCGAATTGGCGTTTCTGCATTTGGCGGCCAAAACGACGGCCGAAGGTGCAAGATAAAAAGCCTCGCGTTTCCAGCCAGCCTTGAAGAAATCGACGACAACGCGTTTTATGGTTGCAAATCTCTCGAGGAAGTCGCCTTTTCAGAAGGATTGAAGCGTATCGGGAAGGATGCTTTTTTCGGTACCTCAGTAAAGAAGTTTGTACTTCCTTCGAGCATTGAGAAGCTCGGGCAGGGCGCACTCGACGTCGGTTACTGGGTTTCTGATGCGACAGTTGAAATTGTCGATCCAGCTGGCAAATTGACAACGAAAGCACAACTCGACACTTCCTTCATTCGGTTTCTTCCAGACGACGAAGAGGTTTGTGCCACCGTGCTCGCTTATCAGCCCGGGAAAACCTGGATGAAGGCCGTCGGCGAAAAGGCAAAGGAGAAATCGCGTTTGGTCCTCGAAAGATCAATCGAGCTACTAGCTGACGAGAAGAAGGTCAGCGCGAAGGTAGGCAACAACCTCGCGGAATTCGCGATTGCGAATATCGGCGCACTCGATGACCCCGTCGTGATTGCATTGCACGACTTGCTGGAGGAAAAGAAGCTGGGGAAAGCAGCGGAGCGCATCGCCGCCCCATCTGGAAAAGTGGTCTCCAAGCCGAAAGGACAGGAGATTGAGGCCGCCGCCAAGAAAGAACCTGCGCCAAAGAAGCAGCCGGTTGTCACTGGCTCAATCACGAGAAACGGCGACGCGTTCATTGACATTGCTGTCGCGTTTTACAACGGCGGCGAGACTCGCTTCAGGTGCGAGACGTATGCTGACGGATGTTGGCTCGTCGTCGGCGACGACGGCGGGGAGCTCGATTACTTAAACGGATTGGAGGAATGGGCGGAAACCGCACGCGAGAGGACGCTCCATGGAGTCGATTTGCCCGTTGAGGAATGGGATTTTGCGGACATGACAAGCGGATCTGCTGTAGCAAGCTTCATATCTTGCAACATTCTAGAGTTGCCAGCTTGCCGATTCGCGTCTGCGCTGGAAAGCGCCGCAAGCGAGACGGTTCTGTCATTCTCCTTCGAGGCGGGTTTCCAATCTGACGGGCAGCGGCCCGAAGCCGTACGTGTCGCCTATGATTTCAAGTC
Source organism: Eggerthellaceae bacterium (assembly GCA_017434045.1). GTDB lineage: Bacteria > Actinomycetota > Coriobacteriia > Coriobacteriales > Eggerthellaceae > UBA9715. The sequence goes on from JAFRGA010000052.1 coordinate 38,510, forward strand.
GGGAAACATGCAATCGAAAAGAGGCTATATTCCCGTTTGCTGGGGCGGGACCGACCCCTTCGAAGTTGCGTCAAGCCCGCTTGGTATGTACGCCCGTATCGCGTTCGGCCATTACCCCAAAGACAACGAATGGCAAAAAGCCCCCCTTGAATGGTTGGTAATCGGCGAGGAAGACGACTCCGTCCTCCTCATAACGAAAGACGTTATTGACTGTCTCCCCATAGACAGCAAGGTTCACAAGACGACCTGGGAGGACTGCGAGCTTCGCGCTTGGCTCAACTCCGACTTCCTCGATACGGTCTTTTCCACCGAAGAGAGAGCGTCACTGCTACCCAATACTGTACGAACGCAGCATAACCGGACCAAGGAATACTTCGAGACCACAGACTATGCTTACATCCTCTCACGCGAGGAAGCTGAGCGGGTCTTTGATCCGATTTCCCTCGGTGAAGCGCAGCCAACGCCCGTGGCGAAATCGCACGATGTTGGGCACCGTCTTGGATCATATAAAAACAATGGCCGTATTTCGAAGAAAGGGGCCTGTTGGATGATGAGGCTTCCTGCTAGCAAGAAGACAACGCCAGAATGTTTTGATCCCTACGGAGAAGAATGCAAGGGCTGGGGCTCTATTGCAGAGGAAGCACATGGCATTAGACCAGTTGTTCGAGTGCAGAAAGATAGTGTTGTGCTGCGGGCGTAAAGCAAATGAAGTAAGGTGTTGAAGCAATGAGCACAGTGGAGGTACGTATGCAAGTCGAAATATCGCCGGAGAGGCGCGTCAAGATCGCCGAAAGGTACGAGAAGCAGCTCGGCGACATGCTCCGGGAGCTCGAAGGCTGGTACCCGGACAAGCGGCTCACTTCTGCACAGCTTAAAAGTGAGCACGACAGCTTCAGGAAGAGGCTCGCTTCCCTCGCAAACGATATGGGATACGGCTCGTATTGCGAGCTGCTGCGGTTCGAGGGGTTCGACATCGAGCTCGACAGGAAGGCGGCTGCGGATCCCGTCGAGGAGAAGATCGCCGTCACGAACGCAGTTGACGCGATCATCGAAAACGTTTCCGCAAAGCTTGACACCTATATCGAGAAGATTAACGAATGGTATCCCGACGGAAACGTTGCTGGGCTAGCGAAAGAGCACGTCAAGACCAAGGAAAACCTCAATGTGCAAGCCCTCAATCTTGGCTTCGAGTCATGGGTCGAGCTTTTAGAGCAGCTGGGCTATACCGTCCCAAAGGGCCACAATTCGAAAGGCGGCCGGCCGAGTTCGGTAGATCCCGAGGCCGTCTTGAAGGAGCTCGAGCGGCGTTATGCCGACAGGGAGCCCGCAACCGGCATGGCTGCCCTCAAGGAGGAGAACCCTGATTTGGCGAAGAACTTCAAGGGAATCGCCAACAAGTCGAAGGAGCTGTTCGGAGACACGTTTGGGAACGTCCTGAAAGCGCATGGGATCCTCGCGGGCGGCGCGAGGCGGGAGCGGGTCGAGATGACGCCCGAACGCGCGGAGCTGCTCTTAGCCGAGATCGACGCGATGCGCATGCCTGACGGTGAGAGGCCTGCGACGATTACCGATATCGAGCGTCTTTTAGATTCAGACAAGTACGCCGCTCTTGCGCGCTTGAAGACGGTCTGCGGTGACTTCTACGGGGATACACTCCTGGGTCTACTTAAAAGGCGCGGCATGCTCGCGTCGAGGACCTCGAAAAACGATGAGGCGTTCATGTCGGACGATGAGGTCGAAGGGCTTCTCAGAAGCGTTAAAGCCAGGTATGCCCGCAAAGTGCGGCCAGCAAAGCTGAAGCAGCTCGTCGAGGACAACCCGGATTTGGCTGACAACATGGCTTCTGTAAAGCACTACCTGAAAGTGCGCCATCTCCCAGCGGCGGCCCAGTATTTCGAGGAACAGGAATTCCTCTCGCGATTCGCCAGGGAAGACTCCCTGCTTCGACCTGAAGAGGACGAGCTGGAAGCGTTCCAATCGATAGCCCGTATTTCGCCAGAAGAGCTATTGGCTGCAGCCCCGGACGCAGAACTCATCGAGTTCGAGGCCACCGTTTCCGGAAGCGAGGAATACGGGCAGTCTCCTGCATATGAAATGCTTCGTATAGGCGATTACCTTGACTCGTGGGTGGACAGGGGAACGTGGGTCCACATGAGTTTCTGCGGCCACGATCTGGGCCTGATCGGCTGGAAGGAGCGTTACGAGTACTGTCTCACCGATTACTTAGGGCAACCTGAGGGTTGTGGCGTCGTTAACGGAAGGATGTACGCTCGAGTTACCGGCTTCGCAGGCGGTCCGAAGTCGCCAAAAGCGAAGCTTTACGCCTTCTTCGCAGTTGACCATGCTAAACAGACGATAAAGCCCGTGAAAAAGGATGTTGGGGCGTGGGGTTACGATTTCGATTCTGGTGGTGCGGTTCCGAGCGCACGCCAGTCTGGAAGCAGCCGGTCAAGGGAGTTTCCCGCAGTGCTCGATTTCTACGATTCGGCCCAAGAGCTCGTATTCACTTACGACGGCTCAACAGCCGAGGGGCATCGCACATCGGGGGAGGCGTTCGAGTACTCGTTCTGGCTGCCGTTTGATAGCGAGCTCGACGACTCGTACATTTGCAGCGAATACGTAAGCTTCATGTACTAGAACACCCGCAAAAGCACAGAAGGAGGTAGCCGTGAAGATAAGAACGGATTTCGTCACCAATTCAAGCAGCAGCAGCTTCGGCTGCTTGCGCATCGACTGCAAGCCCCTAGCCGAAATGATGGCAAACTACAAGAAGACCGTCGAACGAGCGGGGCTCGGTGAATTCCCGCTCGAGTGGGGGCCGAGCTTCGATCCAGACAGCGGTACCGTTGTCTGGGAGTGGGACGAGAACAACGTCGGTTCTGTGCCTGATTCGTTCGATATGGTCCTTGCCTGCTTATGCGAGGGACTGGCTGAGTATAGCGATTACGGAGAGGGCGCGCCCGTTGCTCCTCTCGTTAGGGCGATTGCCGAGAACAAGGATGCAATAGAGTCTTCCATCATGGTAGTTGACTGGGAAAACACTGACGAAGGGTGGGGCGGAGACAGCGAGGACCGGTACATCCAGAGCTACTACCCGAAAGACATGCTAAACGAGATAAAGAGCCGCATCGCAAAGGAGAAAGGGTGCACTATCAGCGAAGTAACAGAATATGACTTCAACATTGCCGTTGGCAATGAGACAAGTCTGGATACCGTCTACTACAAGTTCCATAGAGAGAACGGCGTGGACGAGCACGGAAGGAATTTCCGATTCTTGTAGGATTCGGGTTAATGCGGCTCAACTTGATTGGTTGGACTGGATGGCGTGATGAACGTGAAGTATAGAACCGACTTTGTAACAAACTCGAGCAGCAGCAACTACATAACAGTCAATATTTACGGTAGAGGCATCAACCTTGGCTTTAATCATGATAGCGACTGCGCCGGCTACCACATGTTCTATCTCAAGGACGTAAGAAACAAGCTTAGTAAGGCGACATCGACTGACGAAGTGGCGGACATTCTATCAAAAGCCGTTGGACCAGGCTACAACGAAAGCTTTGTCGGCAATGATGACTTCGACTCTTTCATACAATCTGTCAGGGAGGTCGGGGACGTGTCGAAGCTTGGCGTGCTGCATGCAAGCTGTAGTAATGATGGGGCTGGTGATGGGTACGAGAATTGCGATGAAACTGATTTGAAGTATGACTTCAAAGAAAGAAAGGGCACATTCTCCGAAGCGACGAAAATGGACGGAGAAGTAACGTATAGCGGCGACCCGTTCCTGAATGACGATGGCGAGGAATGCGACCCCTTTGGGTGGGAGTAGAAGCCGGCTGCCATCCAAGGTTGATAGGTCAGATGCCATGCGTTACAGCATAGTCGATTACAAATACCATTTCATCTCAGCTTTCGATACCGAAACGGGCGCTTACGCACGATCGGGGGTATTAGACGACAACGGGCGCGACACGGGCGTCGACCCGTTCATGGCCTCCTTTCCCCACCTCATAGACGTGGGTGTAATGGGACATTGCACCCACGGCAAGACGGGCCTTTGCATGAAAGCGGGAATAGGCTGTTATCAAAGCGGACCGCTCGTCGACGCGCCGAACATGACCGTCGAGGACTTTCGCTGGATTGCCGAGCAATGCCGCGGACGCACGAACCAGCTAGCGCTTGGTGGTCGAGGGGACCCCGACCAGCACGAGCACTTCGAAGAGCTGCTACAAATCTGCCGAGCCAACACGCTTGTTCCCAACTTCACGACAAGCGGGTACGGCATGACTCATGAGATTGCAGCACTCTGCAAGCGGTACTGCGGCGCTGTGGCGGTCAGTTGGTACCGCAACGAATACACCTACGGCGCAATCCGCATGCTGCTCGAAGCTGGGGTGAAGACGAATATACACTATGTGCTCGGCCGCAATAGCGTCGACGAGGCAATCGAGCGCCTCGAGTCCAACGACTTCCCCGAGGGGATCAACGCCGTCATCTTTCTGCTGCACAAGCCAGCTGGCCTCGGCCAACACGATAACGTACTCGATGCAGACGATTCGCGCGTCAGGGCATTTTTCGCCCAAGTCGACGCAGCCCACCCCTTCAAGGTGGGTATGGACAGCTGCAGCGTTCCCGGTGCGGTGCGCCTCTGCAAGAATGTCGCCTCCGAGAGCCTCGACACCTGCGAGGGCGCCCGTTTCAGCTGCTACATAGGCCCCGATATGGTCATGGTGCCGTGCAGCTTCGATCAGGAGCGAAAGTTCGAGGTTAGGCTTCGCGGAAATGCCGACACAACCATCGAGGAGGCCTGGAATAGCGAGCCGTTTGAGGCTTTTCGTGACGTCATGCGAAACGCGTGCAAAAGTTGTGCTAAGCGAGCGCTTTGCATGGGCGGTTGCCCGCTCATGCCTGAGATAGTGCTGTGTCACGATTCGTGTCGTAATTGCTTACGACGCGCTTGACCGATAGCTGTTCTGTGATGCGCCGATAACCGTTCCGCGCGTCGCCGATGGCCGGTTCCGCGATCGACCGATGGCGGATGGCGTTCGGCACGGCTCGAATTCGCGCAGGAGGGTGCCCGTCTCCTCCTCGAAATCCGACTGGATCACCGCGACCCGCTCCCCGCGCTCGGCGAAGGAGTCGATGCAGCAGCGGTTGTCCTCCTTCAGCGAGTCTCGCGTGCACCCCGAATCGTCCAGTCTGCCCTCGATGTCGGAGCCGTGCGAGATGATCTCCTCGTAATGCGCGTCGATGTAGGCGTCCGACATAGCCAGGCAGACGAAGTCGATGGAGCGCAGGTAATCCCCGCCGAAGTCTGCGCGCCATTCGGGCGGGATGTAGCAGCCCTCGACGATGAGGTTCTGCCCGTTCTCCACGGCCGTCTTCACCATCTCGCGCACGATGGGCCAGAGGTAGTCCGTGAGCTCATCGTCGTCTTCGGGCGTGAGGTCGGTGTTGCCGCTCCGGATGAGCCCCATCTTCAGGTGGTCGATGGAG
>JAFRGA010000053.1 GCA_017434045.1 Eggerthellaceae bacterium
ACGGACTTGTCGGCGAAGTCGAGCATGCCGTTCTCGTCCATGGTGACGTTTTCGAGCAGGGCGTTGCGTTTGATGGCATTGTAGATGTCGGGCTCGGCCTCGGGGTCGAGGTTGATGACCTTCGCGTAGCAGCCGCCCTCGTAGTTGAACACGCCGCTGTCGTCCCAGCCATGCTCGTCATCGCCGATGAGCAGGCGCTTCGGGTCGGTGGAAAGCGTGGTTTTGCCCGTGCCGGAAAGCCCGAAGAACACGGCCGTATGCTCGCCGTTCATATCGGTGTTCGCCGAGCAGTGCATGGAGGCGATGCCCTTCAGCGGCAGGTAGTACATCATCATGGACAGCAAGCCCTTCTTCATCTCGCCACCGTACCAGGTGTTGAGGATGACCTGTTCCTTGCTCGTGACGTTGAAGCAGACGCAGGTCTCGGAGTTCAGGCCGTAGTCCTTGTAGTTCTCAACCTTCGCCTTCGCGGCGTTGTAGCAAACGAAGTCGGGCTCGAAGTTGGCCAGCTCTTCCTCGGTCGGGATGATGAACATGTTCTTGATGAAATGGGCCTGCCAGGCAACTTCAATGATGAAGCGTACAGCCAAGCGGGAGTCAGCGTTCGCGCCGCAGAAGCAGTCAACGACGAACAGGCGCTTCCCGGAGAGCTGTTTGGCGGCGAGGTCCTTCATGGCCTTCCAGGTTTCCTCGCTCATCGGCTTGTTGTCGTTGGGATAACCCTCGGTGGTCCACCAAACGGTGTCCTTGGAATTCTCGTCCATGACGATGTACTTGTCCTTGGGGGAGCGGCCGGTGAACTCGCCGGTGAAGACGTTCACTGCGCCCAGCTCGCTCAGATAACCCTTGTCGAAACCCTCGAGTTCGGGATTCATTTCCTCTTCGAACAGCTGCTCGAAGGAGGGGTTGTGGACGACCTCTTTGACGTCAGTTATCCCATATACGCTCAGATCGAGATTTGCCATGATGCACCTTTCGCTTTCCTAGAACCCATTATCTGCGTACGGAACTACGTAGATGATATCTATCATAATGAAATTGCCCCGAAAGTGGTATGCGGCGGAAAACTTCTATAGAGAAAATCGGTGGAGAACGCCATGGCGCTCCCCACCGCCTGTTTACTCAGCTCTGTCAATTGTGCCTAGCTACCCTATTCGAATGGGAAGCGGTAATCGAGGCCGAGCCTATCGCGCAGCTCGATGAACTCTTTCTGGACAGCTTCACCGACCGGCACGCCTTTATCCTTGCGGTCGAGCCAGGCAAGGTACTCTTTCTCGCCTGCGGTGTAGATGCGGTCGTAGCCAGGTGCCTTCTTGGAAGCGCGCAGATCCCGGCAGATATCGCCGGCAATCTTTCGGAAAGTGTCGCGTCCCACGAAAGCGTCGGGATCCACCACGAAGAAGAAATGCCCGAGATGGTACATCTGCGGGGAGCCGTCTTCGGCTACTCCCGTGAGCGCCTTCATGAACTCGCCGCCCGCGAGTGCAGCTGAGAGGATCTCGACGGCAGCTGCGTAACCGTAGCCCTTGTACCCGCACATTTCATCACCCGGGCCGCCGCCAAGTGGAGCGAGGGCTGCCGAGCCGTCGACCAGCATCTTGAGGATTTCCTCGGACTCGGTGACGGTCGAGCCGTCCTGTGCCACGACCATGCCTGCGGGTGTTGGCTTGCCGATGCGGGCGTAGTATTCGATCTTCCCGCGCTGGACGATTGAGGTGGCGCAGTCGATGCAGAACGGGAACTCCTCGTCGGTGGGAAGCGCGATGGTCAGGGGGTTCGTGCCCATCATGTTCTCGACGCCGAATGTGGGGGAGATGGAGGGGCGGGCGTTGGTGCCCGTGATGCCCACCATGCCCTCGTTGCTGGCCATTGTGGCCCAGTATCCCGCAATGCCGTAGTGGGTGGAATTGCGTATGGCTCCGCCGGCCATGCCGTAGGCTTTCGCCTTCTCGAGGAGTTTTTCCATGATACGGTAGCTGGCTACCATGCCCATGCCATCGTGCGCGTCGGCGACGATGGTCGTGGGCGTCTCGCGCACGATTTCGAGGTCCGTGGTGGGCAGCAGCGTGCCTTTGACGATACGGTCGATGTAGATGGGCTTGAAACGGTTGCACCCGTGGCTCTCGATGCCGCGGCGATCGGACTCCATGAGCACGTCCGCGCAAATAACCGCGTCGTCATGAGGAACCCCATAGGCTTCGAACACGTCGATCATGAAGGAGTTGACGGTTTCCCAGGGAACGTAGGGCCTGGTTTCGACTACTTGCATGCTGTCCTCCGTTTCAACGGGATGTAGTGCTTTCGAACTTGTTTCAGGGTAACACTTCAAGATTGGCTCGCATTGACAAGCTGCGGGTTGTGTTCATGTTCTCGAACTGTATTTCATAGGAGCCGCGTTCAGCGTCGAAGCTCACGATGGTGCCGACGCCGAAGACGATGTGGGACACCCGCGTCCCTGGTTGCAGGGGAGGGCTTGCCTCATGTTGGTCGAGCTGGCGGTCCTGTGTGCGGATGTACGCTTGAGCGTCTTTGACGAGCGAGTCTTCCAGGGGGGTCTCGTAATCGATGAGGTCAGGGTCGATGTCGAGAACGAAGCGGCTTGGGTAACGGGGCATGCCGTCATGCGCCGTCCCGTCGGCGCAGGTTAGGTACAGCCCCTTCTGGGCGCGCGTGATGGCGACAAACGCGAGCCGCCGTTCTTCCTCCATCGCCTCGGTCGTCCTCGTCTTGCGTGAGGGGATGACGCCCTCGTTCATCGAGCAAATGAAGACATAGGGAAACTCGAGGCCCTTGGCGGCGTGGATGGTCATGAGCTTGACCTTGTTCGCCGAGAGGCCCTTGTCGAGGTTGGTCATCATCGAGGCGTGCATGAGGAAGCCGGCTGTGGAGGCCTCCTCGCCACAGGACGTCTCCCATTCGTAGACTGCCTGGCGCAGCTCGGCTAGGTTGTCGAGGCGTTCCTGGCTCCCTTCGGTGCGCAAGGCCAGCTCGTAGCCGCTCTTGTCCATCAGCTCGGCGAGCAGCTCCGATGCGGGACGTGTCTCGGCTTCGGGAGCGTAGCGCTCGACGAGGTCCACGAATGCGTGCGCCTTGGTGCCCTTCATGAGGGCGTTATCGAGGTTATCGACCAGGGCCTGGTACAGCGACACGCCATTGCCCTCGGCGTATTGCCGCAGGAACTTCATTCGGCGGGTGCCCAAGTTACGCTTGGGCACGTTCGCGATGCGCTCGAACGAGAGGTCGTCGCGGAAAACCACCATGCGCAAGTACGATAGGGCGTCTTTGACCTCCTTGCGGTCGAAGAACTGCACGCCGCTGTAGATAGTGTAGGGAAGGCCCTCTTTGACGAAGGCATCCTCAATCGGTCGCGAGGCGTAGTGCGCGCGGTACACGATGCAGATGTCGCGCAGGGGAACGCCGGAGGAGGCGAGCTGCTGTATCTGGTCGACGATCCAAGCGGCTTCGTTAGCCGAGCTCGTGCCGTGGTAGCAGCGTGTTTTCGGGCCGGGTGGCACCATGGAGATGAGGCTTTTGGGCAGGCGGTTTCGGTTGGCGCTTATGAGCGAGTTCGCCGTCATGGTGATCTGAGGGGTGGAACGGTAGTTCTCGTTCATCATCACCGTCTGCGTGCCGGGGAAGTGCTCGTCGAAACTCAGCAGGTACTTCACGTTGGCCCCACGCCAGGTGTAGATGGTTTGGTCCGGGTCGCCCACGACGAAAAGGTTGCGATGGTGGGCGGCGAGCACTTCCATGAGCTCGTGCTGCAGGCCGTCGATGTCCTGGAACTCGTCGACCATGAGGTACTGCAGGCGTTTCTGCCATTTGAGGCGCAGGTCCTCGCGGCGGCGGAAGATGTCGAGCGTGAGTATGATGAGATCGTTGTAGTCCAGGCCGAAGCATTTCTTCTGCTGGTACAGATATCCGTAAAACAGGATGTCGTCGGGCGATTCGGCCAGGTCGTATTTGAGCTTGAGGTCGTCGAGCGAAAGGCCTGTCAATTCGAGGTGGTAGTTCTTGTGCGTGAAGGTCTTGCGTATCTCGAACATGTCGCGCGCACGGGAGAACGTGTAATCGCGCAAGGTGAGGCCGCGCTCGTCGTAGATGATCTGCAGCATGGCATCGATGTCCGAATTGTCCAACACGAGGAAGCTCTTGGGCAACGCCACCGCAGACGAGTCCTCTTGCAGCACCGACACGCAGAAGCCGTGGAAGGTGTTGACGTAGCCGGTGTCGGCATCGCCTGTGAGCTTGCGGATGCGCAGGCGCATTTCGTTGGCCGCCTTGTTGGTGAACGTGACGCACAGGATATTGCCCGGCATGATGCCCAGGTCGTTGACCAGGTAGGCGAATCGCCGCGAGAGAGCTCGCGTCTTTCCCGAGCCGGCGCCTGCGATGACGCGCACGTAGCCTTCGGTCGTCGTGACCGCTTCGAGTTGGGAAGGGTTCAAGCCCTCCAGCGTGCCGTTGTCATCCAGGTCGTTCATAAGTACATATGTTCGTGCATTGGAGTGGAGATGTCAAGCATCGGACGGCTTGACGGACGTGCGGCTACGGGGACAGGCGGAAACTCGGGGGAAGGGCGCAAGTTTGCAATCAAGGAATGCCCTTTGAATTTGCACTAGGCAGTATGCGCTCCTTTCAAGGCGTTTAAGCGTGCAAATGATTGAAAACCAACGGGTTGTTAGGTCATAATGATTCGACCAATTGCGCCGCAAAGGACGTCATCGCGAATCGATACGACTGCAGCGGATAACGCCGAGGTAGCCAATTTGACGGAAAGAACGGACAAGAACGAGGCTGTATCCGCGATGCCGATTACGGCCGGCGGCCGCGAGCTTGCGCTTCTCGCGGTGGGTTTCGGCTGCATGATCGGCTATTCCCGCATGCTTTCGCTCGGTTTTACGGGATTCCTCTCAGACGGCGTCATCTCCTCGGTTGACACATGGTACGTCCTCAGGTCATGCATTTGCCTGGGGATTCTTGCCCTGTTGGCCATCGCAGGGTGGAAGCGCTGGTTCCGGCTGGGGCCACCTTTGCTGGTGGTTGCCACTGTCGCCGCCATAGGTGCGGCCCTGGTATTCGCCTTGGATGGAACGGGCAGCTTCAGGTGGCTCGTCGCCTTAACCGGGGGCGCTGGCATTGCCGTGCTCATGTACGTTTGGATGCTGCTGTTGAGCAGATTCGAACCTCGTGTCATTGCCGCCGTTTCGATGGGCGGCCTCCTTATCGCGGGAGCGATCATCGTGGGGGCCCCGCGATTAGACGCCAACCTGGCTCTTACCGTAGCCGCAATAGCCGCCTTCTTGACGGGCGCTACCGCCCTGTTGTTGGACCCGGGCTTGAGCTCGTGCATCCCCGATGGCCCCTTGCGCGCATCGCAGGCGGCGCGTGTTCCCTGGCTAACCGTGATCATGGTGCTCGTCTGCGGTTTTCTGGCGACGATCACATTCGGCATAGCCGAGCATCTGACCTGGCTCTACGATTGGTCGCCAAACTACATCGCCTTCTTCTCCGCCATCGTCATCGTGCTCGCAGCAACGCTCGTTCCCATGGCCCGAATGGACTCATGGGTCCATCTCGCCTGGATACCCCAATTCGCACTGCTTATCGTTGCGCTTGCCTTTTCGTGTTTTTCGGTTCGCGCGTCTATTCAGATAGCCGTCGGCTGCCTGCTCGCGGCAGTCTTCTGCACCCATTTCCTCCACTGGGCGATCTTCCCCGGCTTGTTCTCGACAATAAAGGTTCCCCGTTCGTTTCTGGCGGGAGCCATGCTCTTCTGCGCAAACGGATCGCTCGCCACGGTCCTCGGCGATGCGCTTGGAGGGGCGCTTCCGCATAGCATGCAGAATCTGGGAGGGGTGGCAGGTCTTGCCGTCATCACGCTCGCGATGGTGTTTATCGTGACATTTCTGGTGTACCGGCATGCATCTGGTTCAACCGGGCTGATCGACAGCCTGATTCCGAGAGCTGCCCTTGAAACGGACGGAGCCGGCGAGAACGCCGATGCGGAAAAGACGAGGGCTGGCGGCGCAAACACCGTCGCTGTGCGCGGACAAGACATGCCGCCTGCTGACGATGCGGGCAATGCGCCACTCGCAGATGCTTCGAGGGCGACCGATCTCCTGGATACGCTGCAGCGGCGAATCGACGGCATCTCATCAGAATACGGCCTCACCCCACGCGAGCGCGAGGTCGCCTTCCTGACCGTGCAGGGGTTCTCGTGCGCCTACATTGCCGACAAGCTCGTCGTCTCCGAAAGTACCGTGCGCTTCCATCAGAAAAACCTGTACAAGAAGCTCGACGTCCATTCGCGCAACAAGTTCATCGAGTTGGTGGGCCAGCATCCGTCGGAGTAGCTTCTTGGGAAAGGTCGCGAGAGGCCACTATGCGAATCGGGCCGACCGCGGTCGACCCGACAATGCTCGATAAGCTATATGGTTTCCAGTGAATCGTTCCAGATTCCCTTGGCCGATAAAGCCAGCCCGCTCACACGAGTTGACCGCTATCAGCCCTCGTCCTGATTTCGGCCCTCGCGCTTCTTGCGCCATGCCTCCTCGTCCTCGGCTACTATTCGCTCTATTTCCCGCTCCATGGTGGATGGAATCCCGAAAAGCGTGCGCTGGGAGACAACAGGGCGCAGTTCCTTGCCGGCGGCTTCCGCCGAAAGGTAATCTTGGATTTTCTTCCAACGCCTTTCTTCGTCAGCGAAACTCATGGAATCACTTCATCGAAGCAGGTTGTCGAACGCGTGGACGGCGCCTGTTGTGGAACGCTTAGTTACCGAGACGCTGAGAGCCCTCGAATGTGAAGCGGCCCATCTTCGTTCCACCCAGGATATGAACGTGCAGGTGGGCAACGGTGGCGGCGGAATCGGGGCCGGTGTTGATGATCGAACGGTATCCGCTTTCGCCTACGCCCTTGATCTTCGCAACTTCGGGTACGACTTTGAGCAGCTTGCCGAGCAGCTCCTCAGGGACGCCGTCCTGCAAGTTGTCGTAGTGCTTCTTCGGGATGACGAGGGTGTGGATCGGCGTTTCGGGCTCGATGTCGTCGAAGGCGTAGAAATCGTCGTCCTCGTAGACCTTCTTCGAGGGGATTTCGCCGGCGACGATCTTGCAGAACAGGCAGTCACTCATAGTGCATCCTTTCAATTGGGGATTAAAGTGTAGCGCTTTTCGGAATCATTATGCACCACGTGAGGGGCACTTTGCCCCAAAGTTCAACCTACGGTACTCACCGTATTCGCAGTCCATGCCGACTCATGAGGGGGGACGGTCTTTCAAGGCATTCGCATCTTCATATCGAGGCGATGGCGAATCAGCTGATTGCCGATCATACGCAGGGCGGTTCCCCATGATGCGTTTCCGCCCATATGCAGATGATGGCGGTCTGTTTTCAAGAGGAAAACGCAAAACTAAAACAGGGCGATTTAACAGGCATAATAGCAGACCTATCAATATCCGCAGTTGCATTTTCCGTCAGGTTGGCATACTATCGCGCCCATCGGAAACGCTTCGTCACGTCCTGTCGTGGGATAGGGAGGGGCGAAAGAACGGAGCTGAAGCGTGATAGGTATCTCTAAGCTGTATTGCGGTGCAGTCGAGCCATCTGACGTACTGCGTTACAAACGCCGCTCGAAGGAACTGCCGAGCGGACTTCTTCAATTCTCGAAGGACAAGAAGCCGGTCGTGGTGTGGAATTGCACGAAGACGTGCAACCTGCGCTGCCAGCATTGCTATGCAGGTTCGGATGCGCAACGCTATGACCAGCTGAACACCGACGAGGCGAAGGCCATGATCGACGACCTGGCAGCGTTCGGCTCTCCCGTGCTATTGTTCAGCGGCGGCGAGCCTTGCGTGCGCGAGGACCTGCTCGAGCTCATGCAGTACGCCAAGCAGGCGGGCATGCGCGTGGTGATCTCGACGAACGGCACGCTCATCACGCCCGATTTGGCCCGTCAGTTCGCCGAGGTTGGGCTTTCGTATGTGGGCATATCCATCGACGGCAAGCGCGAGACGCACGACGCCTTCCGCGGTGTGCCCGGTGCGTTCGATCGCTCACTTGAAGGCGTGGCCAACGCGAAGGCGGCAGGCATCAAGGTGGGCTTGCGCTTCACGATCAGCAAGTTGAACTACACCGAGGTCGACGACGTGTTCGACATCATGCGCGAACACGGCATACAGAGGGCTTGCTTCTACCATCTGGTCTACACCGGTCGTGGCTCCGAGATGATGGACCTCGATCTGACACACGAGCAGACACGCGCTGTCGTGCGCCGCATCATGGACCGCACCAAAGCCTGGTTCGACGAAGGTGGCACACCCGAGATCCTGACGGTGGACAACCATGCCGACGCCCCGTTCGTGTACATGGAGCTGTTAAAGGAAGACCCAGAGCGCGCCGAAGCCGTCATGCAGCTGCTCAAATGGAATCAGGGGAACTCGACGGGCAACGGAATCTCGTGTGTGAGCTGGGATGGCGAAGTGTATGCCGACCAGTTCTGGCGTCATTTCAGCTTCGGGAACGTTCGGAATCGGCCGTTCTCGGAGATATGGACGGACGTGAGCCGCACGACCGAGCAGAGCGAGCTCATGTACCGCCTCAAGGATAAGAGGCCTTTCGTGAAAGGGCGTTGCCGCGAGTGCCGCTTCCTCGACGTCTGCGGCGGGAACTTCCGCGTGCGCGCCGAGGCGGCGACGGGTGACCTGTGGGCTCCCGACCCGGCGTGTTACCTCACCGATGAGGAGATTGCCCCCGAAAAAAGCATTAAAGGGGACTGTCCCCTTTAATGCTGAATGGTATCGGTCACCGAGAAAGGTTCGAGCTCATGAGCCAGAGCTATGCAGGCAACGGGCATCCGCATACTGGCGGCCATCCTGGGTCGCAAGCGGGCGGCGCGCGCTCGTATCGCCCGGGCGCAGGTGCGGCCGCACGCGCGTTCGAGGAACGCACGGGCATCAAGGCACCGCGCATCATCGCCTGGGAGATCACGCGCAGCTGTAACTTGTCGTGTGCTCATTGCCGTGCGGCGGCTCATTGCGAGCCGTATCCGGGCGAGCTTTCCCTCGACGAGTGCAAGCAGGTCATGGACGATATCGCGAGCATAACCGACCCCATTCTCATCCTCACGGGGGGCGAGCCGCTCATGCGCCCCGACATCTGGGAGATCATCGACTATGCGCATCAGAAGGGGCTCCATCCGGTTATCGGGACGAACGGCACGCTCATCGACGACGAATGCGCGGCGAAGATCGCATCGCACGGGATCCCGCGCGTGTCGGTTTCCCTCGACTTTCCCGATGCGGCGGGTCAAGATGCGTTCCGTGGGAAGGCCGGTGCGTTCGAAGAGACCCTAACCGGTATGCGCAACCTGCGCGAACACGGCGTGGGCGTGCAGGTGAACACGACTATCACCAAGCTGAACAGCCATCTGGTCGACGAGATGCACGACCTGGCGCTGCGCGAGGGAGCCGATGCGTTTCACCCGTTCCTGCTCGTGCCGACGGGCCGTGGCGAGGACCTCGTAGACGTGGAGTTGACGCCTGATGAATACGAAGAGGTGCTCACCTGGGCTTACCATTGCCAGAAGGCAAGCCCGATGCATTTCAAGCCCACCGATGCGCCGCAGTATTACCGCATCATCCGCCAGCTGAGCGCTCTGGAGAAATCTGACGGCACGCAAGACGCGCTTGCCTCCGGTCACGGCGCGGGAAAGGCCGCTTCCTTCGGCCAATCGCGCCCCGCTCCCTCGCCAGGCTCCTCCAAAGTGGAGGATTCGGATCAAGCAGCGCTGGCCAGGCGGTTTGGCATGGAGGCCCTCACGCGCGGTTGCCTCGGCGGCATCACGTTCGCGTTCATCAGCCATGTGGGCGATGTCCAGCCGTGCGGATACTTCGACATGCAACTGGGCAATGTGAAGGAGACGCCGTTCTCCCAGATTTGGGAAACGTCCCCGGTTTTCGATGACTTGCGTCATTTCGACCGCTTGAAGGGGAAGTGCGGCGCATGCGAGTACAAGGGCGTGTGCGGCGGATGCCGTGCGCGGGCGTTGGCGGCGAGCGGCGACTACCTGGCCGAAGAGCCCTATTGCGCCTACATCCCGCGCAAGGAGGCGAGAAAGCGCGTGCTCGAGGAGATCCAGAGCGAGTTTCCGCTTGTGCACGACCCATATGGTGAGCTTGCCGATCGCTTGGGGCTTTCGCGCGAGCAAGTGCTTGATTCGATGTCGTCGATGCGTGCGGATGGGACTATCCGTCAGATAGGCGCATCCATCGCCTCGAAGAAGCTCGGCTACACCTCGACGCTCGTCGCAGTCAAGGTTGCGGGCGACCAGGACGCCGTCGACTACGCAGCTGAACTGATCAGCGCACATTCCGAGGTGACGCACAACTACCTTAGGCCAGCGGAGTTCAACGTCTGGTTCACCGCCATTGCTCCCTCCCAGGAGCGCCTGGCGCAGCTCGTCGAAGAAGTTGCCGCAGAAACTGGTTGCGAGGACATCTTGAACCTGCCTGTCACCGCCATGTTCAAGATACGCGTTGATTTCAGCAAACACGGCCAGGAGGGGCAGTCAAGAGCTCTTGGCCGCACTCTTGCGAAATCTGGGCGGCCGCATCACAAAGGGTCGTGTCATGGGACGTCGTGTCCGCCCGAACTAGCGGATAAAGCTGAGCGTGCCCATCGCAGGGCGTTCGGGAAAACGTCGTTCGACGCAGCGGACCCATTCGATGTGGCGCTTGTGCGCTGGGCTTCGATAGACGCGTCAGGCGAGCATCCGTTCCAGGATGCCGCGCGCTGCATTTCCGCCCAGATCGGTGAGACTGTAGATGAAGAGCGTGTCATCGCGCGTTTGGAACAGTGGAAGTCGGAGGGTCTCGTGCGCCGCTTCGGTGCCTTCGTGCGCCACCAGAACCTCGGATATGCCTTCAACGGGATGGCTGTTTGGAACATCCCTGACGAGCGCGCATGCGAGATCGGGCATCTTTTCGCGCAATTGCCCTATGTATCGCATTGTTACTGCCGTCCGTATTCCCAAAAATGGCCGTACAACCTCTATACGATGGTGCATGCGAAGACGCAGGAAGAGCTCGATGCGTACGTTTCGGAGATGGAGGCTCTAAGCGGCCTCGAAGCGCGCGTCCTCGTCTCGACGAAAGAGTACAAGAAGAGCCTGCCCGTGTATTTCGCCTGAGGTAGTTCGAAAGGCTGGAAGAGCACTGCTCGCACTATAATGCAGCAATGGACGAATCACGGCATACGGCGGTGCCTTCGGAGCATGGTTTGAGCTCAAGCGAACGACAGGGCGTCGTTGCGGGCGTGTTCTGCTACTTCTTGTGGGGGTTGTTCCCCCTGTATTGGAAACTGCTCGACGAGGTTAATTCATTCGAGGTCATCGCGCACCGCATCATCTGGTGCTTCGCCACGACCATCATCTTCTGCGCCATCGCCCGGCTTGATTTGCCGAGGCTGCTCGGGCAGCGGCGCGCATGGCGTTACTTGGTTCCGGCCGCCCTGATCATCACGCTGAATTGGTCGATATACATCTTTGCCGTCAGCATCGACCACGTTGTCGAGACCGCTATCGGCTACTACATCAACCCGCTCGTCTCGGTTCTGCTCGGCATCGTCGTGTTCCACGAAAGGCTCTCGCCCTTGAAGATTATCGCGGTTGCGCTTTGCACCATCGGCGTGCTGTACTTCACCATCAGCTACGGGCAGTTCCCTTGGATTGCGATCGTGCTTGCGATGAGCTTCGGCATCTATGGCGCCGTCAAGAAGAAGGCCGGGTATCCCGCTATCACGGCCCTCGCGTTCGAGAATACGGTCATGGTCATACCTGCCATCGTTTTCGCCGTCGTGCTAGCGCACGTTACGGGAACACACGCCTTCGCCGCCAACCTCGACACGACGCATGGCATTTATCTCACGGTGCTGCTCATACTGGGTGGGCCGGCAACCGCCATCCCGCTCATCCTGTTCGCGAAGGCGGTGAACCTCATTCCGCTATCGCTGCTCGGTTTCATCCAATACTTAAGCCCCACTCTCGGACTTCTGACCGGCGTGTTCCTGCTTGGTGAGCCGTTTACGCTCGCGCATGCCGTCTGCCTCGGCTTCATTTGGGCTGGCATCGCGCTCGTGACCGTCGACTCCGTGCGCAAATCATCAAGCTAAACCTGACATAAGACATGCGCTTGTGTCAGACTGTCCGTCCACGAGGGCTTCGTCGAAGGCCGCCGGCCGGCCCGATGGCGGCTCGCCCGGCCTGCATGAGGCCCCTTCGCGCTTTGGGGTTCGCCCGCCCGAAGGGGTTCGCCTACGGCCCTCCGGCGGTAATGGCTTCGCCCATACGCCGCATCGTTGCCCGCCTGCCGGGTTGTCCGTCCGGAGGGGTTCGCCTACAGCCCTCCGGCGGTAATGATCAGACTTGCACGCAACATCGTTGCCCGCCTGCGGAAGCGGCTCACCACTCCGGACGGACGACCCGGCAGAGGGATTTTGTATTGGATTTCGAAAGGTCCGCCCGCCCGGCCCGATTTGGGTTCGGACCTTGCGCCGGCTCGCAGAGATTTGGGGGAATGCGCGAGAGGACGGCCGGGCGGCGGCCGGGCTGACGTGCACTTCGCCCTTATTCCTGCACGATGCCGTGCACTTCCCCGAAATCCTTGCATCGACGCGAACTCGTGCAAGGAAACAGGCGAAGTGCACGGATGCCTGCAAGGAAATGGCGGAAGTGCACGCCGAAACGGGCGTCTGGCGGGCCTTTTGACGTGCACTTCCCCCAAATCCTTGCACGAAATTGCGCTCCTGCAGGAAAACGTGCGAAGTGCACGGCTGCCTGCAAGGAATTGGTCGAAGTGCATGGCAGGGGTGCAACCAGCTGCAAGGAAACGTGCGAAGTGCACGGCCGGCTGCAGGAAAAGCAGGGAAATGCACGACAAGGATGCGGCCAGCTGCAGAGAAATGGGCGAAGCGCGCGGCCGGCTGCAGGAAAAGCCGGGAAGTGCACGGCGGGGGTGCAACCAGCTGCAAGGAAACGGGCAAAGTGCACGGCCGGCTGCAGGAAAAGGGGAGAAGTGCACGCGAGCGTTAGAGCTAGGCCCTTTCCGTACATTTCCCCATCACCCCTGCACCTGGAAGATTTCATGCAAGGATAGGGGGGAAATGTACGACAACCTGCAGCGAAACGGGGGAAATGGGCGGAAAACCACGTGCCGCGCAGGTCGAAAACGTTCATTTCCAGCATATCTCTGCACGAGTTTTCCTACGTGCAGCAAATGCGGGGAACTGCACGGAAAAGGCCGTGCGGGCCGGGCGTGCGGCCTTCCCGAGGATGCTGTAGGCGAGCCCCTTCGGTCGGACGACCCGCCGAGTTTGCCGAATGCGAACCGGGCAGACGCCTTGAACCTGGCAGACGGACCCTCATCAGGGCAAAAACCCAATCGGTTTGCGTTTCTCAAGACAGCCTTGATTCTGGTCAGCTTATCCAGTTGTTTGCTACACTGGTCATAGATAGCAACGCAGCAGGACGGGTAATGCTGCTGCGTTTTCGGGCCAACGTCGTTTACGCGATGATGGGCGATGCGAAGGAGACTAGAGGAGGAATCATGGCTCTCGACACGAGCAAGATCAGCCCGCTGGGTTTCGGGTGCATGCGTTTCACGGGACGCGAAGACGATACGATCGACATCGACTATACGTCTCAGATGGTGGATGCTTACCTGGAGGCAGGCGGCAACTACTTCGATACAGCATGGGCGTATCCCAACAGCGAGGCTGCGCTCGGAAAGGCGCTCGTCGCGCGCCATCCTCGCGATTCGTACTTCATCGCCACGAAATGCGTTGCCTGGGTGCACTGCAACGGGCCCGAAGACCTCGAGAAGCAGCTTCAGGAATCACTTGCCAACCTGGGTGTCGATTATGTCGACATCTACCTTATGCACAACTTGGGTGGCAACCGTACGGCGGCTTTCAAGAAGCACGATGCATGGGAGTTCGTGAAGTCGGTTAAGGAACGTGGCCTGGCCAAGCACATCGGCTTCTCGGCGCATTGCACGCCCGAGGAGCTCGAGCAATTCATCGCCGACTACCCGGAAGCCGAGCTCGTGCAGTTGCAGGTGAACTACCTCGACTGGGAGAGCCCCTCGTTCCGAGAGCGCGAATGCGTCGAAGTCGCCAACGCGCATGGCAAACCCATCGTGGTCATGGAGCCGGTGAAGGGTGGCCTGTTGGCCGACCCGCCCGAAGCCGTGAGGAACATCCTTGACGAGGGCATGCCGAGCGATTCGTATGCCACCGCAGCGCTGCGTTTCGCAGCAAGCGTGCCAGGCGTGTTCACGACGCTTTCGGGTATGAGCACCCTCGAGCAGGTGAAGGACAACTGCGCGGCGTTTGCCGATTTCAAGCCATTGAACGAAACGGAGCAGGACGCCATCCGCAAAGCCCAGGAAGCCATGAAGGAGTCCGGCATCGTGCCGTGCACGGGATGCGATTACTGTGCGAAGGTGTGCCCGCAAGGCATTGGGATCTCCGGGGCAATGACGGCCTTGAACTACTACATCAACTTCGGCGATCCGTATGCGGCCAACTACCAGCTCGGATTCGTCGTGCGCTTCAATGGTGGGAAGAAGATGCCCAGCGAGTGCATCAGTTGCGGCAAGTGCGAGGAAGCTTGTCCGCAGAACATCAAGATACTGGAATGCTTCGATCGCATCAATCGCGAAATAGTGCCCTTTAGCAGGAAAAACGTGCTTATGAGGTATTAGGGTGCGGCTGGCCCCTCAGGCAGCTCGATGCCCCAGGGGCCAGCTTGCGTTCTGCTAGCCTTCCGCCGGCGCCACGAAGTAATCGGCGCACGACAGGATGCCTTTGGCGATGCCCGCTTCGATTTTCTCGTCGGTAACTCCATTGCGGCGGCAGATGAGCGTGCCGTCTTTGCCATCGGAGGTTTTGTTGTAACGGTAGATCCACTTGCCGTCTTTCCAGACGGCCATCATGTCGAATGCGTTGAGGAAGAGGTCCCCGTCGGCATAATCGCCAATGCGTGTGAGGCCATAGCGTTGTTCGGTTACCGACGGGATGTTGAGGTCGGAAACGGAGATTCTATTGAAGCTTTTCTCATGCATGTCTTCGATTTCGTTGGTGTATCCTGCAAGGCCTCCGCTAACGTAGGTGACATCTGCGACGATGCGGTAGAATTGGCTATCTTGCGGTGTTCGGTCGAGCTCCGGGTACAGGGCTTTGCACGTGTCAACGGTATACAACTGTCCGTCTAAGCAGAATAGGTCTATCGTCACGTCACGCTCTTTTGTTCTCCACATCACGTCGGTCGTGGTCTCGTCTATAGGCATGATTTTGGCTTCCTCAGACGAGCTTCCATCTGCTGCAGATGAGCTGCTCGTTGAAGATTTCTGGGCCGATGTTCCGCTTGAGGCAGCTGATTTTTCAGCCGAGGAAGAAACGCCCGATGCCGCGCTCGAATCGGCCGAGCTGGTTTGTTGGGCCTCCGCGCTATTTGATTTGGCAGTTTTTTCGGAGCTGGCAGAGGCATCCGACATCTCACCAGGATCGCCTGAGCTGCCAGCAGAATCTAGTTGACCGGACGTTTTGCCCGATGCGGCGGAGCTGCTGGCCGAGTTCGGTTGGGAAGTTCCGCATCCGACAAGCGAGAACGCGAATACTAGGGCCACGATAGCCGCACCTGCCCACGTGAGTTTCAGTCGATCCATGATTGCCTCCTTGGTTTCGAGCTTGACGGCTGGTTCTGCTGCGCCCCCCTTATTCGAGATGGTAGCATTTCTCTTCGGGCAATACGGTCAGCGTTCGCGACGGCGCTATCCAAAGCGGCTCAATTATCGACGAAGTGTAGGTGAACGGTTCAAATCAAGGTAGGTGTCTATGGATTTGGGCTGTGCTATTCGGGATAATAAAGCCATATAGTCAAGGTATGCCGAAGAGTGAGGCGGCAACATGAATGCGAAAATGAAACGGCGCTTGGTTGCGGTGACAGGTATCATCGTCATCGTGCTCATCGCGGTCCTAGCCGTAGTGGGCGGCAATTCGGCTGCACGCACGGTTAGCGTTGCCGAGGCGATCGAGGTGCAAGACGACGCAAAGATCAAGGTCGAGGGGAATGTGGTCGAGAACTCGTTTTCCATCGATGGCGACGTGCTCGTATTCAAGATTTACGACAAGCAGAACGATTCGCTGGCCGAGCACCAGCTTGAGGTGCGTTACGACGGAGGCGTTTCGGCTACGTTTGGAAACGACGTGACCGCTCAATGTACGGGCAAGAAGGATGCTGGGGGCGTGCTGAACTGCTCGGAGCTCGTGACCAAGTGCCCGTCGAAGTACGAAAGCGGCGTGGACGCCCTGACGGTGCCGGATCTGCTTGGATACGGCCAGAAGGTCGTCGATAAGCCGGTGAAGGTCGTTGGCACCGTCAAGACCGGCACGTTGGCTGGCGTGGACGCGGCCGAGCGCTTCGTGATCGTGGACGAGGGCAAGGGCGATGAGCTGCATGTCAAGTACGCTGGGGCCCTGTCGGACGATGCAGGCGAAGGGGCGACCGTCGTGTTGACCGGCTCAATAGGTTCCGACGGCCTGTTCACGGCAACCAATGTGTCATTGGAGGGCTAAAGGCGCACGCCATTGAAGGGGGACAGTTGTGCATGGCAGCATGACGGGGGGACGGTTCTCGTGTCATGCGCGACAGACATGACACGAGAACCGTCCCACCGTCATGTGGTCCCCCTGTCATGCTGCCATGTCAATCCCCCTTCAATGGCGGGTTGGCGACATCAAGGCGGTTCCCTGGAAACTGGCATCTAACCAAAGGGTCCGTTAGCGCGTTTGTCGGTAGTGACCTGAAACGATTTGATACAAGTGTGTATTGGATTACTTTTTTCGGGTAAGTTATCATTATTGCCTGTATTTGCTTGAATCCAACTGCGTAAAGGAAAAACATGGCCACCGTTGGCTTCGCGTTCCTCGCTATCGGCTTTGCCGCGGCAATTGCAGCGGCGACGTTGCTGTTAGCGGGCCATGTTTCCAAAAAGGCTGCCCTTTCCCGTATAGGCCGCATTTCGGTGCTCGCTGCCACGGTGGCGCTTCTCGTCTGCTGCCTCGTACTCGTCGTATGCTTCATGACCGGCGACGTCTCGATTCAGTACGTCCTCGAGGAACGCTCGTTATCCACCGATTCGCTGGCGTGGCTCTACAAGCTGTCGGGCTTGTGGGCTGGTCGCTCGGGCTCTCTTCTGTTCTGGACCTTCCTCATCGCATTGTTCGGCGCCCTCATCCTCGCGCGTTCGGGGTTGACCGTTTTCAAGGAGAAAACCGGGGGGAAAGGCCCCGACAGTTCACGTGCCTACCAGTTGGACAATCTTGCCATGGCCGTCGTGTCGGTTGTCGCTGCCGTGTTCTGCGGGGTGCTCCTGTTCTCGGAGGGCAGCATGCCCTTCACGCCCACGCCGTCCAATTACTTCGACGCGGATGGGAATCTGACGGCAATCGCGTCCACGTACTCGATGAACCAGCTGCTCGAGCATTGGGCCATGGCTATCCACCCGCCTCTGCTGTTCGTGGGCTATGCGGGCTTGACCGTGCCTTTTGCCTATGCCATGGCGACGCTCATCGCGAATGACGCATCCAAGCTGTGGGTGGAGCGCGCCACGCGCTTCGTGTTGGCGAGCTGGCTGTTCTTGGGCGCGGGTATCGGCCTTGGCGCCGTGTGGGCCTACGTCGTGCTCGGCTGGGGCGGCTACTGGGGTTGGGATCCGGTGGAAAACGCCAGCTTGCTCTCATGGCTCGTCTGCGTGGCGCTCGTGCACACGTTCACGGTTTACCGGCAGCGTGGTGCGTTCAAGCGCTGGGCGGTCATGTGCGCGTGCTTGGCGTTCACGTTCGTCATCGTGGCCACGTTCATCACGCGTTCGGGCATCGTGCAATCGGTGCACGCCTTCGCGGGAGACCCGGTTTCGCTCGTGCTGTTCGGCGGGCTCATCGCGGTGTCTATCGTTGTGCCCTTGATCGCCATCGTTGTGCGATGGAAGCTGTTCGGCTCCGACACCGAGGGTGGCGACGATGTCGAGAACATGCTGTCGAAAGATGCGGCGTACTACTTCAACAACGTCATCATGATAGTGTTCACGCTCCTGCTCACCTACATGACGCTGACTTCGGCCCTGCCCAAGTGGCTGCCGTTCGGGGGCGACTCGCTCGGCACGACGTCCTACGAGGCAATTGCGCGGCCGCTCGGCATTTTGTACCTGCTCATCCTGGCTATCTGCCCGCTTTTGGCTTGGGGGAAGACCGATCCGGGGAAGTTCCTGCGCCAGGCACGGATCCCAGGCGTATGCGCGGTCATCCTGTTCGCGCTTTTGGCGTTCTGGTGGGCGACGCAGTTCGTGCCGGTTTACGACGCCATGATGGCGAAGGGGAACGCCGCCTCGCAGGCCTTGCTCGAAGCGGGACCCGGCTGGTATTACAACGGCCTTGCGCTCGTCGGCCTGCTTGTGGCCAGCGTGCTGTTCTTCAACGCCCTGTTCATGTTCGTGCGTAACGTGAAGGTGCCAGGCAAGCGGGCGGCGGCCATCGGCGGAAGCTTCGCCCATATCGCCATGGGCGTCATCCTCGTGGGCCTCATCGGCTCGAACATGTACGTGTACGACCAGACGGGCTACATGGATTTCAATCCGGAAACCAAGTCCGCCGAGCCTTTCAATGTACAGGAATACAGGCTGGAGTACGTGAGCGATTCGATCACAGACAATTCCGAGGTAAACAACACCGTCCTGTACGAGGTCGTGTTCGACGTGTACAAAAACGACCGCTATCTGGGCCAAGCGGCCCCGTCTATCCAGCTCGACGTGATGACGCAGCAGCAGAAGCTCAACGCGGCCGTCATCGGATCACCTGAGGAAGACCTGTTCGTCGTGTACCGCGGCGTCAACCAGAACGGTGATTTCTCGCTCGACGTGCGCGTGAACCAGTTCATCCTGTTCGTATGGGTGGGGTTCGGCATGCTGATGCTCGGCACGCTGTTCGCGCTCGTTGGCCGCAGGGCTCACAGACGTTCCGAAGATGAAGCGTCGAGCGTAACCTATTGCATTCCCCCCGATAAACAAGTATGAGGCGTTATGAACGCAGTTGAGGCGCACAACTTGACGAAGGCGTTCGGGACGCGCAAGGCGCTCGACGGGGTGTCCTTCGAGCTGCCCGAGGGTACGTTCCTCTCCATCTTCGGGCCGAACGGGGCGGGCAAGACCACGCTTCTGCGCGTCCTTTCCACCTTGGCACGACCGACGGCGGGTTCTGCGAGCATTTGCGGCATCGATTTGAAAGAGGATTCGGATGAGGCGCGTGGGCTCATCGGCATGATCTCGCATGCGTCTATGCTGTACCCCGATTTGACGGCCGAGGAGAACCTGGTCCTGTTTGGCAAGTTATACGGGGTTGCCGACCCGCAGGCACGCGCATCGGAACTCCTCGAGGCCGTAGGGTTATCGCATAGGCGCCTTGACCAGGTGCGCACGTTTTCGCGCGGTATGACGCAACGCGTTTCCATTGCCCGCGCCTTGGTGCATGATCCCCGGGTCGTGTTCCTCGACGAGCCATACTCGGGGCTTGATCCGCATGCAGTCGACATATTCGACGAGCTCATCGCCTCCGTGCGAGGTGACCGCACCTTCATCATGGTGAGCCATGACCTTGCGAAGGGCTTCTCGATGTGCACCCATACACTCATGCTCGCGCGCGGCCGTGTCGTGGCCTTCGCACCGAAAGAGAAGCTCGACTACGATGAGTTCGCCGCGTTGTACCGCTCCACCGTCGGCATGGGGGTGGCGTGATGGCGCGCCTGACGAGACAAATGAGACAAGGGGGCGGCCCCTTTGCCCCATCCGTGTCCAAGCCTTCCGCCTTCCAGCAGTACAAGACGCTTTTGGCGAAGGATTTGCGCCAGGAGTTCCGCACGCGCGAGATGCTCACGTCCATGGGTATCTACGCGCTTCTCGTCATCATCGTGTACGGGGCAGCGCTTGCACTCACGGCGAACGGCCTCGATATCATGCGCATGGGCGGGGGCTTGCTCTGGGTGCTCATCGTGTTCACGTCGCTTCTGGGATTGGGGCGGTCGTTTGCGCACGAGAAGGAGCAGGGCTGCATGGAGGGTATCATGCTCGTGCCCCTCGACCGTTCGGTGATATTCCTGGCGAAGGCGACGGCTAACATCCTGTTCTTGCTTGCGGTCGAGATCATTGCGGTACCGCTGTTCTATTTCTTCTTCATGTCGGGCGAGCCGGTAGCGCCGACGTTCCCCGCAATCGTGGCACCGTTGCTCTTGGGCACCGTCGGCATGGCGGGCATCGGGACGATGCTTTCCACCATCACCATGAACACGCGTGCGAAGGACGTCATGCTTGCCGTGCTGTTCATCCCCCTGATCTATCCGCTGCTCTACGCTTGCGTCACGGCGACGACCGTCGCCATAACCGGCACCGAGTTCTGGATCGATTTCTTCGTCATGCCGCTCGTGCTCGCATGTGGCTACGATGTGGTGATGCTCTTGGTATGCTGGGTGCTGTACGATTTCGTCGTGAGCGCATAAGAAGTGGAAAAGGGTCAGACCCTTTTCCACATAGTGAAGGAGTGCGTATGTCAAAGGGGAAGGCGAGGGTGCCTGAAGCGGGTCAGTGGCCCGATAGGCTGGCAATCCCGGCTCTCGCAGCGGGGACGGTGCTCACGTCCGCGGCGTTTCTGCTCGCGTTTCTGTATGCAGCGCCTGTCAACGGGGCGGCGCTCGATGCGCCTGAGCTCGTGGGCGGCGTCATGGTGACGCACCAACAGCTGATCAGCCAGAAGATTTTCTATTTCCACATGCCGGTTGCCATCGTGTCGTTCGCGGCGCTCGCGTTCGCAGCGTATTACGGCATCCGGTACTTGTCGACGCGCGAGGCCCGATTCGACACCTGCTCTCGGGTGGCAATGGAGATTTCGCTGCTGTTCGTCGTCTTCACGATGGTCACGGGCGATTTGTGGACGCGCTTCGAATGGGGTGTCTGGTGGACGTGGGAGCCGCGCCTGACGACGTATCTCATACTCATGCTCATCGTCATCGCGTACTTCGTCATGCGAAACGCCGTGGACGACCCCGAGCGTCGCGCTGTCTTCGCAAGCGTCATCAGCATCATCGCTCTCGTCGACGTGCCCATCTGCTTCATGATCACACGCTTGATTCCCAGCAGCGTGCATCCGGTCATCACGCGCGAGGGAGGCATGGCGCCGGACATGGCATTGACCGTCGTCGTGGCCCTTGTAGGCATGATGCTGGTCGCGTTTGGCCTTTATCGCCTGCGTTTCCGGGAGGCACGCTTGGAAGAGCGCGTTCAGGCTTTGAAAGAACAGCTGGACGGATAGGGCTGGATTTCAGACCGTACGATTTCCGTTTGTTGAAAGGATTGCGAAATGAACCCGATTCTTGCCGATATCTACAGCACGGTCATCCCGTCAGCCCTGTTCGTCATCGCCGCATACGTTCTCGTTTGGGCTGTTCTCCTCATCTACGTCATCAAGGTGGTGAGGGGCCTGAAGAAAACAGAAGAGCAGATAGCCGTTCTCGAGGAAGCGGTACGTGCAAGCCGGCCGCCCCAGGGTTAGCCGGCCGCCTCAAGCTTAGCTGGTAGGATACAGGCCTTGCACAAGGGCTGCGCTTACGGTTTGCGAGCTTTACGAGAAGCGCTTACGCAAGCCTTTTGGCGAAGGGGCGGGTTCGTTCTGCTCGTCCTCACGCGTAGTTACGGATTCGTAGCCGATGATGAGTCCGCCCATGTCGGCATAATAGCTGCAGAGTCCGCCACAGGGTCGAATTGCCACGTCGGCCTGCGGATATGCCTCTGTAATCAGGTCGGCGAGCGCTTGCGCGGCTGTTTCGTTCAGGCAGTGGTCGATACGGACCTTCCCTCCATTGCAGCCTTGTTCTGCCATCTCGGTCACGATGGTCTTGAGCGTCCGTTTCTCGCCGCGGCATCGGTGAATGAGCTCGATCGTTCCCTCTAAGCTTGCATCGCCGATGATCCGGATGTTCAAGGCACCGACCAAGCGGGCGACGTGAGAGTTCACGCGCCCGTTGTTTGCGAGGTTGTTGAGAGATTGCAGCGCGTACAGGATGCGCGTGTGCTTGAGGGCCTCGTTGGTTTCCTCTATGATCTCGTCGTATGTTTTCCCAGCGAGGATGCCGTCTTTCAGAGACTCGATGACCAGCTGCATGACAGGGCCGGTTGCCTTGCTGTCGAATACGTGAACGCGTGCTTCAGGATGGCTGGTCAAGTACATTTCGCGTGCCATCTCGGCGGATTCGAAGCTTGCCGACAATCCGCTGCTAATGGTGATGGCGAAAACCTCATCGGCGCCTTCGAAAGCCGAGAGCCAGTCGTGCACGTTCGGGCACGATGTCGTTGAAGGGCCGGTATGCGTTTGCAGGTTTCTGACCATCTGGGTCACATCGGTTCCCAGTTCGTCAACGTACTCGTTGCTTCCGAACATTATTTTCAGAGGAACGGTTTTGTAGTCGATGTCCGACAAGGTCAGAAGATTGGACGAAGAGTCCGAGACCACTCGAATAGCCATCAATCCCCCCAACAGCACTGCCTAAATCATGTTTCGTAGCATTATAGAGGGTTAGCGCGCATGAACAGGTGAGGCGTTTTCCGTCCATGGCTTCACCAGATGAATTCCCGCCCATCTGCTCGTCTGGCGAACTTGCGAACGAAAAGCGCGCCCCCTGTTCGCATCCTGTTCAGAGTTCTAGAAACCCCAAGCACGCGATAGCGCACGAATGCCGGGCTCGATATCGTTCTCGTCTATGCCCGCGAAACCCACGAGGACGTAGCGCCAGTCGTCGGGTGCGCAATCTTGCCAGTAACGGTTCGTCGGATACACGCGTACCCCTTCGGTTGCAGCTGCCGCGATGAGTTCCGTCTCTTTGCGGCCATCGTGGGTCTGAAGAAGAACGAACAAGCTTGTCGGGCCAGATAACACGTCTATTTCGGGGCCAAAGCAAGCCTTTACGGCATCGAGGAGCTTCTGGCGTTTTCGAATCATCGTTGTGCGCGCCTTGCGTATATGGGTCCGCCAGAGGCCTTCGTCCATGAACATCGCCATGGCCGCCTGCGTCTGCCAGGGTACTTGCGAATGGGAATCACGTTGTTCCTCTTGCCATTTGAGCATGAGCTGAGGGGGAAGGACGGCGTAGCTGAGGCTGATTGCCGGCGTAAATGAGTTCGAGAACGTGCCGATGGTTATGACGTGGCCCGTTCGGTCGAATGTAGCCAACGAGGGCGTTCGGGCGATCCCCAGCTGGAATTCCCAGCCGTATTCGTCGTCGATGATGTACGCGCCTGTGCGTTGCGCCCACTCGACAAGCTCTTTTCGGAATTCGGGAGGCATAGGCCGATTCGTGGGAAACTGGCATGAGGGGGTGGTGAAGACGACTGAGGCGCCTTCAAGCTCCTTACGTGCATCTTCCCAGCTTGGAAATGGGTTAACGGAAAACGGCGATACCTCGAAACCAAGAGAGTGCAGCCGTTTGGCCACTTCGTCGTACCCCGGGTTCTCCAGGGCGAAGCGCGTTTCCGCTACCGGGAAAAGACAGGCGATGGCCGAAACGAGATCACGCGTGGTGGGCATTACGAGGATTTGCTCGTGGGTGCAGTTCAAACCGTATTCGCTGTTGAGGTATGAGGTGATTTGCTTGCGCAATTCGGGCAGCCCTTGCCGGTCATTGTAGAAGCAGGCCTTCTCGGCGCCCTTTATGAAGAACACTTCCCTGGACATGCGGGCCCAGGCAGTAAAGGGGAAAACAGTCCTGTCGATGGTGTCGTAGGCGAAGTCATAGGCGGGAACTTCGGCGTGCTGGCGGCATTCTTCCATCTGCTTGAGCTTTTCGAGGCTGTTGAGGTACTCAGGCGAGAACCGCTCCGATTGTTTTCCTTGGGTTGTGTCGATTTCGCAGATAGTGAAGCCGCTCCCTCGACGGGCTTGGACATAGCCGAGCTCGGTTAGTTTTTGATAGGCCAGTTCGATAGTGGTATTGGAAACGCTGAGCGCGCGAGCGCACTCGCGTATGGATGGCAGCTTTTTCCCTGCAGGATACAACCCGCTTTCTATACCTTCGGCAATTTGCGTATAGACCTGTTGGTAAAACGGTTTTGGGCTGTTCCTGTCGATTGAGGGCATGGCGACGCTCCCGTATGCAAAGTTGCCAAGTATTGAAATAGGCTAATACCAACAAAAACGCTGTCAGTTGTTTTTACAACAATATACGCAACTGAAAAGGGAAAAGTGTCCTGACTTTATTTTGGGAAAGTGTATCTTCCGGCAGGATAAACCGTAGATTAGCGCAATCCGCGCCACTTGAACCAGGACAATTCACAAGCGGATTGCAGGCATTGCGTCCCATGGGATAGTGTCATGAACATTCTTTGGATAGGTGTACCTTTACCTGGGTTTTCTCATGGTCATACAATCTTCATGACTAGGTATAGGTTCGTGAGAGGGGCCTGCCATGAAGAACAAGAAACTGCTCATCACCATATGCGCCTTGGCTGTGGTGGCGGTGGTTGCCGGAATTGCCGCATGCGCGCCGAAGGCGAATACGAACGCTTACGGTAATCCGATGGTCAACGTTCAACAAGCTGACATCTCGCCTACGCCTGACAAGTTCGTCGTCGTGAAGGCCGACCAGTGGAAGGACGCATATCCGTACGAGTACATGTCCTACTTGTCGAACGCCAGCAACACGCCTCCGGCTGCGGATTACCTCAACACATCTGATGACGCCTGGCGTGCAGAGGGCGCTACGAAGGAGGACACCACGTCCACCCTTCCCGAGGATTGGGAGTACGTCGACGCGGGCAAGCTGGATTACCTCGAAACCAACCCCGAGATCAAGACGCTTGGCAAGGGCTATGGTTATGCGAAGTACTACACGGAGCCGGCGAGCCATGTGTTCTCGCTCTGGTCGGTTTCGCACAACGGACGCGTGAACGACGGTACCAAGACCAAGGCTGCCTGCATCACCTGCAAGAGCCCGCAGTATTCCAACTTGGTCGACATGGAGGGCGAAGAAGTTCATCTCCGTCCATTCAACGAGGTTATCGGCCAGCTCGACGAGAACATCAGTTGTGCGAGCTGCCATGCGAACACGCCGATGAAGGATGGCAAAGTCTATCTCGAGGTCGACCGTGCCGAATGGGTCCGTTCGATGGGCGCTGATGCAGGCAAAACCATAGAGGGCGAAGTGTGCGGGCAGTGCCACTGCGACTACTCCATGGCGCCCGGCACCAGCATTCCCACGAGCCCATACGACAACGGCCGTTCAGACATGGTTCCCGAAAAGGCCCTGCATTGGTATGACGACCATAATTTCGTGGATTGGACCTATGCTTCCACTGGTGCCAAGATGTTGGCCATTCGCCATGCTGAGTACGAGTTCAACTACGGTGGAGACAACAAGATCCTGCCCATGGGCTCGCATATGAACCAGCTCGGCTATGATTGCGCCGACTGCCACATGGCCACTGTGAAGGCCGAAGACGGCACGGTGTATGCTGACCATCACTGGATTAGCCCAACCGAAAATGACGAGCTCATCGAGCGCGATTGCAAGAGCTGCCACGCTGACCTGAAGGCCGAAGTCAAAGCCTGGCAAGACGAGATCGACGGCGCTACGACGGTCCTCGGCCAGCGCTGCGAGAAGTTCATCCAGAATCTCGAGTCGAAGGTCGCCACGATGCAGGATGACCCGAACAAGCCCGGCGAGCAGGCCCTCATGCTCGACGAGGCGTTCGCCAAGAGCAACGGCATCGACGCCAAGACGCTCGAGCGCCTGCAGTGGATCCAGCGTGCGTCGTGCTATTACTGGAACCTCGATGCGGCAGAGAACAGCGAAGGCGCCCATAACCCGACGTATTACCGTTACTGCCTCGACAAGGGCAACGAGCTTCTCGACGAGGGCGACAAGCTCCTGGGCATGTCCTCGGTCGCAGCGTAAAGCATCGAAGCACCGGCCCTCGCGTGTGATGCGCGGGGCCTCAACCCATCCGATTGATGCCGCGGCAATGGGGCGGCGCACCGGGAAGGGGAGACCATGAGCGAAGAGAAGAAAACCACGGAAAACCAACCAGCTGAAAAGCGCAAGAGCAAGAAGCTCCCCATCATCGCGGTCGTCGTCGCGGTCATCGCGATTGCGGGCATTGGGTTCTGGAGTTGGCATGAGACACCCGGCTTCTGTGCGGCCTTCTGCCACAACATGGACCAATACCTCGAAAGTTACGAGCAGGAGCAGGGTGTGGCAGGTGTTGACAAATACGGAAATGCAGTGTCAAACACGAATGCCATGATGGCGACTATGCACCGTAACACCAAGGCGACGGCCATGCCCGAGATCCGCTGCATGGGTTGCCATCATGCAGTAATAGGCGAGCAGGTCAGCGAGGGTATCGGCTGGGCTACCGGCAACTATCTCGATCCGCTCGACGAACGCGTGGGCGAGCATCTGACGGCTTGGTGGAACGAGCCCGCAAACAACTTCTGCGCAAATAAGAACTGCCATGTCTATCTGCTCGGCGATGACGGCGCGTTGAGCTACGACAAGCTCGAGGCTTCGACGAAATCGCGCGCCTTCAACCCGCACGAGCGCCATCACGAGAACCTGACGCTTCAATGCACCGATTGCCACAAGGGCCATCGTGCCTCGACGGTCGTCTGTACCGGTTGCCATAACCACGAGAACGTCAAACTGCCCGATGGCTGGGTCACCTATATCGAATCGCAGGAAATCATGAGGGCGCAATTCCCTGGCCAAGCTCAAGCAGCGTAAGAAACAATACTCCCCTTATCAAAAGGGCACTTCAACCAGGAGTGCCCTTCCTTTTGTCCCTTGATGGAAATGAACAGGGTACGGGTTTCCGTTCAGGCCAACATGACGAATCGCCGCCCCCTGTCAGGTTTTCTAGAATTTCCAGCTGTTCATGTAGGCGATTTGCTCGTCGGTGAGCGTGTCGATCTCGATACCGAGGGTCTCAAGCTTGACGGTGGCAACGCCGTCGTCGATCTCTGCGGGAACGTCGTACACCTTGTTCTCGAGCTCGCCGGCATGCTTGTACAGGTACTCGGCGGCAAGCGCTTGGTTTGCGAAGCTCATGTCCATGACGGAGGCGGGATGGCCTTCAGCGCAGGCGAGGTTCACCAGACGGCCCTGGGCCAATAGCACGATTTTGCGGCCGTCTTCGAGCGTGTATTCCTCGACGAGCGGCTTGAGCTCGACCTTGCTCGTCGAATGCTCTTCTAGCCAGGTGATGTTGATCTCGGAATCGAAGTGTCCCGAGTTGCACAGGATGGCGCCGTCCTTCATGTTTTCGAAGGCTGGGGCGTCGACGACCTTGCAGTCGCCCGTGACGGTTACCCAGACGTCGCAGTACTTGGCGGCCTCCTCGGCCTTCATGACGCGGTAGCCCTCCATGTGCGCCTCGAGCGCCCTCAGCGGGTCGACTTCGCAGACGATGACATCCATGCCCATCCCCTTGGCGCGCAGCGCGAGGCCGCTTCCGCAGTAGCCGTAGCCCGAGATCACGATGGTGCGGCCGCACATCAGGCGGTTAGTCGCCCTGATGATGCCGTCGAGTGTGGATTGGCCGGTGCCGTAGTGGTTGTCGAAGCAATGCTTGGTGTTGGCGTCGTTGATGTTGAACACGGGATAGCCGAGCGTGCCCTCGGCGGCCATGGCGATCAGGCGCACGACGCCGGTCGTGGTCTCCTCGGTTCCTCCGATTACGCCGGGGAGCTTGTCGGTGAAGCGCGTGTGCAGGGCAGTGTCCAAGTCGGCGCCATCGTCCATGATGATCTGCGGGTTGGTGGCAACTACCGCGTCGATATGGGCGTTGTACGTGTCGGCGTCCTCGCCGGCGATAGCGTGGACTTCGACGCCGAAGTCGCGGACGAGGGACGCGGCGGTGTCATCTTGGGTGGAAAGTGGGTTGGAGGCGCACAGCGTCACCTGGGCCCCTGAGGCCACGAGGGCGCGCATGAGGTTGGCCGTCTCGGTGGTGACATGCATGCAAGCACCGATGCGCACGCCTTCAAGCGGCTTCTCTTCCTCGAACCGCTCGCGAATGCGCGTGAGCACGGGCATGTCGCGCTCCGCCCAAAGGATGCGGGCCAAGCCCTGGTCGGCAAGATTGATGTCCTTGATCTCGTAAGCCATGAGTTCCTCCGATTTCCTTTCGTTCCGCTTACTCGGCTCAGAATTGCGGCGCATACGGTGTTTCAAGCCAGAGTACCATCTATGGATGACGCCATAGGCTCAAACTCGCCAACACCTGATAATCTTGACGTTTCGAACGAACTGACGAAAGTTCGGGCGGGCGGCCTTTCAGGGTGCTTGGCACCGTGCCAGGTTTCCTTTCAGAGCTGCCGAACAGGTAGAATAAGCCGTCGCTTCATATGAATAACTGTGACATTACCGTCGGGTAATCGTACGAGCCGCAGTTTGCCAGGGCAATCTGTTACACTAGGACATTGTTTCTTTCGGGTCTGTAGTTGAGGAACGTCAAGTTCCAAGTCCATGGCAGATGCGGTCGAAAGGATCCACGTAAACCGGACGGCTTGCCGTCCGGCGAGCACGGCGCGTTCTAGGTGTAAGTCGCATCGCCCGTTGATACACGGCATGGTGTCGTGGCGGGCGAGAGGGTGATGGTGAGTAGCTCAGCCCCGATGCGCGAGTGTGGGGTCGAAGACTAGGTCAGCCGGAGGAAACAAGCTGGCGCTTGGCGCCTGTGTATGGGAATTGAGCGCATCGGCGTTCGGAGATGGAGGTTTTTGAACATGAAGCGCTTTGGAATGGCAATGCTCGTCTGCGCAATCGTGGCATGCACCAGCCTGCTGTTGGCGGGTTGCGAAGCCAAGACGTATACGCCTCCAGCAAAGAACCAGACCGTTTCGGCGAGCGCGCTTGGCAAGGCGGGCGTGTTGCGCGTCGGCGTCAATTCGGCATCCGCGCCCTTGGCGGGGCAAGCCACCTCTTCTTCCCGCATTGTCGGCATCGACGTCGATGTGGCTTCGTATTTGGCCGATCAGCTCGGCTGCAAGGTCGAGATCGTGGATGTGGGCAATGATCCTGCAACGGCTCTTGCAAATGGGACGGTAGATGTGGTTCTCGGCGTCGAAGCCACCGACGACGAGGTGCAGTACTGGTGCTCGCCCATGTATATTCAAACAGGGGTAGCCCTGTTCGGGACCGCGTCGGAAACAGCTGTCCCCACCATCGACTCGGCTCCGAAAATCGCCGCGCAAGCTTCATCGAAGAGCTCATGGCGTGTGACGAACCTCTACGGGGACGATTCGCTTGTCGCGCAGGACGACCTGAAATCGGCGTTTGCCGCTGTGGAGCAGGGAGCCGTTCGCTATGTTGCAGCTGATGCCGTCATCGGCACGTACGTTGCCTACACGAGCGATTACAACGAGAAGATCGTCGCGCTTTTGCAAGATGCAACCGGGTATTGCGCTGCGGTCAATTCGGCGAATACGGAGCTCCAAACGGCTTTGACGAGCGCGATGGACACGCTTGTCAAGGGGGGCATGATGAACGTGATCGAGGCGAAGTGGCTGGGCGCACCTCTGAACCTCAACGATGTGACCGTTGTCAAGAGCGCTTCCGGCAAAGACGACGCTTCCAAGAGCGCCGCATCCGCCAAGAGCGCCGACGCTGCCAAGAAGGACGAAAAGAAATCCTAGTAAAGTCCGGAGCAGTATTCCAAGGACAAATTCGCACGAACGCACGAGGGGGAAGCCGAGCTTCCCCCTCTGTGTATGGGATGACGCGCATCCCCTCGGATTTGGCGCAGATAACCTTATCCGACGAGGCTGATAACCGTGAGCGGCGTTGCAGCCGACTCGAGTATTGCGCGATTGCCAAAAACGCAGAAGGCCTTCTGCTCGCTCATCTGATCGAGCGCCGATCCAAGTGAGCGAACGTCTTCAGGAGTTGTCGCGATAATTTGGCTCCTCAACAAGCGGCGTTCGCCAGATGGGCGTTCGGCCAGGAACTCGCCTGCCTGACGGCGCATGAGCGTCCGTGGCTTGACAGGTGTGTCCATGGAGGCCACCGAGGCCACGACGAACCCTTCGAAGTCTTCCTTGGAGGGGTTGAACCCTGAAAGCCATGAACTCGCATCCTTGAAGCGGGCTATGGTCTCGTCCAAATGCGGGTCGCGGTAAGAGTGGAAGCGCATGTTGCCGCCGCGCTGCGCCTGGAACCCGCATCCGTAGGCGCCGCCCTTGACGCGCACTTCGTTCCACAGGTAGTCAAGCGAAAGCGCCCGACTGGCAACAGCCCAGCTTCCGGAGTAATCGAGCCCGAGCAGGCGGCGGTCCCAGCCCATGGAGGTGAAGCACACGTCGCTGGGAACCACGAAGGCCTCGTTTCTCACGATGGGTGCGGGAATGTGCAGCTGTCCGCGTGGTGCGTCGGAGATGCCGGGCGTGGCGCTCGTCTGCCAGAAGAGCTCGTAGTCGGCATCGGATCCGGCGAAGCTCATGGTGCAAGCGTCATCGCTGAACAGGCGTCTGGCCACGTCGGCCAGGCGATTGGCAAGCTCGTCTGCGCGCTGGTCGTAGTTGTCGATGAGCTCGCAGACGAAGCGGTAGAAATCCACAGTGCCCAACTGCTCGTTCACGACGCCTGCGGCAGAGTAATAGGACTTCAAGCGGCTCACGGCGGACGAGTGACCGGAGTTCGCGAAAGCCTGCTCCAAGCTTATCTTGCGCTGCTTCAGGATGTCGAGGATCTTGTCGGTGGCGTTGAAGTCGGTGCTCGTCATCACCTCTAATGGCAAAGATACGAGGGCGTCCATGTTCTTTGACAACGCCGAGGAGCTGACGACGAACATCGGGCGGGCTTTACGCGCATCTGCCTTGTCCTCGAAAGCCTCGGTGAAAAACGAGAGGTTACCCAGCTTGTCTTGAATGATCGTGTCGAGCTGTGAGGCGGTGTGTTCGGCGGTATCGAGCTTTCCAAGGACGTATCCCAGCAAGGAGACGTAGGGCAGCTCGTCGAAGGGGATGCGATCAAGGTCGAAATAGCGGTAAGCGTAAGCGATGCCACGTGTGGGCACCTGATGGCGCAGGCAGGGCAGCGGTGCATCCGGGTCAAGGCTGAAGGCTGGTTCTGCCGGGGCGTCTCCAATGTCAGAAATTGACAGTCTCGGCAATGTGGCAATGGCCTCGGGCGGGTCAGGTTGTTCCTGAAGCTCGCGCAGCAAAGCCACTTCGGCGTCGATCTGATCGACCTTGCTGGGCGTGAGGGCGCTTTGCGCAGCTTCGAGTCGCTCTGAGAGCCCGCCATCGTAGGCGTCTGGGTTCGGGACGATCTCCGCCTCGCCAGCGTGGTCGTTCTCGCAGAACAACGTGCGTGCCAGATCCTCGAAGTAACCGTTGGGAAGCTCGCGGCGCAATTCGGCGAACATGTCCTCATACCGCAGGTAGTCGGTGGCGGCGTCATCGTCGTAGAGCCATCCCGACAAGGCGTTCATGGCGTACACGACGCCGTCGGCCATGCCGAAATCATGCTCGCGCATACGGAACTCCTCATGCGAGAGCGCGGCTTCGATGAGCTTGTGATCGAGCCCTTCTTCAAGCAGCCGCTTGATTTCGTTCTCGATGACGATCGCGTTCGAAAACGGCGTCTTGTTGTCGGGCATTTGCAGCTGGATGACCGCAAAGGGCTGCAACAGCGCATCCGACACGTATGCGTGGATGTCATGCGCAAGCCCCATGTCGAGCAGCCGGCGCTTGAGCGGCGCCTCGTTGCTGCCCAGCAGCGCGTCGAGCAAGATGTCTGTTGCGAACACGCGCGTGCGGTCGCGCGAAGTGCCGATGACCCAAGCGCATCCGGCACACGCGTTTTCGGGAGCGGTCCTCATCGGGACGCGGCTGGTGAAGCGACACCAATCCTGCGGCTCGATCGTGCGGGGCGTGAGCGGGGCGAGGCCGGCGGCTTCACGCACCTCGTCAATTGCGCGTTGCTCGTCGGCAACGGGCGAGAGGTAGCGCTCGTCGAGGAAGGCCAGCGCGCGATCGATGTCGAGGTTTCCGTACAGGATGATGTAGCTGTTGTCGGTGCGGTAATGGCAGCGATGCTCGTCGAGGAAGTTTTCGTAGGTGAGCGTCGGGATCGTCGCCGGTATTCCGCCCGATTCGTATGCATAGCAGTTGTCGGAGAAAAGGCTTGCCTGGAGCGTGTTGTAAAGCACCGTGTTCGCGTCGCTGAGCGCGCCTTTCATCTCGTTGAACACGACACCGTTGTAGACGAGGGCCACATCGCCGGCGACCGAGTCTTCGTCGCGTTTAAGCTCGTAGTGCCAGCCTTCCTGCTCGAAGATTTGGCGCTTCTCGTAGATGCGGGGATGGAATACCGCGTCGAGGTACACATCCATCAGGTTGTACAGGTCTTGCTTGTTGGTGGAAGCTACGGGATAGAGCGTCTTGTCCCCGAAGGTCATGGCGTTCAGGAACGTCTGCATCGATCCCTTCAGCAAATCGACGAAGGGTTCCTTCACCGGAAACTTGCGCGATCCGCACAGCACCGAATGCTCCAGGATGTGGAACACGCCAGTGTCGTCGGCTGGAGGCGTGCGGAATCCGATGGCGAAAGACTTGTTCTCGTCATCGTTCTGCAAGTACAGGAGCTTTGCGCCCGATGCCTCGTGCAGGCCGGTTATGGCCTTGCCCTCGATTTCGGGTAAGGCTTCGCAAGAATCGATGAGAAAGCCGTGGATCACGGCATTGGGCTTCAGTTCCATACGCGTATCCTCCCGGTTGGATCGCTGCGGACTCTTCTTGAGCGACGATCCGACACGTCCCTTTTATACGCTGATATCTCGTATAATTTGCCTAGAATTATACCGCGAGCTGGGAGCGTTCTATGGCACAAGAGGGATTCAGGCATATTTCGGTAACTCCGCCAGACGACGATGATTTCGTAATCAATGCCGGAATCGTCAAGGGTCCCGCCTCCATTCCCCAAGTCGATGGGGCAGATAAGGGCGCTTCCGAAAGCGACGTCGCCGGACCTCGAGATATTACGCTGGACTCAGATAACAGTGGAAGCGATGCGCTCGACGATGGCAGGCTCGCTGATGAACCCGCTGTGGAATCGGATGATAGCAAAAAGGTTGAACAGGCCGTGAAGCGCAGGGGAGCCGAAGGTGAGGAATTCCAGGAAACGACCCTTCAGGACCTGCGGGGAGAACCGATGCCGTTTACGCAGAAAGTGGTGATAATCGCGGCGGTTGTTTGCATAATCGGTGCGCTTGCGTATTACTTCATCTGCATGAGTTAATATAATCTAATCATTTCGCAGACTCGATTCAGGCGAAATCTTTAGGGAGGACGTAAACGATGACCAAACGAAGAACATACGACTCCGATGATTACTATCCGGGAAACACCGATGATCGCATTGGCTTGACCAGCGCGTTTGAACCAGTGCGTCGTGATCCCCAAGCTGTTAAATACGACAAGGGCGACCAAGCCATCGGCCTGACCGAGGCGTTTGCCCGCGTCGGTGCCGACGAACCTCCCTCTTGGAACGAGGAGGCCAAGTGGGATGGGTTCGATTGGAATGCCGACTGGGGCACGGATGCCGATTACGCATTTTCCGAGGATGGCCTTTCCGAAAGAGTTTCCACCACGGATTCGCACGGCGCTGAAGGCGCAGATGATCGGGCGGTATATGCCGATGCTGCCGCCATCGCGCCAGAGACTGTCGTGAGCACGCCATTCAAGAGTGAATCACGAGACTTCGACGTGCAGAAGGACCTTGCTCATGCGAGCGCCGTGCTCAGGCCGGGTGGGGCTGCCAGCCGCGGCAAGCATTCGGGCCAAGACCCCGAAACCGCTAGGCGCATGTGGCAATCGCATCGCAGGCGCCGGCTGCTCATCGTCATCATCGTTTTGCTCGTCCTGGCTTTGTGCGCTTTGATTTACTTCGGGTTCCGCACGGTGTCTAAGAGCCAAGAGGAGGCAGCGCATCAAGCTCAGGAGCAGATCGAGGCTGCAAAGGACAACGTCACTAAAAGCGCTGGCGACGATACGGTTGAAACAGCTGCTCAGCAAACAGATGTGCCGACTCTGACGACGCTTTTCGGCAAGACGTCCGACGAGGCAATCGCCGAACTCGCGCGCGGTGCATTTGTGACGAACAATCAGGCGAACAAGGATAAGAAGAGTTCCATCAAGACGAACATCACGGTTTCGCTGGCAGATGAGCCTTCGGATTCGAAGA
This sequence comes from Eggerthellaceae bacterium, assembly GCA_017434045.1. Taxonomy (GTDB): domain Bacteria; phylum Actinomycetota; class Coriobacteriia; order Coriobacteriales; family Eggerthellaceae; genus UBA9715. The sequence continues at coordinate 34,337 of JAFRGA010000053.1, forward strand.
CCGGCACGCCCCTCGTGTACCTTGGCCTCGACAAGAATGGGAAGATAATCCAGACAGGCTATTCGGCAGCTGCTTCGGCATTGGGCTTCGGTTCGCTGAGCTTTGCGGATGCGGTCAACAACGAGCATGTGATCGAGCAAACCCTCCGCAAGGTCGGGGTTGCGGTCGACGATGGTGTGGCAACCTTGCCTGAGGACAGCAGCAAGTACGTCACGTATGGCAAGGACGGGAAAACGGTCGTGAAGGAGCGCTGCTCCTTCGAGGGCGAGGCCGATGTAAACGGCACACCCTGCACCTGGTCGGCCGTGCTCTCGTACGACTACACCACGCAGACCATCACTGGCAACCTTTCCGATACCGTGCGCATCATCTACGTGTACGTCACCAAGAAGTAGAGCGAGCCTGACGCGAGCCTGAATCTTGCGTCAAGTATTCGTTTCCAGCGGCTCGCCCGCCTGAGGGGGTTCGCCTACAGCATCCTTGGTTGGCCGTCCGTCCGGAGGGGTTCGCCTACAGCCCTCCGGCGGTAATGATCAGACTTGCACGCAACATCGTTGCCCGCCTGCGGAAGCGGCTCACCCCTCCGGCCGGACGCCCCACTTGCCTGTCAGGTTAAGGGGGGCCCGCTTGGCTTGCATTTGCCCCGCAGGCGTGTCTGCCAGGCCGCCCGGACGAAAGGGCTCGCCTACAGCGTTCGCGGGAGGTCCGCCCGCCCGGAGGGGTTCGCCTACAGCGTCCTCGGCGGTAATGGCTTCGCCCAT
>JAFRGA010000054.1 GCA_017434045.1 Eggerthellaceae bacterium
CGATGGATGGGGACGATGAATGGGGACGGCTCCAATCCGTCATCCCGCATTGTCGCCATTCTCAATAAGGTCAACCAAACAAACTGAGTGATGAATCGGACCCGTCCCCATCCATCGTCCCCATCCATCGAAATGACGAATCGGACCCGTCCCCATTCATCATTTAGGCGCCGCGAACCTCCGCCACCTTGACGTAACGGGAGGCGATGTCGCTGAATTCCCGCAAAGCGGCAGGTTCGGGGGCGCTAAGCGTCGGATCCGGCACCGTATCCCGCGACGTGAAAGCCTGCAGGAAATACGCATCAGCGCCTTCAACCCATTTTCCAATCTCCTCGAAATCGCGTGCCTCGTGCAGTTCGCGCACCACCGTCGTGCGGAACTCGTAGGGGACGGAACCGTTCATGAGCAGGGAAATGCTCTCGTCGATAAGATCGAGGTCGATTCGGGGAAGCCCGCAGGTTTGCGCATACTTTCCCGGGGAGTTCTTGATGTCCATCGCCACGTAGTCCACGAGCCGCTCCTCAATAAGGCGGCGCAACATGGCTGGATGGTAGCCGTTCGTGTCCAGCTTGACGAGAAAGCCCGCTTCTCGGATGCGCGCGATGAAATCGGGCAGATCGTTGCGCAGGCAGGGCTCGCCTCCCGTTATGGCAACGCCGTCCAAAAGGCCATGCCGCTTGCCCAGGAAAGCGAAGAATTCATCTTCGCTCATGGCCTCTGGCATCGGCCCCACGACCAAATCGAAGTTGTGGCAAAACGGGCAGCGGAAATCGCAACCACCCAGAAAGACCGTGCATGCCACATGCCCCGGGTAGTCGAGCAGCGTCATCTTCTGTAATCCTTGAATCTTCATCATGCGTTCCACCTTCGATGAGTCAAAGGACGTTCCTCTGACTCATTAGCTCCCAGTAAGTCATACCCAAAATGAGTCGAAGGAACGTCCTTCGACTCATCATACCCTTGCCAGTATATGCAGAGCGGGCCTTCGGGTAACCCGGGTGCGCGATCGGCCTTTCAACATATTGGGAACTATAGCGCACGCAACACGATTACACCGCCAGAAGCACGTTGGCTCTGACCCTTTAAGGCGCATTTCAGGAAGCGCGGCTATCTTCCACCTATACGGAAACGAGCCTTATGGGCGCGATGGGAGGGTTTGCGATATGAAAAAGAAAACAGTGCGCGTAATCTTCGACGTGTTGCTCACGATCATGCTCGTGTTCGAGATGTTCATCCAGTACACAGGCAATTTCCTACACGAAGTCGTGGGGTTCGCGTTCTTTGCGACCATCGTCGTCCATTTGATCTTGTCCGCAAAATGGATGCAGGGCGTCGCCCGTTCGGCCAAGAAGGGGCGCCTGTCTATGCGCAACGGCGCGCTAGCCGCCATGGGCATACTGCTCGCCGGAACGATGCTGGTGCTGGGCGTGAGCTCCGTGGCGATTAGCAACATCCTATCATCTGCGGGAATGACCTGGCCGCTCGGTTCGTACTCGACATGGGCAACCGTGCATGCGGCGTCATCGTATGCGCTATGCGCGTTGGTCGTCATCCATCTTGCCATGCACTGGAGTTTCCTCGCCTCGGCGTTCAAGGTCGAATACGACCCCTCGCGACGGCGCGCGATTAGCGCGGGCGTCCATGCAGCCGCCGGCGTTGGTGCGGTAGCGCTGGGCATCACCGCTGCACGGGAGCTTTTCCCGCAAGCCGAGGCCCAGGTTGCCTTGGCTACGGAATCGGATCGGGAAGCTTTCGCAAGCGTCTCAGACCAAGCCCAGGAAAGCAGCGCCTCGTCAGCAGTCGCCCCCTCGTCGAAAAGCGCAACCACAGGCACGACGGATTCCTCCAAGAGCGCAAGCGGCAAACGCCATGGCAAAGGCAAGAACAGCAGCGCAGACGCGGGGCTTTCGAAAGAATCCTCCAGAACGAGCACATCCGAAACCACAGGCGCTACGGCTGACCCCGTTGTTAGCGAGCCTCAAACCCAAGCGGACAGCTCGGATTCATACGAAACCGCGATCTCGTCGGAGGAGAACGCTGGCTACTACGAACCAGAAACGTCCAACGAGGCTGATCAGTTTGAAGCAGGCGGCATCTGCACGCTCTGCCGGAAGCAGTGTCCGCTCAGCGCTCCGCAGTGCAACAGGCCCTACGAAGCAGGTCTCATCTAAATCGCGCTAAGGGATCGGACGTTTAGCACGGGCAGCAGATATCACGTCAATGGATCGAACGTTTGGCGTGAGCAGTAGATCTTGCATGTGCACTTCTCCAGATATCTTGTACGATGACGTGCATTTCCCCTTAACTCTTGCATCAACGAAAACTCGTGCAAGAAATCTCGGGAAGTGCACGCCAACCTGCAGAGAATCAGGGGAAATGCACGAGAAAACAGGCTCTCTTCGGGCCTAGGAACGTGCACTTCCCCGCTTTCCTTGCACGAAACTGCGACTGTGCAAGGATTTCCGCGAAGTGCACATGTCGAAGGGTTAGACACGGACAAGCGAAGGGGCAAACCCCATGTCAAAGCGCGCAATCCCATGTCAAAGCGCGCGATCTTTCGACATGCTTGCAGTGAGGACACCCCTCCCAAATGCATTACGCGCTAAACGCCAGCTAGGATGTGCAAGTTGCGCAGGTTACCGTCGGCGATGCCGTCGTTGACGGAATAGGCATGCTTCTCCAAGTCGCCGCCGTTTGCCTGCGACAAGCCCTGGCTGAGGAGCTCCTCGATGATGTCGGCCGCAATTCCCTCGATCACCTCGTACTTGTCCTGGGCAAGCTGGCTTTCGTTGTCCGTCGTGATCAGGTACTCGAGCAGCTCGGCCTCGAGCGAGAGCTTGGGCAGGGCCCGCATCGCGCGGAAGCGCCACTTGTAGAAGGGCTGGTATACCTTGTTCAACAGGAATACGGTTTCCATCGCGCTTTGCGCGAACGCGATGGCCGCCAGCTGTGCTGCCCCGGTCTCCCCATGTCGCAGGCAACGCACATAGTTGTACTGCCCCGCCTGAGCAGCCAACAGCAGATGACCTGCCAGTTTCTTCCGGCGTACATCCTCGGGATAGCATGCCAAACCCTCACGAATGCGCGACAGCTCACCTGGTCCGTCGTAGAAAACCTTACCGTTCACCGCCTCCGCGAGCGCATGCGATGGAACGGCAAGCCATTGCTCGGCACTCAGCTTGCCGGATGCGCTTCCCGTCTTGTCCGCAAAGAAGCCTGCGAGCCGCATCACGCCGCGCCGCAAGCCGCCAACAGGCGCCAGCTTCGGCCGCTCGACACCCATGAACTCCTTCGGTAGCTTCGCGTAGGCCCGCTCCAGGGCGAATTCCTGCTTCCTGTCGACGACGTCTTCATCGGGGAGCAAGAGCATGAAGCCGGGGTCGAAGTCGTGATCGCGCGAAAGCTCGTCATCGAAGCCGAAGCACTCGGACCCGCTGCCGAACAGGCCAGCTGCCACGTACGGCAAAAGCTCGGGAAACTTCTCCTGAAGCATCGGCATGCCATACTCCTGGAAATACGCTTCCGCTATCTCGAGCCCATTAGTCAACGACATCGCCCTCCTCGCATTCCGTAGAGCAGTGTACCAGGTGATTGCAATCACCATGCAAAGTACCCCATCTGCGAAGCGGGCAGTTCCCTGCGCTGCTTTTCGCATAGCGCAGGGTCGAGGACCCGGGTAAGTGAAATGTTTTCAAGTAATTCTGCCATAATTTCTATGATGTCTGAAGGTTGATAATTATCCATATGGAGAATGATAAAGTGACACCCATCTTGAACAGGCCTAACGTCGGTGTTTTGTTTCCCGGACTGCGAAAAATGACCCCAAATCTCCAGATATCATTGAGATTATGGCAGAATTACTTGAAAACATTTCAACGGGGGCAAAAGCAGCTCGCCATCCCCCTGAGGATGTCTGGAAATGCACGCTTGGGGACGGCAAAAGCATGAGCAGTCGCGGGTGGCGCCTCTCCCGACTCTAGGCACGCTCGTAGATGGCCGTCGCCCGCGCCCTTAAATCCTCATCAGCGAGGAAGTATCCGTAATGTGCGAAGGTGGGCGCGCATTTCTCGCAGACAAAAGCGTAGTAGCCATCGCGCGGAACCGACGGCGTATCGAGAAGCTCGAGCGCCGTAGCGAGCATCGAGCCAACCGCCTGCTCGCATTGCTCGAGGTCGCTTTGCGACTCGACAGTTTCCGAAGACTGCGCCTCGCACTGCGCAACGGCGGCGTCGGCCATGTTCAGGTACGTGATGGCCTGCTCCAGCTCGCCGTTCTCGACTTCCACCATAGTGGCGAGGGCCTTCTCGTACAGCTGATTCGCCTCGTCGAATCTCCGAAGCGTCACGCAGACGAGCGCCCTGTTGTTGTAGAGTCCGCCGAGAAGCCGCGGGTCGGTGGAAGGACTCCCCTCATAAAGCTCTACAGCTTTATCGAACAATTCGAGCGACCGTTCATCGTGCCCAAATGCGTTGAGGGCCGTGGCAACGTTCGTATACGTCGTTCCCGCGCTGATCGTCCTTGCGAAACCGAGCTCCTCAACAAGCTGCAGCGCCTCTTCAGCATGCAGAAGCGCCTGCTCCTCGTTGCCCGTCTTGCGATAATGGCCCACCAACTCGTTGCGCAGCATGAGCTCGCCGCGCTCATCGCCTGCCGCAAGCGCCTCCTCGAGCCAGAACTTCAGATGCCGCTCCGCGCCGGCGTAATCCCGGCGGCTCATATACTCGTCGAGCTTCTCGACTATCCGCTGCTGTGGCACGGGCCGCAACGGAATGGCGCCGTTCGCTTCATGAGCCATGACCATATCCCCCCTGAGGTTGTCTGGAAATGCACTCCTGGGACAGCCCCCTCCCTGCATTCCAGACGGAGCGCTTCTTGACTGGGGTTTTATCCAATGCGCTGAAGGGGCTGTCCCCAGGCGCGCATTTCCAGACAATCCCCCCCATCCGCAACGTACCGGCATATTGTACCCCAGGGCCAAAAACCCGGCACAAGCCCGAATCCCTCATCAGGTAGAACCTGGCAAATCCGATACGAACCCGGATTTCCCGCCAGGTCGGACCGAGCAAACCCGGCACAAGCCCGAATCCCTCATCAGGTAGAACCCGACAAACCCGGCACGAGCCCTGATTCCTGATCGGGTAGAACCAGGCATGCCTGGTCTAAGTCCGAACTTGGCATAGCCTTAGGCCTCGCGTCGGACTCGATGCCGTATTGGGCGCAGCGCTCTTTGGTATCATTGCATGTAAAGCACGACCAAAGTTAGGGGAATTATGAACGTCGAAGAACTGCAGGCAAAGCTCGCTGAATACGTGCTCGCAAGCCCCGACAACGCCATTCAAGCGAGCTGGGCGCTGCGTGACGAAATTGCGGGCACGCCGCTGTTCGACGCGCCCATCGTGGGTTGTGCGAACGCCGACGACCCGCTGTTCGCTCGCATCAAGGCAGAAGACGCGATTTTGGGCGACACGTTCCGACTACCCGAAGAGTGGCTGCCAAACGCCAAGAGCGTCATCTCGATCTTCTACCCGTTCTCCGAGCCGGTCCGCACGAGCAACTGGGACAACCTCGGCGTGCCATCTGACGAGTGGCTGCACGGACGCGTCGAGGGCCATGAGTTCATCCACGCCACCGACCGCATCGTCGAAAGATGGCTGCACGACGAGGGCTTCCAGACCTGCATCCCCGCACTCGAGCCATCGTTGGCCATTATCAAGCGCGAGCCGGAGGACGCCGTTGGCCGGCCGTTGTTCGTGAGCAGCTGGTCCGAGCGCCATGTAGCGTTCGTGGCAGGCCTCGGCACGTTCGGGCTGTCGGCGCATCTGATCACGCGCGTGGGCAAGGCCGGGCGATTCGGCAGCATCATAACGACGGCGGCCATCGAGCCCACGGAGCGCCCCTATGGGGACGACCCCTACGCCTACTGCACCCGCTGCGGTGCCTGCACGAAACGGTGCCCGGTCAGCGCCTTGTCGCTCGAGCATGGAAAGGATTACCAGACATGCTGGGTCTACATGGAGGAGACGAAGGTCCGCTTCAAGCCGCGTTACGGTTGCGGCAAATGCCAGCACCTCGTCCCCTGCGAGACCGGCATCCCCAATAGACGCTACGCCTAAACGAACGCCAGCCTGCCCTGCTGGCTGACTCCCTTCAAGGTCATCATATGGGCACCTCGTCCCTTGCGAGACCGGCATCCCCAATAGGCGCTACGCTTAAGCGAACGCTTTGCCGCTCTGCTGGCCGACTCCCTTCAGGGCCATCTTATGCACAATCATCGCATCGCACCAAGGCGTCGCGTTCATTGCGCCTTCGATACCGTACATGCCATGATGAAAGTCTCTGCAATCCCAGAGCCTGCGCCAGGTCCGAGCCTTGAGCTGGGCTCCAACCCTGCGTCAGACTGCGAGTACCGTGACGCCTTCGGATAGCGGGACCTCACCCAAGCAGTCGCGATAAAGCCGCAGGTAATCGCCGATGGTCGTCTTGAAGGGATGGCACGGCATGCCCGATAGCTCGCGCTCCCAAATGCAGCTGCCCAGACACAGCGGCAGCAGCTTGCATGCTGAACACCGTCCATCGCGCGTCGGGTCGAACGACACCTCATGCAGCTTCCACGTAGACGGGTCGTCGAGCAGGTTGAATACCGCATGCGAACGGTCCCCCACCCAGCCGTCGCAGGCATACACGTCGCCGAGCAAGTCGATGATGAAGTAGTTGTCCGCCTGTCCCGCGCAGAAACGCCGCTGAGGGGCGAGCATTTCGCGCAGCTCGGCCGCATCGTGCGGCCGCTTCGCGAACTCGTCGAATTGCGCGGCGAAAAACTCCTCATGGTCGAACAAGTCGAACTCGGGCGCGCAAAATGGGGCGCAACCGTAAAAGTGACCGTAGTCGTTGAGCTTGCCGAACGTGAGCTCGATGCCCTCCTCGGTCAACAGCTTCTCCCGCAGGTCGGCAAACAGCGGCAGCGTCACCTTGTCGGCGTTCATGTTGGCCGTGATGTGCAGGCCACGAGCCCGCAGCAAACGCGCAGCCTGGATGGTGCGCTGATACGAGTTGGAGCCGTTGGCGGCTACGCGCCGCTTGTTGTGGATCTCCTCAGGTCCATCGATGGTCAGGAAAACCCTGTTCACACGGCATTCCGCTATGAGGTCGGCTTCCTGTTCGCCGATGATGTTCGCATTGGTGAGCATCATCGCGTCATAAGCCACGCCCTGGTCATCGCACCATGCAACGAGCCTGTCGGTGAGCCCTTTCACAACATCGAGCGCAAGCGACGGGTCGCCGCCGTACCATTGCACGGAAAGCGCCTCGAATCCGTCGACCTCATGACGGTCGCGCACAAACGCGGCGATGACGTCCATCATGCGCTCGTCCATCTTGCCCGGGACCTTGTTATGACCCAGCTCGTAACAGTAGGGGCAGCGGAAATTGCATGCATAGGTGGGTATGAAGCTCAGCGTCATCGATGATGTGTCGGAGCGCTGCCGGTCAAACGCAGCGCGCTGCGCTTCCAGCTCCTCGGCGACGCTCATATCCGTCAGGAACCCCAATTGCACGAGCATGCCATCTGCATCTGGCTCCATCCGTTCCCAGAGCTCACGGCCCGTCGACCCGAGCTGCACGAACGCGCCAGTCGCCGCGTTGAACAGCAGCGCCTCCCCTTTCGACCCTTCGGCCTCAATCACGTATCTCGACTTGCGCATGCGATTTCCACTCCTTAAGCCCTCGTGCCAATTCAATCGCGCAACACGTCGCAAAGGGATTAGGGGACCCTGCGGGCCTGCTCAGCCATACGGGCAGGCCCGCCGTTGTGTTCACGCTATCGAAACAAAACCCGGCAGGGAAAACCTGACGCAAGGCGCGTGCTCGCGTCAGGCCCGGCCTCGGTTCAAGTTACAGCTGCATGAACAGCCACTCGACGATGGTTTCCTCCACGTCTGACTTGATGTCATCGTAGTTGTGAATCTCGTGACGGTATCCGCTGTAGAGCTTCGTCACGACATCATGGCCGGTATCGGCCAACCAGTTCGCACATGCATACACGCCCTCGCCGAAGTTGCCCACCGGGTCCTGATCGCCGGCGATGAGCAGGACCGGCAACTCGACCGGCACCCTCTTCGCCCATTCCTCGCCCTCGATGAACAGCATCATGTCGATGAAGTCGCGCAGGCTGATGTTGTGCGTAGGATGGGTGAACGCGTCGAACGGGTCCGCAGCGTGATCCTTCTGCACGAACGGATCGTGGCAGATCCACTCGTTGCCAAGCGCAGCGCCCTCTTCGCAACGGCTGAACATCCAGCCCATGAGCTCAGCCACGAATGTTAGGTCGCTGTCGTGTGCGGCACCCGCTTCGATAGCAGCATCGAGCTTGGCGTGCACCTCGCGCGTGTTCTTGAAGACGCCCGTCGTCCCGCAGTAAACGGCACCTGCCAGCTCGTCGCCGTATTTCGCGGAGAAGTCGCGCGCGATCATCGAGCCCATCGAATGGCCGAACATGAAGTACGGAAGCCCGGGGTACTTTTCGCACACGACGTCCTTGAACAGCTTCTCGTCCTCCATCATGGTGTGCGGCCCTGCATCGCCCCAGTCGCCCCACGTACCGTTGAGAATGGCCGTGGCGCCATGACCCACGTGGTCGTCGGCAGCCACGATGAAGCCGGCGTCCATGAGCGCCACGATCATGTGGAAATACCGCCTCGAATGCTCACCGAAACCGTGAACGAGCTGAACAATGCCCTCGGGCTCGCAGGCGGGAACGTATATCCAACCCACTACCTGGTCACGACCGTTTGATGAGGGGAACTTGATTTCGTGCAACATGGCGCGCTCCTTCTTCCTCGGAAGGCAAGGGGGCAGCGATTGCCTTCTTGGCGTTATTTCGCCATCCGCTCAGGAAAAGGCAAACGGCCTGCCCCCATTGCCTGTTCCTGACGGCCCGAGCCCAATCGGGCAAGAGAATTATCCCCTATTTGGGGCTGCTTACCCATAATCGACGCGCTCGTTGGCTTTTCGTGGCGGCTACAGGTCGACGATGCGCACATCTCGCCTTGCCGATGGGCAATACCACCCGCTTACGAAAGCAGAAGGCCATGAACCTCCCAGGTGATGCCCGGCGGGAAAGATATCGAGGAGGTGTTCGACCTGTCCGACGGAAAACTCCAACTTCGGGCGGGAGCGCCACGTAATCCATAAGCTCCTTGCCATTTACCTGGGCTCGTGGTTCTATGTATCGAGGAAGTGCCAACCGCCCGCAAGCCGAGGGAGGCTTTCATGAACGTGCTCGTCGTTCCGATGTTCGCGCTTTCCCGCATGGGAGGGCCCTGGAGCCGCGCCCAGGCCATCGCATCGGCGTTCGAGCAGGCGGGGCACCGCGTTATGCTCGGCGTGGCCGATGACGGCAACTGCCTGGAGCCGTGTGTTGCGGACCTCCTCAAGCTCCCGACGCCTTCGCCGCTCGGCCTTCCCATGGCCGTTGCCTCGAAGACGTTTCCCTTGGCGGAAAAGCTGGGCGTTTCGGGCAGGAAGCCCGTCCGCAGCTTCGAGGAAGTGCTCTGGCTTACCGGCGCGCTAGCCTACCAGTACGAGAAAGAGAGCGTTCGAGCCCTCTGCGACGCCATTGCGACGCATCGCATCGACGCGGTGTACTCTGAGTACAGCTTGCCCGCAATCATCGCGGCGCGTGCTCTGGACGTGCCCGTGTTCGGATCGTTCTCGTTCACCACGCAAACGTCCTATGCAAGCGACCCCAAGAAGGCGGCAGGCGTGAGGAAGCTGCTCGATGAGCTCGAGCTGCCAGCCGTGGAGTCATCGCTCGAGCTGTTCGAATGGCTCGACTGCCGGTTCGTGCCAAGCTGTCGGGAGCTGGAGCCTATAGCAGAAGAGGACGCCGATTCCCTTCGGCCGTGCGAATTCGTCGGATTCTTGCAGGAGCCGCCCGGTTTGCGGCAGCGGGTGCGTGATTTCATCGTCGTGTACCTCGGAGCAGGCTCGGTTCCGCAGAGGCGCATCGAACGCGTTGTCTCCAAGGCGTTTCGCGATTTCGATTGCATTGCGTATGCAGCCGGCAGCAAGGAGGAACGTGGCGTGGGCAACGTGCTTTTCGCCCCGCGATTCGATTTCTCGCGCGTGTTGCCCCGGGCGCGCTGTTTCGTTCACCACGGCGGGCAGAATTCGACGATGGATGCACTCGCATACGGCGCGCCGCAGGTCATCGTGCCAGGACGCGTGTTCGAGCGCATCTACAACGCAAAGAGCATCGAGCGGGTTGGCGCGGGGCTCATGTTGGAATCGTTCACTCCGGAGGCGCTTGCCGAAGCATGCCGGCGCGTCGCCGGGGACCTGTCTTTTGCCGAATCGGCCACGACCGTTCGCAACCAGCTTGCAAAAGCTGGCGGAGCACAGCGCATCGTATCCGTAGTTGAAGAGGCTGTATACCGCAAAAGATACGGCACGTAGATTGCCCGCAGCACGAAATCGCGCCTACAAGCTTCCCATTGGCATGGAAACCGCGCTTTGCAGACATTACTCCTGGACTTTCATGGCCAACGCCAAGGGAACACGGCGAATGCGGCGCATGTGCAGTATGGCGACGACGGCATAAGTGGCAGCGCCGATGAGGACCTCGACGACGTAGGTCTGCGGGGCGACCCATAGCTCCAAATTGCCAGAGTATTCCGACATCATGAGCTGCACGATGAGGTCGAGCGCGAACACGAGGATGGGCAGGCACGCCACAAGCGACACGAGCACCGTGATGCTGATCGAGCGGATGTAGAGCCTCGAGATCTCGCGGTCGTGATAGCCGAACACCTTCATGTACGAGATCGAGCGCGCCGAACGGTCGATGACCGTCTTGGTCAACAGGTAGATGAGGATGAGGAACAGCGGTATGACCGCGTACAGTAGGGTCTGTGCCAACGCGCCCATCGAGTCCTGCATCTGGTCGGCGAGTGCCAGCATCTGCTTGACGCTTGGACGAGACAGGCGCCCTCAGGCCGACGACGAAGGGCTTACCATCCGGCTTTCCGCCCATGACCGCAACGTTTCCCCCGAGGTTCACAACCGCATGCTCCACGCCCCTGTTCACGAGCAGGTCGAGCACGGCGTCCGCGATGAAGCCCTTCGCGATCCCCCCGAGCACGATGCACGCATCAGGGTCCTCCAAACAAACCCTCCGCCCCTCAACGTGCACCTTGCGGTAATCTACATGCCTACGCGCCGCATCCACCGACGCGGGCGGGGGAACGATTCCCCGCTTGAAATCCCATAAGCGCACGACGGAGCCCATGGTGATATCGAACAGGCCCTCCGTTTCAGAGCAGTAGCGCAACGCGGCTTCGAGGAGCGAGGCCAGCTCGCTTGAAACCTCGACCGCCTTGCCCCGCGATGCGTTTACGCGGCTGAGTTCGCTATCCGGATCGGTGTGGCTGAACAGTTTCTCGAAGCGGGCGCAGAGCCGCTCCACCTCGTCGAAAGCCTCGGCGCTGCACGAATAAGCCTGCACGGTGTTTACCGTGTCGAAAGAGAAGAATCTCCTCTGGCTCATGCTCGAAGTATCATGCTTCAAAGCTGCGAACTCCCCTACCCCGAACATCGAGCCTCGCACGGACACGCGGGCCGCCGACCCTGCGTTCGTCCATGAACGCTCCTATCCTTTGGCTGCTTCGCCCATGATATATGACTCGGAACGGAACAGGGGCGCTGAGAGGGGCTTCTTGTCGCGAACGCACCCACCCCTATGCGCTCGGATGCGCCTTGCCGGCGCAGTAGGCGTCGATTGCCCGGGAGGCAAACTCAGCCGTGCCCTCGCCTGCCGCCTCGTTGATGTTAGCCGTGAATTCGCCGCCTGCGCCGTACATCTTCCCGAGGCCTGCCAGCACTTCGTCGGAGCACTGGTAGAACTGCCCGCTGATGAAGTCCTGAAGCTTTTTAACCTGGGCAAGCGCCTCAGGCGAGTCAGGCGAGCCGTCCTTCAGGGCGCCGAACTCCACGAACAGCCCCATCATCTGCGCGAAGATCTCCTGTCGCTCGCCGGGCATGCGATCACGGTCCTTTTCCTCGAACTCCCTGTACTCGGGCGTATTACCCCATGACGCCTTGGCTTGAGCCGCGTACTCGTCGATCCTGCTCGTATCGAACGCCTTGAAATCCAAGGTCCCCACCCCTTTCTCCTTCAACTTCTGCGCGAGGTCGATGAGGCTCTGCACATGATCGCGCTTCAGCGTGAGCAACTCGATCTGCTGGTCGAGCGCTCGAATCCTGTCGAAACCCGGTGCGTCCACGATTTCGGCGATCTCCTTCAGCGAGAACTCGAGCTCTCTAAACAGCAATATCTGCTGCAGCCTCTCGAGGGCCACCTCGTCATAGAGCCGGTAGCCCGCCTCGGTTCGTCGCGCGGGATGTAGCAAGCCGATGTTGTCGTAGTGCTGCAGGGCCCGTATGCTCACGCCCGTCATCTCGCTCACTTCGTGAACAGTCATCATGAGACACCTCTTCTCGCATTGCCATCACAATGAACTATGACGTTACGTTAGAGTCAAGAGGAAATTTGAAAGCAGTATCGAAGACTGTCCCCTTCGATTCGTTTTCTTATTCCAGGAATGCGCCCGTCTGGCGACTCCAAAGCATCGCGTATTCGCCCCCTTGCTCTATGAGCTGGGAGTGCGGGCCGTCTTCGACCACGCGCCCATCGGAAAGGACGACGATGCGGTCGAGACTCGCCACCGTGCTGAGACGGTGCGCCACGACGATGCTCGTGCGGCCGGCCATGAGGCGCCTGAGCGCTTCCTGGACCAAGCGCTCGCTCTCGCTGTCGAGCGCGCTCGTCGCCTCATCGAGGACGAGGATCGGGCAATCGGCCAGGAGGGCCCGCGCGATGACGACACGTTGACGTTGCCCGCCCGAAAGCTTCACGCCACGCTCCCCGGTAATCGTGTCGAATCCCTGGGGTAGTTTCTCGATGAATTCGAGTGCGTTGGCAAGCCGCGCGGCCTCGCGTATCTCGTCAATCGTCGCATCCGGCCGCCCGTAGGCGATGTTCTCGGCAATCGTCCGGTGGAACAGGATCGACTCTTGGGGCACATAGGCGATCTGGCGACGCAGGCTTTGCTGCGCGCACTGCGAAATGTCCTGACCATCCACGAGGATCCGCCCTTCCTGGATATCGGACAACCGCAGCAAGAGCTTCGTGAGCGTTGTCTTGCCCGCACCGCTCATACCCACGAGACCCACGCGCTGACCCGCGGGTATATGAAGGTCGAACCCATCGAAAACGCAGGTCTCGGCATCGCCGTCGGTGTAGTGGAACCCGATTCCCTCGAAATCGATCGCGCCTTCGCGAACCTTGAGCTCGAACGCGTCGGGGACGTCTGCCACGAGGCGCGGCTCGTCGAGCACGACCGTCATGCCGCTCGCGTCGCCAAACGCGCGGTTGAGGCGCTGAAGGCCGTTGTTGATGAAGTTGAACTGGTTCGTCACCGAATAGGTGTAGGTGAACATCATGACGAGCGTGCCAGGCGTGATGCCGAACCACGCATTGCCACCCGCAATGAACACCGTCACGACCGACATGATGACAACCGCGATGACAGCCGTGATGATGCCGCGGGCGAGCGACGCCATCATGCGCTTGCTATCGCGTGCCACGACTTCGCGGTTGTAGTCGTCGAAGAGGCTGCGTTCGTAGTCTTCGCGTCCGTAGGTCTTGACGGCTAAGATGTTGGCGACGCTATCGGCCAGCTCACCCGACAGTTGGTTTTGGGCACCGGCCGCCTGCTCGTTGAGGTTGAGGATGCGCCGATACATGAAGTAGCTCACGCTCGCATATACCACGAGCAACACCAGGAGGATGACGACGTAGAGCGGCACGCGGGGGGTCAGCAGAATGATGATGGAAGCTACCGAGACCAACACGGGAATGAAGGGAAAGTTGATGCCCTCGATAAGCTGGTTGTAGGCCGCCATGAATTTCGTCGTCTGCGATACGAGCGTGCCGCCGAAACGGTTCGAGTGGAAGCTCATCGACTGATTGGAAAGCGCGTCGAAGCACATCGTCGCCAAATCGTAGGACACGGCGATCTCGAGCTTCCACAGCGTGTAATCCTGCAGCTTGCTCGACGCCTGCCCGCAGACGTTGATGGCCAGAAGGGCGGCAATATAAGGCCCGAACACCGCAAATACCTGATCGGCCGCTACCGGTCCAGCCGATATGCGATCGACGATCAAGCTCATGACATACGGGTTGCCGTACGACAGGAGCGCGATGTATCCGACCGTCGACAACAACATCGCGATATACAAACCGAGGTGCCTTCGCGTGACCAGCCAGTAATAATGCAGGGTGCGCCGCGTAGTCTCCTGACTTCCGAAGCTCTTCGCCATGTACGCCCCCTTCCCGTTACCCGAACGCATAGCATACCAAACGAATCGCGGGCTAGAGACCTGAAGACGGGGCTGGGCAAACCTGATGTAGGCCCCGGGTTCGCGTCAGATTCGGGCTCGTGCCAGGTTACCTGGCTATCGCGTACGGTTGCGGAAAAACACGGTATCGCTGACCCGAGCCCTTCGCAATGCGTGTACTATTGTCCTAGCGTCAACCGTCCAGCAACCCTATCGAACTCCTGGAGCTGATTGCCATGACGAAAACGAACCTGGCCCCAATGAAGCCCCTCGTTCTCCTTTTCAGTGCCCTGATCTTCGCCTTCTTGCTTGCCGCCTGCAGCTCGGGAGTCTCTTCTGGAACCAGCTCGTCGCAGCCGAGCGGCGATGCAAGCCCGGCTTCCTCTTCGGCCAGCTCAAGCTCTGAGGCCAGCTCAACGCAGTCAAGCGGCACGGGAAGCTCTGTGTCCTCCGAAGCCGGCTCAGCCTCCGCTCAATCCGGCAACGCTGATGGCGCGATGACCCTTGGCGAGTACTTGAGCGATTGGTACATGAGCTACGATTCGTTTAACGAGAAAATCCAGAGCGGAACTGAAGTGCCGAAGAGCCTCCGCCTGCTCGTAGCGGGCAGATTCGATGGATACATCCACGACAAAAATGCCATCGTGAAATACTGGAACGAACTCAGCTCGATGCGCGTCGATGCGGCCGAGCCCATCGACAACGAGCATTCGGAAGAGTTCATCGTCTTTGATTTCGACAATTATCATGAGGTGATAGGATTCGACTTCTACACGAGCGAATTCGCCAGGGCAAGGGACGAAAAGGTGATGCGCGTGCTCGATTCTGCCAAGGTCGATGAGCTTGTCGACTCGCTCACCGAACTGGCGAAAGCCGAGCGTGGAGATGGCCTTGGAGAGCTGCAGGACGAAAACGGCGCGTATTTATGGGATGCAGATGGCGATGGCAACCCCGAGCACGTTTCGGTAAGCATCATCGGCAACGGAGATGAGGCGCCAAACGTGGGAATCATCGAGCTTCGCAGTTACATCACCAATATAGACGCGAGTGTCGACATCAACGGCGTCTACGGCTTCGAGCGCTTCGAGAGCTTCAAGGACGACAAAGGGCCATACCTCACGGTCGACTACCTCGAGGGAGATTACTACTCGCATGACCGCCTCGCGCA
>JAFRGA010000055.1 GCA_017434045.1 Eggerthellaceae bacterium
GAACGGCGTCTCGAAACGCCCTTCGACTGAGATTCGGACTGTTGCTTCTGCTGGGCCTGGGCATGCTGTTCCTGACGCTTCTGCGCCTGCGTCTCGCCCTCCGTTACAACCGTCGTAGAACGGCGGCGGCGCGGCCTACGCGACGAGGACTGCTCCCCGCTTTCCTCGCCACGCGAACGCGAACCTGCAGATCCTCCACGTTTCCTCGATTTGGAACGCGTCTGGGGTTTCTCAGGCTCATCTTCGTGGACATGGCGGACCTTGCCCGGCTGAGCGAGCTGATCCTCGCCGGTGAGCTGGTTCGCGAACAAGCCGAAAGCGCTGTCGGTGACGAACGGCTCTGGCTCGTTCGCAGCTTCCCATGCCTCCGGGCCCACCGTGTTCGGGCGGGCCCCCTCGTCTGCGGGCTCGAAATCCGCAAGGGGAACCTTCACCGGCTTCTCATCGCCCACCTTGATGGAAATGATCTCGCGGGGAACATCGAGGTCGACGACCTTCCCCTCTCCGTCTGGCGTGGCTATCTTGGCGTTCTTCTTGGGGGCGCGGCCGTGGAAATCCTTGTACGCATCGTACTCGTAACGCAAGCAGCACATGAGGCGCCCGCACAGCCCCGATATCTTGGACGGGTTGAGCGACAGGTCCTGCTCCTTCGCCATGCGAATGGACACGGGGTTGAAGTCGCCCCCCAGACGCCTGCAACAGAGTTCCTGTCCGCAATGGCCGAGACCGCCGATCATGCGCGCGCTGTCGCGAACGCCTATCTGCTTCATGTCGATCCGCACATGGAACTCCGCAGCGAGCTTGCGCACGAGGTCGCGGAAATCGACGCGCTCTTCCGACTCGAAATAGAACACCGCCTTATCCCCGTCGAACAGGTATTCGACAGCCACGGGGTTCATATCGGGCACCGACTCCTCCGCCAAGCGCCTGTACAGGGGCATGGCAGCCAAAGAGGCTTCTGCACGCTCTTCCTTGACCGCCTCGTCCTCTTCGGTTGCCAAGCGGATAACGGGCTTAAGGGGCGAATTGAGTTTCTTCACCTCTTCTTCGTCCATCTGGAACACAGGACCCGACAACGTGCCGAACTCCCGGCCGCGAGCGGTCTCGACTATGACGTCATCGCCAGCAGACAATGCGAGCTCACCGGCGTCGAACCAGAGCGTTTTTGGGTTGAATACCAGTTTAATAGGGGCTATGCGTACCATACAGAGCCTCTCCAATCTCGAAAAGCATGGCGTCCAAACATGTTTCGGGCGATACGTTGTACGAAATCGACTCGTTGAACACGTTGACCGCTTGAAGTGCGCGAACCACGTTAGGCTCGCTTGTGCGCGAAGCGACCGCCTCGATCGTGTCGCGCACATCATAGTTTATGACCAGATTGCCCGTTTCCGCGCAGACGACGAGAACATCGCGTAAAAAAGATGCGGTTATAGCCGCGATCTGCCTGAACGACTCGACGCTGCGCGCCGTGAGCTCGCGCTTGTTTCGGGCCTCGATTTGGCGTATAGCCGATTTCGCGAGGAAATCGGCGTCTTGGGCCAACTTGGCCTCGTTTGCCTCCCTCACGGAATCGAGCGGCGCCTTCGCCGCTACGACGAGCTCGCTCGCCATCCCGATGACATCCCAGGTGTCCGCCGTGTCCAACCGCGCGAGCATTTCCATGACAGTGCGCCTGAAGGCAAGACGCTCGTTCGACTTGAGGAACTCGATGCC
The DNA here is from genome assembly GCA_017434045.1 of Eggerthellaceae bacterium. GTDB lineage: Bacteria > Actinomycetota > Coriobacteriia > Coriobacteriales > Eggerthellaceae > UBA9715. Next base: position 1,717 of record JAFRGA010000055.1, read on the forward strand.
GCGCGTGACGGAACCGCCGCATGCCTCGATTGCGACTTTCGCGACCTCGAGCGAGGCGCCCGTGCGCTGCGAGAGTATCGCCGCAGCCTCGGAAGCCGGGATGAGCCTGAAAGGCACGACCGAGCAACGGGAGACGATGGTGGGCAGCACGCTCTCGCGCGTACGGCCGAGCAGGATGAGCACCACGTCGTCGGGTGGCTCCTCCAGCGTCTTCAGGAACGCGTTAGCGGCAGACGTGCCGAGCAGGTCGACGCGATCCACGATATAGATCTTGAGACGCGCCTGTATGGGCGCGAGGGCGGTATCGGAGACGATTTCGCGTATTTGGTCGACAAGGTAGCCGTTAGCGCCTTCGGGCGCGTAATAGCGCACGTCGGGGTGCTTGCGCGCCCTTACGCGTTCGCAGACCGGGCAAGCCGCGCATCCGCCGTTCTCGCACAGCAGGGCAGCGGCGAGCGCATAGGCCGCCTGCGTCTTGTTCGAACCGGCGGGGCCTGTGAACAGGTACGCATGAGTGGTACGGCCTGAAGCGATGCTCGCCCGCAGGAAGTCCCTCACGCGCGGCTGGCCGTAAATCTGTCCGAAGACGTCGGCCATTTCCTAGCCCCTGCTCAGCGAATCCCGCTTCATGAGAAGCATCTTGAAGAAGTCCTCGTCGCATACGGAACCATCCGCCATCCACTCGAACATATCCGACAAGGCGGCGAACACCTTCGCAGCTGTTCGGGCCTTCGATTCGTTCGAGACGACCACGCGGATGCGTGCGGGATCTTCCTCTGCAATCTGGGCGAAACCTGCATTCACACGGGCATGGAACTCCATGCCCGCCATCTCGAGGCGGTCGGCGTGCTTGTGATGCGTGGCGCGCTCGATACCAACCTCGGCATCTCCTCCCGTGATCATCAGGATCGTACGGTCGGGATGGATGCCCTGGCATGCGAAGTTGTTCGCGCGCTCGACGAACGCCCTTTCAAGGCCGCGCCCGAATGACTGGTAGGCAATCGTGGAATCCGTGAAGCGGTCGCACAGCACGATACTGCCCCTTGCGAGGGCCGGGCGTATGATCTGCGCCACGAGCTGGGCACGCGCTGCTTCATAGATGAGCAGCTCGCATTCGTCGGTCATGATGTAGTTTCCCGGGTCGAGCACGGTCGAGCGCAGCTGCTCCCCGATGATCGTGCCGCCGGGCTCGCGAAGGCAGACGACCTCTTGGCCACGCTCGCGCAACGCCTCTGCGACAAGCTGCAGATGCGTCGACTTCCCGGCGCCGTCGCCACCTTCGAACGTTATGAATATGCCCCGCCGTTCAGGCTGGTTCTGTTCTCCTTTGTACATCTTACCCGCTTATCCTCGTTAAAGGCCGAGCGCGGTGCGCTGGACCTCTTCGTAAACGTCGTTTCCGAGCGTGTCGATACCCACGAAAACGGGGAAATCGACGACCTCGATGCGCCTGAGGGCCTCGGTTCCCAAATCATCATAGCTTAAGGTCTGCTCGCTTGTTACGCACTTCGCAAGATAAGCAGCCGCGCCCCCGACCGCCACGAAGTACACGGCGCCGTTGCGGACGCACGCTTCGCGAACGGCCTCGGAGCGGACTCCCTTGCCGATTGTCGCGGCTATCCCCCTGTCGTGAAGGAGCGGTGCCGCGAAATCCATGCGGGAGGCCGTCGTGGGACCGATGGCGCCGAACGGGCGCCCCGCTGCGGCAGGAGTGGGTCCTGCGTAGAAAATCGCCTGGCCGTCAAGGCCGTAGGGCAGCTCTCCCCCGTCCTTTTCCTCCAGCTCGGCCAGCAGGCGCATATGCCCTGCATCGCGCAATGTGTACAGCGGGCCCGTCAACGTGCACGCATCGCCTGCGCGCAGCTCGCGCAACTGGTCACGGTCGAGCGGCAGGCGCAAGCGCACCGCATCCTGGCCCGCAGAACCGAGCATCCCGCACTTTTCCGCCATTGCCGTCCTCCTTCCCTGGCGTATCCAACTGCCCGTGTCGAACAACCCGGTCATTTAACACGAACGTCAAATGACCCGCCTGGTCATTTGACACGCATTCCTATAGCTCGAACGTGCCCCGCCTCATGGCGGAGCATCCCATGTTCACGGCAAGCGGGAGGGCGGCGATATGGCACGGGGCCGTCTTCACGCGCACGCCGATTGCCGTCGTCTTCCCGCCAAGCGCCGCCGCACCGATTCCCGTCGCGTTGACCGCTTCGAGCAGTTCGCGCTCCAGGGCATCCGTCATCTCATCTGGAGCCGGCACGTCAAGCGGGCGCATGAGGGCTATCTTGGCCAAGCCCGCCACCTTGTCGAACGTTGATCCAACGCCCACGCCGATGATGAGCGGCGGGCATGCGTTCGCGGCCTTTTCGCGAACGCATGCTAGAACAGCCTCGATGATGCCCTGCCTTCCGGCTGAGGGAGTGAGCATGACCACGCGGCTCGCATTGTCGGAGCCGCCTCCCTTGCACATGAGGTGAACGCGCGCGCCGGGAAGCTCGCTCGTGTGAATCTCCGCGAACGCTGGCGTGTTGTCGCCTGTGTTCGAACGGTCGAACAGCGCATCGCGCACGAGGGACTTGCGCAAGTTCCCCTCCGTGTAGGCGTACGCGACCGCTTCGTCGACGCCGTCGAGCACATCGCCTGCAATGCAGACATCTGGCCCGATTTCGAGACACACCCACACCGAACCGGTGTCTTGGCAGATGGCGACGCGGTCTTCACGGGCTATGCGCGCGTTCTCGACGAGCAGGCGCAGCACCTCGGCCGCCCTCGGGCTCGTCTCGCGTTCTAGCGCGTCGGCAAGGCCTGCCTGAATGTCGGACGGCAGTTCGAACGCGAGTTTCGGAAGCGCCTCGCGAACGAGGTCGGCCACTTCCTCCTTGCCAATCACCCGAGACATCTTGCGCTCCGTTCATGACTCCTTGAAGGGGCACTCCCCTTCGATGATTTCGTCTACCCATTTACGGACGGGTTGAATGATGAATTGAACCCGTCCCCGTTCCTCTTTTAGCATTAAAGGGGACTGTCCCCTTTAATGCTTTTCTACTTCTTGCGCGGGCTGCGTTTGCGCGACGTCTTCTTCGCAGCCTTGGCCTCGTTCTTCTCCTCTTTCGCAGAGCATTCGAAATTGGGGCACAGCTTCCAAGGGCCGCGCGCCGTCGTGACTATCACCATGGGCGCACCGCATGCCTCGCACACCTCGTCGGTCGGGGTGAGGGTGCCATGTTGCGGAAGCGGGTAGCTGCAACCGCATTCCTCGTAGTTCTCGCAGCGTATGAAGCGCTTGAGCGTACGCGGGTTGCGTTGGGCGATGAGCTTGGCGTCGAATATGCCCCTGTCCGTGCATTTGGGGCAAATGCCGACCTCGACGTCAGGTTCGTGGTTCGAAGGGCAGCTCGGGTCGATGCACTTAACGTGCGGCTTCGAGCGGAACGCCGTCACCTTCACCTGCGGCATTCCGCAAGTTGGGCAAACCTCTTCCTGGGCCTCTATCTTGCCCTTCGGCAAGGGGTACGTGATGTCGCACTCGGGCCATCCAGAGCAGCCTATGAACATCGATTTTGTCTTGGACGAGGCTCGAATCTGGAGGTCCTTGCCGCACTTCGGGCAAACGCCCACGTACGCGTCGGCCGCGACGGCGTCGGCAAGCGCCTCCTTCACCTGTTCCCGAACGGGAAGGAGCGCGTCGAGCTCCTGTGCGAGCAGGTCGCGGGAGCTGCGGACGACTTCCTCTTTCGTGGTCTTGCCAGCTGCGATGCTGCTCATGCCGTCTTCGAGCTCGGCTGTCATCTGCGGATGCGTGATATGCGGCGCATAGGCGTCTAAAGCATCGATGACGGCCATGCCGAGCTGCGATGGCTAGATGGGATCGTTGAGGATGTACTTCACGGCGTAAAGCCGCTCGATGATGGAATGCCGGGTCGATTTCGTCCCCAACCCGAGCTTCTCCATCTCCTGGATGAGCTTGCCTTGGCTGTAGCGCGCGGGCGGTTCGGTCTGCTTCTTCTGGCAAGTCGCCCCGCGGAACGCGATAGTCTCCCCTTCTGTGAGGGTCGGCAGCTGTTCGTCCTTCTTGAGCCCATACGGGTAGATGGCCCTGAAACCGGGCTTGACGGTCACATCGCCACGTGCCGCGAACGGCTCGCGCTCACCTGACCCTTCTCCTGGCACCTCGAGGGTCACCTTGGTCCCCTCTACGATGGCAGCATCCGACAACGTGGCGAGGAAACGGCGCGCCACCAGGTTGTACAGCTTGTACTCAGCTGCGGGGAGGTCGTCAGGGGTCGCCTTCGCCGTCGGGTAGATCGGCGGATGGTCGGTCTCCTCCTTGGTGCCGCGCGTGGCCGTGAGCTTGCCCTTCGAGAGCAGTTGGTTGCAGTACGGGGCATAGGCGGGGTTCCCCGACAACGTGCGGACGACCTCCGCCAGGTTCAGGGAGCTTGGATACACCGTGTTGTCGACGCGCGGATACGAGATGTAGCCGTCCATGTAAAGGCTCTCGGCGATGCGCATCGTCCGCGCCGGGCTGAGCCCCTCGGCTGCTGCAGCCGCCATGAGGCTCGTCGTGTTGAACGGCGCCGGCGGCCTGACGGTCCGCTTCTTCTTCTCGATGTTCGCCACAAGCGCCGTCTTAGCACCCTCGATATGGGACATGGCGAGCATCGCGGCCTTCTCGGTTTTGAAGCGTGCCGTGGCATGCGGGGCTTCGAACTCGTTGTCTCCTTCGCCGAACGCGCCCCTGATCACCCAGTAATCCTCGGGAACGAACGCGAGCCGTTCACGCTCGCGCGCGACTATCAGGGCGAGCGTGGGCGTTTGGACGCGCCCGGAGCTCCGCACGTTCCCATAGCCTGCGAATTTCACGAGCGTCAGGTAACGCGTGAGCGCGGCGCCCCAGATGAGGTCGATGTCCTGACGCGATTCGCCAGCGGCGGCCAGGTTCTCGTCAAGCTCGGCGAGATTTGAGAACGCATGCGCGATCTCCTCCTTGGTGAATGCCGAATAGCGGGCGCGGGACACAGGCGCCTCGTCGTTCACCTGCTTGATGCACGACAGGGCGTCGGAGCCTATGAGCTCGCCCTCGCGGTCGAAGTCGGTTGCGATGCAAATGCTGCTCGCCTTCTTCGCCAGGTTCTTGAGCGAGCGGATGATGTCCTTTTCCTTGGGGAGCTTCTCGATGGGCGCGTAAGCCAGATACGGCAACGCCTCCATCTTCCAGCCCTTCAAATCGACGCCGTCTTCGCTGAAGGGCTTCTTTTTCTTGAAGGGCGGCTTGGGGAGGCTCGAGGGGATCTGGGCGGGAACTGCCTCACCCTCGGCGGTGACGCCCTGCCATCCGCCCCGCTTCTTGTATACGAGCTGCGGGGTGAAGTCAGGCTCGAGGATGTGGCCGCGAAGCCCGATCGTGACCCATTCCTCACCATCCACCGTGAAACGGTAGACGGGCGTGTTGAAAACCTTGTCCTTCTTGACACCCTTGCCGAGCAGCTGTGCAATCTTCTCGGCGGCGTCGTTCTTCTCGGTTACGACCAGCTTCACTGGCTACTCCTGTCTGCGGCTGAGTTCCACAGCCTGCGTCTTTCACACGGTTACCCTTGGTTTATTAACGTGTGTGGGCATATTGCCGCTTTCGCGGACACGTCTAAGCGTCACCCCAATCGGGGCGTAACAGATTGAAAGGATACCTCAAATCCAGCGCCTGGAAGCGGTAATCTTTGCCGACCTTAGCGGAATCGTCAACTCTAGTGCAGCATTCCCAAAATCAATGGCGCACTAAATATCCATCGCGGCGTGCCACGCCTCGTACACGGCGGTCGTGATGTTCGCGGGGCGCACTGCATCTCCGACGACGCGCACGAACGGCGCTGTGTCGAGCAAAGCATCAGCTTCGGCACGGCGCGATCGCTGCCCGATAGCACATACGGTGGTATCGCCCGAAAGCTTCTGCTCTCCCTCAGGCGTCTTCACGAGAACGCCATCCGGCTCAACGCGCAAGGCGATTGCGTTCACATGCTCGTCAACGCCAGCGTCCTCGAGTTCTGCCAGCAGAATCGGCCGGTTGCGGATATTGGCGTCGATTGCCAGCGCGTCCCTCATCTCGACCAGGTGGACGGTCTTGCCACGGCGGGCCCATAGGAGCGCGCACTCGCAGCCTGTGAGGCCGCCCCCGATGACGACGACCTCGTCACCAGGCTCTGCTCCATCCAGGTACATATCGTCGACGGATAGCACGCGTGCGGCCTCGTCAACCGGCATCAGCAGCGTCATGGACTCGCTGCCCACGGCCACGATGACGGCGTCTGCGGCGAACTCGTCGGCAAATGCGGCATCCACAGGCGTGTTCAAGCGGATGTCGACGCCCGCACGTTCGCAGAGCACCGCATAGGAGCAGCCCAAGTTGTACATGTCGATCTTGAACGGCAGGGCCTTCTCGGTGCGGAGGATACCGCCCAGTTCGGAACCCGCCTCGCACAGCGTCACCTGATGCCCCCGCTTGGCAGCTACCCAGGCGCTCACCATGCCGGCAATGCCGCCTCCCACGACGAGCACCTTCTTGGCCTCGGGGGCCGGGGTTATGGACATGCCCTCGAACTCGCGGCCGATGCGCGGATTGACGGAGCAGCGGCGCGTCTGCGTGACGGGCCTCTCGGCCATGCACGTGAAGCAGCGCAGGCATTTCACGATCTCGTCGCCGCGATTCGCCATGACCTTCGCGGGAATCTCGGGGTCGGCCAGAAGCGCGCGGCCCATGACGATGATGTCAGCCTGCCCCGATGCGACGATTTCTTCCATCTGCGCCGGGTCGGACAGGCCGCCGACTGTGGCAACCGGTACATTGACGTGCTTCTTTATCTCTGCAGCCAGGTAAACGTTGCAACCGTGGTCGCGGAACATCGACGGGTGCGTGACCGAGAAGCCAAACTGGTAAGACCCCGCCGATACGTGGATGATGTCGACCAGGTCCTGGAGCGCCTCGGCGATGCGGCAGCCCTCCTCAAGGTCGTATCCACCATCGAACAGCTCCGACCCGCTCATGCGCAGCTCGATGGGGAACTTGGGCCCCACTTCTTCGCGAACGGCCGTGAGCACCTCGCGCGCGAAGCGCACACGGTTCTCGAGCGGACCGCCGTACTCGTCATCGCGCTTGTTGAAGTAAGGAGAGAGGAACTGGTTGATGAGCCATCCATGGCCCGCATGAACCATGACCATCTGGAATCCGGCGCGCTTTGCCAACCCGGCGGCGTTCGCGTACGCCGCGACTATATCCGCGATCTGCTCCTGCGTGAGCGCCTTCACAGGCAGGCCGTCAGGACGCACGCCATCGGAAGGCCCGTACTGGCACAGGGCGCCTTTCTTCTTCTTGTCGACCATGTAGGTGCCCGCATACTGGCCCGAATGGGACAACTCGATGGAAGCCACCGCCCCATGCCGCTTGATGGCGTCGGCCACATAGGCGAAGGCGCCGAGCTGGCCCGGGGTGGCAAGCGAGAGCTTGAGCATCTGCGAGCCGTCTGTGTCCGGGTGCACCACAAGCTCGCTGACCGTCACCGAGGCAGCCCCGCCCTTGGCGCGCATCTCGTAGAACCCGAGTGTGCGCGGCCCCGGCGTGCCATCTGCCAGGATGTCCGTAGCACCGAGCGGTGCCGAGCACATGCGGTTGCGCAGCGTCACTCCCCCCACTTGAAGAGGTTTGCATAGGCTCGGATACTCACGCTTCATGTTGGCTCCCTTCTCGTAACAGGCAATGGCCCTATGGTAACGCATTGGAGTCAAGAACCATGCCATCTTAGTAGGCTTTTATGAGCGTTTTAAGTGGGATTTGACAAACCAGAGTTAGTTGACAATCGAATCGGAGGGGGCAGTCCCCTCCGATTCGATGAGCGTGTCAAACAACCCGGTCATTCAACACGCCTATCAAGTCATCAAGTTCTCGTTTGGATTGGCCTAGATGCCGCCCGTGCCGAGGTACACGCGCGGAAGGCGCATCTTGAAGTCGCAGATGATCTCGTAGTTGATCGTCCCGAGCAAATCGGCCATGTCGTCGACGGTGATCTCGTGGACGCCCTGGCTGCCGATGATGACGACCTCGTCCCCTTTCTCAGCCGCACAGACGCCCGATTCGCTGACGGGCACCTCGATCATCATCTGGTCCATGCAGATGTTGCCTACTTGGTTGCAAATGCGTCCGTTGAGGATTACCTGCATACGCCCGGAAAGCGCGCGGCTCAACCCATCTGCGTAGCCGAGCGGCACTGTCACGATCTGCACCGGCTTCTCGACGCGGTAGTTCATGCCGTAGCTGACCCCTTCGCCGACGGCCGGCTCCTTCGCGTAGGTAATGCGGCATTTCACGGCCATGGCAGGCCTGAGGTCGTCTAGGCCGCGCAGCGATGGAGCGGGGGCCAACCCATACATCGTTATGCCAAGACGCACCATGTCGAAATGCGTCTCGGGGAAACGCTCGATGGCCGCCGAATTCGCGGCATGGACTATTCCGGGATTGAAGCCCGCCGCCCTCATTTCGGAAAGCGCCTCGTCGAAACGGGCGAGCTGCTTGCGGAAATCGGTTTGCGGCTCTTCGTCGGCAGTCGCAAAGTGCGTGAACGTGCCTTCGAGGAACAAGCCCTTGTGGGCGATGGCGCGGCAGAAATCGGCCGCATCGTACGAGCGGACGCCGATGCGGTTCATGCCCGTGTCGATTGCGAGGTGGAAAGGTGCTACGACACCGCGGCGCGCCGCTGCCTCTCCCAATGCACGTGCGAAACCAACCGTGCACACCGTGGGCACGAGATTGTATTTCAAGAGCAAGTCGACGGTGTAATCGGGCGGCTGAGACAAGATGAGGATCGGCGCGTTGATGCCCGCATTACGGAGCTTAGCGCCCTCCTCGACCGATGAGACCGCCAGGCGGTCGGCGCCGTTCTTCAATGCGACCCGCGCCACGGGAATGGCCCCATGCCCGTAGGCATCGGCCTTCACCACTGCCGCTATCTGGCGATTCGCGCCGATTCGCGCCCGCGTAATGCGCACGTTGTGCGCAATGGCGTCGAGGTCGATCTCGATCCAGGCGTCTTTGGGGACGGTGTCGCGTGTGAATACCCGGTCGAGCGCCTGGGTCCTGAAACGCATGTCGACTTCAGCGCCATACAGATTTCCTTTTCCGAATTGTCCCGCGCCAATGGACTCGGCCTGCTGAAGGGAGCGCTCGTAATTGCCGTTCGCTGATGGGGTGGCCATGCGGGCGGTATCTTGCCGTGTGGAGCCCCCCGTCGAGAACCTCGCATTGCGTCGGGCATGCGCTCCGCGACGGCCCGCTCTGTCCTGCGCCATCATTACTCTCTTTCCACGTCAAGCCCCCAAGTGAGAGGGCCGATTATGCGATATTCAAGCGCCCTGAAAAACTACGGACGCACAATAGTCCTGAATTGCACGGTATAGTCTACCCGCTTGTGAGCGAAAACGACGAGAATCAACTAATTGTCCAACTGTCCTCGGCGAGCGAGCAGAATCACCGCCTTGCTCATGAGTCGAGGGCAGTCGCTTCCTGGCTGAAATTCCCCGAAACCGCCTCACGCCCTTTTTGCTCCTCCAGCTCCTCGCGTTCTAGAACCAGTTGCATGGCGGCAATCGCGCACTCGATCATCTCGTCATCGGGTTCCCGCGTTGTAAGGTATTGCATCTGCATGCCCGGCCAAAGGATCACCTTCACAAGCGCGTTGTCGGGATGACTGCCCGCCCATTTCACCGTGATCTCGTAACTGATGCCGGCAATCAAGGGCATGAGCAGGATGCGCACCACTATGACGAGCGCGAGCTTGACCGGTCCGTCCGGAACGCCCCACGTGTCGATCAGGGCGTTGATCGGCGTTATCGTATACACGAAGATGGCGATGATCATGACCATGATCAGGAAAGCCGTCCCGCATCGCACGTGCAGCCTCGGGAAGCTCCGCGCGTTCTCGGGCGTCATCGGCAGGCCATGTTCGTAGCAATGGATCGCCTTGTGCTCTGCGCCATGGTAGCCGAACATTCGCTTGATATCGCTCATCCGCCCTATCAACCAAATGTAGAAGATGAATACGGCTATGCGCAGCAAGCCGTCCACGATGTTCCACAATAGCGTGTTGTCATCGTATTCGCCTACTATGAAGTTCGTGATCGTTGCCGGGGCGACGATGAACAGCACGATGCCGAGCACAAGGCCCAGAACCATCGAGAAGAGCATCTCCTTCTCGCCCAACAGGGGCTTGCTCTCGGGCCGCTCACCCGCTTCGGCTCCCCTATCATCTGAGATTTCCGGAGCAGCGGTGCCTGAGGCGTCGAAAATGTCGGGAGTGTCGGGGACATTGCGAACGTCAGGAGCTTCGGGGACGTATGGGATAGTAGGTGCATTCTGAGTGTCGGGGATATCGGAGTCACCCGAAGTATCAGCAGGCTCCTCTTCTTCGAAACGGACGGGAAGGCCCGTTTCCCCGTCTATCACCTCGAGCGTGCGCTGTGCCGCCAACCCGTCGATCATCTCGTCTGGGTTGCCGAAATCCCTCTTCCAGGAAAAGCCGTCTTCTTCCTGACGGGTGGGTTTCTTCGGAGTCTCTTCCTCCTCCTCGACGAACGCATGCTCGGCAGAGATGGACAGCGCCTTGTATCCCAACATCAAGGATTCGACGAACGCACGGCAACCGCGGATGAAGGGCCAATACAGCCACCCGCTCTTGTCCTTGCCGTACGCAAGGTCGTGTTCTTCGAGGTAAATCGTGCCTTCTGGTTCCCGTACGGCAACCGACCAGTTGTACTTGCCGCGCATCATGATGCCCTCGAGCAGCGCTTGACCGCCCACATGCGTCTTCAGCGCCCCGTCTTCCGAGAACGCACGCGACAAATCGCTTTTCTGTTTCGCTTCTTCCATTTGCACTGTCTTTCGGGGAAACGCATAACCATCGCTTCTTGCGCTGGTTTGCCCGATTCTCCCCACATTGAACCTTCTTTTTCGAATACGCATTGTGCCGCGAGATACGCCCAATAGACCCAAACCAGCTAAGTGCACATAAAAAAGGCACCCTGGCGTCATCTTGGCGTGATGAAGTGCCGGGCAGTTTGACACGCCTACGAAGCAGTTCGCCTGGGAGTCCGCTTCGCATCGGAGATTCTTCGTCGCTTCGCTCCTCTGAATGACGGAAGGAAGCTCTCCCGTGATGAACCCGCCCGGGCAGTTTGACACGCCAAGAGCGGAGGGCCCGCTTGCGCGGGCCCTCCGAATGCTCGATTGCTCAGCCTATCCGACTGAAGGCATTGCCGAGTGTTGGACTACTCCTTACCATCCAGCGTATCTTCGCCGACGATGACATGCTTGTCGGGGTCGTACACCAGGCCGCCATGCTCCTTGCGGAAGAACATCAGCTTCGTGGGCTCGGTGCCCTCGACATTGGCCAGGTAGACATGGATGAACATGAAGATGATGAACACGTACATGCCGAAGTAGTGGATGACGCGCATGCTCATAGCACCGCCCACGAGGCCCAGGCACCACTGGCAGAAGCCGGAGCTCGCCGTCGGCGTCCACAGGCACAGGCCCGTGATGAACATCAAGATGATCAGGATCGGGATGAGCAGGTACGAAAGCTTCTGCGGAACGCCCAACTTGGCGGACAGCGGGTGATCTTTCTTCATGAACAGGTAGTACTTGACCCACTGCGGACCCTGATGGCGGTTGTCCTTCTGGGGCAGCCAGGTCTTGTAGTCCTTGACGACCTTGCGCGTGCCGCCCGTAGGAGCGGACTTCACGAAGAACGCCAAGATGATGCGGACGATGCAGTTGATGAAGATCACGATACCGCAGAAGATGTGGATGCCGCGCGCAATGCCCATCGTGAGGGGAACCGGGAAGTGAATCAGGAAACCGGTGATAATGAGGCAGATCATGGCGCACAGGTTAACCCAGTGCGTGATCACGAACGGCAGCGGATGAGCCTCTTTATAATGTGCAAGATGCGCCATTTACCTCACCCCCCACGGATTGGTGACGGTCTCGAAATGCTTGCCGGTGGATGGCTCAGAGACATGGACCGCGCACGAGACGCACGGGTCGTAGCTGTGAACCAGGCGCAGCGCGTTGATCGGCTTCTCGATATCCTCGACTGGGCAACCGATGAGCGCCTGCTCGATGGGGCCATGCTCGCCGTTCTGATTGATGGGAGCAAGGTTCCACGTCGTCGGGATGATGATCTGGTAACCCTCGACCTTGCCGTTGACGACCTTCTCGGAGTGGTACAGCGCACCACGCGGTGCCTCCCAGAAGCCCGTGCCGGAACCGCTGTTTACAACAGGCTTCTTGAAGTAGCCCTCGAAGTCGTCGGTTGCATAAGCGCTCGCGTCGAAGTCTTCGGAAGTGCCGCCCTTGAGGATGTCCATGAGCTCCTGCGTCCAGTCTTTCATGAGCTGAGCGACGTAGAGCGTCTCGATCTGACGGACGGCAACGCGGCCAAGCATGCTGATGGCTGCGTCGACCGGAGCAGCACCGGGGAGACCCAGGCCCTTGCCGAGTGCACCGAGGAACTTGTCGACGTTCTCGACGATGAACGGAACGCCGCGCTTGTAAGCGACCAGGATGCGGGACAGCGGGCCGGTCTCGAGTGCCTTGCCATCGTAGGTCGGGGCCTTGCACCAGGTGTAACGATCCTCGACGTTGTATTCGGTGAATAGCGGCTTGGTGGTGAAGTCGGGCGACTGGTACGTGCCGTCGCCTTCGTACCACGAATGGCCGACATATTCCCAAATCTTGGATTCATCGACATCGTCGACCGGGCCGCCCAAACCGCCCATGAGGACGCCGGCGGGCAGGTAACGGTCGTTGAGTTCCATGGACGGAGCCTCGAAAACGCCCCAAGCGCCGAAACGCCCACAGCCGCCGCCCCAAGTGAGGCCGTCTGCGTAGAAGGGGGCGATTGCCAGCGTGTCCTGGATAACCGTCGATTCGACCCAGTCGTAGACTTCGTTGACCATTGCCCACAGGTCATCGAGCTTCTGAGCCGTGGGCACAAATGCCGTGCCACCGGGGATGATGGTCATGACGTGCGGCATCTTGCCGCCGAGCAGACCGGCGATCTCGGACGAGCGAGCCTGCATCTTCAGGGCCTCGAGGTAATGGGCCGTGCAGATGAGGTCAAGCTCAGGAGGCAGCTTGTAAGCTTCGCCGCCATCGGCGTCGAACCAGTTGCCCGAGAAGATGGACAGCTGTCCGTTAGCCGCGAATGCCTCCAGGCGCTTCTTGACGGCGCCCAGCTCGCTGTTAGAGGACGTCCCAGCTGCCAGGGCAAGCGCTTCGGCGTCGGCCACGTCGGCCTTCAAGGCGTTGAGCGGGTTGACGTAGTCGAGAGCAGCCAGGTTGTAGAACCACAGAATGTGGCTGTGCAGGAACTGCGCACCCTCGATGAGGTTGCGGATGATTCGTGCACGGTTGGGAATGACGATGCCATACGCCTTCTCGGCCGCGATGGTCGAAGAGTGGCTGTGCGATACCGGGCAAACGCCGCAGATGCGCTGAACGATCTGTGCAGCGTCTTCGGGTGCGCGGTTCTGGACGATAATCTCCATGCCGCGGAAACTGCCGCCGGAAACCCAGGCGTCAACGACTTTGCCGCCCTGGACTTCCATCTCGGCGCGCATATGGCCTTCGATGCGGGTGATCGGGTCGATAACTGAACGTGTCATGTTGGGTTACCTCCCCTCTTCCTCTGCGGAGGCCTCTTCGGCCACCTCGTACTGTTTGGCGATTTCCTCCTGAGCAGCCTTCATCTTCACAGGATCGCCGTCCATGACCGAGTACTCGTACTGGCCGATGGCCTTATCGGGGTTCTTGGCATCCCATGCACGGACCTTCTCGAAGTCGGCGCCGCCGTCCATGCGGCCGCTCTTCTTCATGCCGAAGCCGTGGATGATGAGCGCAGCGGCAACGATGCCGGTAAGACCAGCTGCCACCGTAGTGGGACGGAAGAACGTGGACCCGATGTGGAGGTCGCGATCGCGCTTGTAGAACGGCGTGTTCACCTCGACCCAGTTGTCACCGGGATCGTTGGGGTTGGCCTCGCAGCAGCCGATGCAGGGCGAACCGGCCTGGATGCACCAGCTACGACGGTTGTTCCACATGGTGACGCCGCAATTGGCCTTCGTCTGCGGACCCTTGCAGCCAAGCGGATACAGGCAGTAGCCAAGCTCCTCTTCCTTGCTGCCGAACTCGTAGACGAACTCGCCGTTCTCGAAGTGCGGACGGCGCTCGCAGTTGTCGTGAATCGTCTGGCCGTAGATGCCTTGGGGCTTGGCCTCGTCGTTCAGGCCCAGGGTGCTGACGACGGCGGGGATATTGCCCTCTACGAGCGCGCCCGCTCCGCCGAGCATGAGCACTTGGACGAGCACCGACATGAGCCATTCGGGGTTTGCAGGGCATCCGGGCATGTTCACGACCGGAGTTGCAATGCCGTGCTTCTTCAGGATTGCGGAAACGCCAGTCGCTTCGGCCGGGTTGGGATAAGCAGCCATCCAGCCGCCGTTGACGGCGCAAGAGCCGAGCGCGATGACGGCGGCAGCGTTCTCGGCCGCATGCACGAGAATCTCTTCACCGGTTTCCATGGCGACGCGGAGCGTGTTGCTCCCGAAGCCCTGGGTGATTCCGCCTTCGTAGACGACAACGTAATTGCCGTTCTGGATCGTCTCTTCCTTTGCGCGCTCCAGCGAATGGCCAGCGCCGGCGCAGAGGACGTCCGAATAGTTAAGGGCGATAAGCTCGAGAACGACTTTCCCAACGTCAGGAGTCTCGATCTGGGCGAACGACTCGGTGCAACCCGTGCATGACGCACCCTCGATCCAAAGGACCGGGAACAGGCCGCCCTTGGCGTTCTCCAACTCAGTCTCGAGCGCATTCGCCACGCGCGGGGCCGCCGCCGACGAAAGACCTGCGGCCACGGCAAGCGTACCGCAGAACTTCAGGAAGCTCCGCCTGGAGATGCCGCGCGCCGCAAGGACGTCGACAAGACCATATGTAGCTGTTGATTCGCTCATAGGCTCTCCTCTCTTTTCTAGTTCCTCTCCTTGAACGCAGGTGGTTTGAACAGGTACACATTGTGTCAATCGACTTGTGGGCCTTTCGTGTCAATCCCCCTAAAAAAGCACGTCAGGCACAAAAATCGAGCTCCGTTCCAGCTAGCCGGTCAAGTTGGCGTCCGCCGCTTTTCCCGTCTATCCGTTAGGACCCACCTGCGGCATCCCGAAGCTTTTGACACTTTGTGCAAAATGGCTAAATACCTTCAGTTTGCCAGTTACTGATTATAGGCATTAGTCAAGGGTTTCACGTGCATAAAACGGTGATTAACCTGGTATTATTTTCTTTTCGTAACGTAACATCAACCTGTTTACATGACACTTTTACCGATTTTTTTAACTATCCACCATGCTTCAATAACCTAGGAAGCCGAATCGAAGCCCTGTAAACCGCGCAACTACCAGTTGATATTCTCTTGCAAATATAATTCAAGCCGACCCTTGCAATAACTGGGTCGGCTTGAACAGCGCCTTAGTAATTATATATTACTGATGCTGAAAGGGTGATTTATTCAGCAGCTTCTTCGGCGGCAACTTCTGCGGCGGCAGCTTCGACAGCTTCAGCCTCAGCAGCAGCCTCGGCCTCAGCCTCGGCCTTGGCAGCGGCAGCAGCTTCCTTCTCGGCCTGAACGGCGGCCTTCTTGGCGAACTCCTCGGCACGCTTTGCCTTCTCGGCAGCCTTTGCCTCACGGGCGGCCTTGCGCTTCTCCTCGGCAGCGGCCACCTCGGCGGCACGCTTGGCCTTGCGCTCGGCTTCGCGGGCGGCAACGAGCTCGGTGGCAGAACCGAATTTGTCGCTGAAGCGCTGTACGCGTCCGCCGGTGTCGACGAACTTCTGTTGTCCAGTGTAGAACGGATGGCAGGCGTTGCAGATCTCGATGCGGATCTCCTTCTTGGTGGAGCGCGTCTGGAAGGTGTTTCCGCAGCTGCAAGTTACCGTGCAGTCCACGTAATCCGGATGGATTCCTTTCTTCATTTCTTTTCTCCTCTTCCGCCTTGGTTTCCGACCAAGGCTCGTTTATTGCCCGGCATCCAACCGGGACAAGGCAAGCTTTTGCATGATAGCACAACCCCGGGACAAGCCAAGGAGGTCTTATCATCTACACAATGTGCTGATTATTGGTTCGGAAGGACTGGGCGCATGATGAAGCTGGAAAACCTTACGCAGGGCTCACGCCAACGCCTGACCGCCCGACCGAGGGGGTGAGCCGCTTCCGCAGACGGGCAGCGATTCTGCGTGTAGATGAAGCCATTACCACCGGAGGGCTGTAGGCGAACCCCTCCGGGCGGGCGGACCCAGCACGATAAACGCCCCCGGACGCTTCTTCGCGCCCTGAACTATTTTACGTAAGGCGTGCCGTCCTCTTTGTTGATGAGGGGCTTGCCCAGGCGGGCCAGCTCGGCGGCAAGCGTTTCCACGAGTAGCGGCAGGGCGGCGCGAACGCGCGGCGTCAAGTCTTCTGTCAACAACTCAGGCTCGGTGTTTTCGACCTGCATTCCCAGGCAGATGCCCTCGGATTCGTAACCGAGCAGCAAAGCTGCATCGAAGAGGTCGACGAGCCGCAAATCGTGCAGCGACATGGCTGCACCTTGGGCCCGCGCCAGCTCCTGTGGGGTGCCGCGGAGCACCGTGCCGGGTTCCTCGCCCGAATACTCCATCGCATCGACCGTGATCACGACATCGCACGTATCGATGTAGGTGATCATGTCCATCGTGAGGACGCCCAAGTCGAACAACTCGACACCGTCTGGAATATCGAAACGCTTGAGCACTTCGTCATACACCGCCGGCCCCACCCCATCGTCGAGATGCAGCCTATTGCCGACGCAAAACACCGCTATCCGTTTCGCGCTTTCTTCCTGACCCATATGGCAACACATCCTTGGAGTTTTACGAACGGGTGACACGCTCGTAGGGAGTCCCGCACGTCATCTTCCCCTCGGGGCAGGCGCCGCGCACGCACCCGGGACCTGCATCGGCGAAAATGAACGGCGCCGTGGGACGCACGAGCTCCAGCATCTTCCAGGCAAGGTCGCGGATTTCCCATTGGGCACGGTTACAGCACCGCAGGCTGAAGAAGTGGAGGAGCTCCCTGATGTTCATGGTCACGACGATCTTCGTCTCGGCGGCGTTCGGCAGGATGTAGCGCGCGTCCTCGGCAGGCACGCCCATCTCCAAAAATGCCTTGTACGCATCGACCGTGCGCTCGATCATCTCGTCGAACAGACGATTTGCCTCCTCGCTCTCGGCGATGGAGGCAGGCTTAATGGTTTCCAGGCCATCCGAGAAAGCCACATACCGCTGGCTCTGCTGGTTGAAGCTTGCCAACCGATGGCGGACGAGCTGGTGCGTGAGCGCGCGGGATACGCCGTCAATCGCGAACGTGTAGCTCGCATGTTCGAGGGTAGACAGGTGGCCTCCTGCCAAAATGGTGGTCAAAACCTTGCGAATCCGCTCTTCGGAAAGCGATTCCATCAACTCGGACGCTCCGACGGGGGCATAGCAGAGACGTGCTGCCGTGGCAACAGCGAGTTCGGGTTCGGGCGTGTGGTACAGAAGCTCGACTTGCATGGGAACCTCCTTGTGCGGGCGCGTTCGACGCGCCGTCATTGCGGTAAACGTGATTTCCTCGAATCTCGATTGCATACCATCTTAAACCATCCGCAGAATTTAAGGACCTCGAATGCCCTCGAAGCGGGCAGCGGGCAAGCCTACAGCGGGCAGGCATCGTCCTCCCCTGCCGATTACGCTTCGGCCAACGGGCGGCTTGCGCTACACTTGGGCAGGAACATGAGCAGGAAAGGAATGCCATGGCAGAGACGTTCACGCCGCTTCTGACAACCACCGACTGGAACGAAGAGTGGAAGCAGCTCCAAGTAGCCCGCAAGCGAGCCGACGACGCCGCCTATTGGGATAACAAGGCGAAGACATTTCCCGTCAAGCACGGTTCCCAAGCCGGATACGTTGAGCAGTTCCTGAAGCTGGCGGCTATCCAACCCGGTGAGACAGTCCTCGACATGGGCTGCGGTACCGGCGCATTGGCAACCCCGCTCGCCCAAATGGGAAGCCGCGTCATCGCATGCGACTTCTCGCGTGGAATGCTCGACAAGATGCTGCAGGACCAAGCCGAACTCGGCATTGAGGGCGTCGATGTGCGACAGATGAGCTGGGCAGACGATTGGGAGCAGGCCGGCATCGCGCCCAAGAGCGTCGACGTGGCCCTGGCCTCCCGTTCCATAGCCACAGATGACTTGGAGGCAGCGCTCCTGAAACTGGACCGCTCCGCCCGCAGGCGGGTGTGCATCACCCTGCCCTGCGGACCCTCTCCGCGCGTGGACGAGCGGCTCCTTTCCGCGGTCGGTTTCCAGAAGCAAGCAGGCCGCGATTTCCTCTACGCCTTCAACATCCTCGCCACCCACGGTCTCAAACCCGAAGTTGCCTATATCAATAGCGTCCGCATGGATTATTTCGAGACATTCGACGAGGCTCTCTTGGGCCTTTCCGACATCTTGACGCAAGCGCTCGTGGGACTTGCCACCGATGGCGAGCTCGCCGCAATCCCCTCAAGGCTGCACCCCTGGCTCGAGGCAAACCTGATACTGGACGAAAACGGCTACCACCTTGCCGAAGATCGGAAGGTCATCTGGGCCTTCCTCGCGTGGACGCCGCAGTATCTGCGTTAGTGACTTTAGATTCGGGAGACGAACCGGGCGCTCATCGCTAAGACGGGATGATCACGAAGCCGATGATGCCGCACGCCAAGGCAATACCAGCCCCCATGGCCACGTCACGGGGAAAATGCACGCCCCCGACGATGCGCGTGAAGGCCACAACCGCCGACGCTGCAAAGGCCACCACTCCCCAGTCGAGGTGAAGCCACGCAAGCGCGCAGGCGATGATCACCGCGCTCGCAACATGGCGGCTGGGGTTCGACTTGCCGACCGTGTCCTTGTGGATGATGGGATCTATGTTGTAAATGTCGTAAGGGCGCGGGGCGTTCCAGCTATTACGCAGGTAGGAGACGAGCGCGAACGTGATTGCCGGCACGACGACCATGCGGATGGCCCGCAACAGGTCGCCTGCGACGACAAGCAACACGATCGAGACAATGTAGACGACTGCGATTATGGCAACGAGGGCCTTGTCCATCACGATGATGGCCTGTTCGGCAAGCTCGTTGCGAAACGACTCCGAAATCGCTTTGTACCACTCGGGATAACTCATGGTGCAATCATACACCAGCGAGATAGGATGGCACATCTTCCGGATCGGGAAATTGATTGCACGAATGTCCCTTTTGCAAGCCCCGGCTCTATGCGGATGTGCGCTAAACGGAGCTTTGGCGTCTTCCAGCTTTGGCGTTCTCTCTGTAAGCGAACGCCGATATCCCAGAATATCAATGGTCGCTGCTCGAGATTTCTCCCACAGGCAACGTATGTCAGGATATGATACGGACAATTATCGGTTACGAGATTCGGGGCAATTATGGGATTGGGAACGACATGCATCCGCGGCGGCTACAAACCTGAGAACGGTGAGCCAAGGCAAATCCCCATCATCCAATCGACGACTTTCCGCTACGAGACATCCGAGCACATGGGCAAGCTCTTCGACCTCGAGGCTCAGGGTTATTTCTACACTCGCCTCCAAAACCCGACGTGCGACCTGGTAGCCGCCAAGATTGCCGAGCTTGAAGGCGGAACGGCCGCCATGCTCACGTCAAGCGGGCAAGCTGCGAACTTCTTCGCGGTGTTCAACATCGCCACCGCAGGCGATCACGTCATCGCCTCGAACTCCATTTACGGAGGAACGTTCAACCTGTTCGCCGTCACGATGGCGAAAATGGGCATCGAGTTCACGTTCGTCAGCCCCGATTGCTCCCCCGACGATCTTGACTCCGCATTCAAGCCCAATACGAAGGCCGTGTTCGGGGAGACCATCGCCAACCCGGCCCTGACGGTGCTCGACATCCAGAAATTTGCCGAGGCGGCCCATGCGCACGGCGTGCCCCTAATCGTGGACAACACCTTCCCCACCCCGATAAACTGCCGTCCGTTCGAATGGGGCGCCGACATCGTGACCCACTCCACCACGAAGTACCTTGACGGTCATGCAGCCGCGCTCGGCGGGTGCATCGTCGATTCGGGCCGTTTCGACTGGATGGCGCATGCCGAGAAGTTCCCGGGGCTGTGCACGCCCGACGAAAGCTACCACGGCATCACCTACGCAGAGCGCTTCGGACGCGAAGGGGCCTTCATCACGAAGGCGACAGCTCAGCTCATGCGCGATTTCGGCGCGATGCCCTCTCCTCAGAACGCCTTCTTGCTCAACCTCGGCCTCGAGAGCCTCCACGTGCGCATGGCACGCCATTGCGAGAACGCCCAGGCCATAGCAGAGCACCTGAGCTCGCACCCGCAGGTAAGCTGGGTCAGCTACCCCGGGCTTCCAGGGGACAAGTATTACGAGCTGGCCAGCAAGTACATGCCTAACGGCACCTGCGGTGTCATCAGCTTCGGATGCGATGGCGGACGGGCCGCGGCAGAGAAGTTCATGAAGAACCTCGAGGTCGCCCATATCGCCACACATGTCGCCGACGCGGCCACGTGCTGCTTGCACCCCGCGTCTTCGACGCATCGCCAGATGAGCGAGGACGAGCTTGCGGCTGCCGGAGTGCCAGCCGACATGATTCGCCTCTCGGTCGGAATCGAGGATGTAGCCGACCTGATCGCCGATATAGACCAGGCCCTCGACGCCTAAACCCGAATCATCTGAAACCGAAGCCCTTTGCCGTGATGCATCAGCGGTGATGGCGTCCGTGCGAGAAATGATAGTCGGCAATCGCTACTAGCCCAACGGCTGCAAGCAGCAGGTAGCTTCCACTGTAGTCGATGAGCGGGATGATCGCCCCGATGGCTACAGGACCCAAACCGCTGCCCAAATCCATGCTCATGAAGAACGTGGAGTTTGCCTTCCCCTGTTCGCTCGAGGGGGTGTCACGCGCTATGACAGCCTGCACGATCGACTGCGTCGCGCCAATGCCGACACCGAGCAAGGCGGCGGAAAGCAGCAAGATGACGCCGTTGGAAGCGAATGCGAGTAAAACGAAGCCGAATACGAACAGGATCAAGCAGTAGTAGATGGTCGAGTTTTCGCCACGCCTATCGACGCGCCGCCCGATGGGGGGACGTGAGATGAGGATGACAATCGCGTACACGACGAAGAAGAAGCTAACAACCTCGTCAAGGCCCCGCACATGGGCGTATGTCGTGACGAACGATATGATGCCGGCATAGCCCAAGTACACCAGGAACAGCACAGACGCGATGGGCACGACGGAGATTTGGATGAAAGCGCCAATCCCCTTCTCGCGGATCTCCGCCAAGAAATCGACGTGCCTTGCAGCGCGATTCTGGTTTGGGATGGAGAGCAAGGGCGTGGCGAGCAGGGCGAGCATGGAGACGATTGCAGCGCATATGAACATCGAGCGGTACGTCCCGAACGTGTTCGTGAGCATGATGGCCACAAACGGCCCGATGCCCGTGGCAAGCGCCTGCATCATCGAGTAATAGCCGATTCCCTCGCCGTAGCGCTCGGGTGGGAGAACCAGCGCGGCACCTGCTGCAGCTGCGCCGGACATGATGGCGAAACCGAGACCGTGGAAGAAACGTACGCACAGCAACGGCACGAACCCCATCGGGACCAGGTACAAGAGCATTCCGCAGGCATTGATGGCAGACCCGATGACGACGGAGCGCTTGACGCCCCAAACGTCGATCCTGCGCCCAAAGAACATGCGGGTGAGCAGGGCGGATATGACATACACGGTTATCCCGAGGCCAGCAGCGGATTCCGCTACGCCGTACGTGTCGATCGAATATTGGGTTATCTTGACGTTGAGCAGCCAAAACGACATTGCTGAACAGAAGTTCAAGACCATGAGCACGATGAGGCTTCGCGACCAAAGCTTCGGCTGTTCCACATTCCCCCCTGCACATTGCGGTTTTCCAACGTGAGTATTGTGCCACTCAACGAAGCTCGATGGTAGATGCAAGAGCCTTCGAAACGCTCCGATTGGCGCCGGCAGCCGATTATGCTCTTTTCAGCGGGGCGCCAGCCTATTGCAGAACCATGCCGACGAAGCGAATCGTGCCGCTCTCGAAACCGTACTCGATTCCCGCACGTTCGCACAAAGCCGCGACATCGACTCCATGGGCAGACAACGAGAGCCTCTGCTTTTGCGGATACCTGCATGGCCCATCCGGATACGTGCAAGTCGGGCAGACCCTGCACCCGCCGGTCGTGAACGCATACACGCCTTCGCCTTCGCCCCTCACGGCATCGGCGAGCTCGTCGAGGCGCCCATTGTGAAGCGTCCGGATCTCTGCCAGGGTTTCAACGTCGTTGAAATCGACCCCCTCGCGCACGGTCTGCACCACGACCCCACCCGAGCACGCGGCGATTCGTTCACAGCATTCCTCGAAGCTCCCCGCTCCCGGAGGGCACGACCAGCAACTCGCGTACTGGGGACATTCTTCGGGATTGCAGTAGTCGCGCAGCTCGCGCTTGCATTCTATGGCTGACGCCTCTATAGGGCCCGCTAATTCGAATCCCATATCCTCGGCTGTTTTCACGATATCCACAACAAGCCCCCAATCGTTAAAGCCCGATAAACCTTGAGCAGAAGCATCAGCGTCCATTATGAGCCACCTTGCTCCAAAAATCCCTGAAAGCTGCGATTACCTGACTTCCCTAGATCCAAACAGTGAAATTTGAGAGAGCGCAACGTCTTCGAGCACTTACAATGAACGGACGTGCTGAAGGGCCGGTCCCCTCAGCACCTTACAAGGTGCCACCTCGCTCGAACGGATAACGGAGGCTCTGGTCATGCTCAACATCGGCTGTCATCTGTCAACATCTAAGGGATTTGCCCACATGGGCCGCGAAGCATCCTCGATCGGGGCCAACACGTTCGCGTTCTTCACGCGTAATCCCCGCGGGGGAAATGCGAAGGCCATCGACCCCGACGACGCCCTTGCGTTGCGCGAACATTTGAAGGCCAACGGTTTCGCACCTCTCGTGGCGCATGCGCCGTACACGTTGAACCCTTGCTCGGATAAGCCGCATGCCCGCGAATTCGCGCTCCAGGCCATGGCCGATGACCTCGTTCGAATGGAAACCTTCCCCGGCAATCTCTACAACTTCCATCCAGGTAGCCATGTGGGACAGGGCGTGGAGGTGGGAATCGAGCTCATCGCCGAAACCTTGAACGAAGTGCTGACCCCCGACCAGAGCACGACGGTCCTGCTGGAGACCATGGCGGGAAAAGGCAGCGAAGTCGGCAGCCGCTTCGAGGAGCTCGCAGCCATCATCGGGCGTGTGGAGCTCTCGGACCACATGGGGGTCTGCCTCGACACGTGCCACGTGCACGACGCAGGCTACGACATCGTGAACGACCTCGACGGCGTGCTCGAAGAGTTCGACAGCATCATAGGGCTCTCGCGCCTGAAGGCCATCCACGTCAACGACAGCAAGAACCCGCTCGGTTCGCACAAGGACCGCCACGAGCGCATCGGCCAGGGCACGCTTGGGCAGGAGGCCTTTGCGCGTATCGTGCGCCATCCGAAGCTGCGCGACCTGCCCTTCATCCTTGAAACGCCCAACGAGCTCGACGGATACGCCGAGGAGATCCGCCTGCTTCGGGAGCTTGCCGAAGGGTAGCAACCTGCCGGACCATCCACCCGAAGGGGTGAGCCGCCGCGGGCTGGCCTGATGGTCGCCCGGCCGAAGGGGTTCGCCTACAGCCCTCCGGCGGTAATGGCTTCTCCTGCACGCCGCACCGCTGCCCGCCTTCGGAAGCGGCTCACCCCTTCAGCCGGGCGACCGAGCAAGGGGAATGCCCTGCCAGGTCTTTCTGCGCTTTCGTCAGCTCCGCCCGGCCGGCCCGCATGAGGCCCTTTCCTGAGCGCCCCCGAAACAACCGCGCTTACAAGAAGGCGGCAATACCCGCAAGGTCCGAGCGCCCGGAGAACAGCCCTGTGGGCTGTTCTCAGCGAGGACGGGCAAGCTTCAGCTTGCCCCCGTACATTCTTCCAGGACTATTTCCCGAATGCGCGAAGCGCAGTCGGGAACCCCGAGGCGCACTGCCAGTAAGTCGCTCTGGATGCCGCTTTCGTTTGCGCGGTTGGGGCGCGGAGAAAGCGCGAGGCGGGCCGAATGCGGGCTGGACGGGCAGACGGCCCAAAACCCAACGACGCCCAGGCTCGCGTCGGGATTCCCGCCTATTTCTTGGACAGCACGTCGCCTAGGAGGGTGCCCAGGCCGGAGAGGATGTCATCTACGTCGATGGGACCCTGCCCTTCCGCATCGCCGCGCAAAAGCGCAAGCGCCTTCTTCCTCGTCTCTGAATCGGCTTTCCGATACAGCTCCACGAGACGGCGCTCGGTTGTTGTCACCTGCATGGAGGATTTCGAAGCTGTGGACGTACGGGCAGAGGACGAAGGCTTCGCAGTGCTCGGCTTCGAGGAAGAGCTCGTGCGGGACGAGCTCTTGGGCATGGCGTCGAGGAGCGATTTCTGCGTGACGCCGCAGGCCTTCGCGATTTCCTTGACCGTCTGGGTCGTCGGCTCGGCTTCACCGCGTTCGTAGCGCCCGATGTCCGACTGGCTGACGCCTGCTATCTTTCGCGCAAGCTGTTCCTGAGTTAAGCCAGCGTTCGTCCGTGCGGTCTTGATGAGGCCCCCGAGCTTCTTTCCCATACCAACGCCTTTCCCCGGTTTTAGCTGAAACAACTATAGCATCGGGAAGCGATTCCCTCCAAGTTCAAGGAGCCAAAGGAAATGGGGGTTTCACTGCCGTCAGAAGCGAAACCTGCAGCTTTTTCCACTATCATGTTCGTTGTGGCTATCGGCATGGGGAAAGGCGCTGAAATGGAGCCCAATTACAGGGAAATGGTTACAAACGACGCTTCGGGTTTCGTCGCGCTGGCAGATTACGTGCCGAGCGTCATTCAGGAGATCCGTTACTACTCCACATACAATTTCATAGGCGACCGCATCGATGGCTACGAGGAGCCGTGCGCCTTGATCACCCTGGAAGCCGCACGGGCGCTCCAATCTGTTGCCGGCGAGATGGGCGCCCAAGGTTACCGGCTGAAGGTGTTCGACGCATATCGGCCGGCCACCGCCGTCAAACACTTCGTCCAGTGGAGCATAGAGGACCTCGACTTGCGCATGAAACCATTCTTCTACCCCGACCTGGACAAAGCCGAGCTCTTCAAGAAGGGTTACATCGCCAGCAAATCGAGCCACAGCCGCGGCAGCACGGTGGACCTCACGCTGCTCGACATGAGCACCGGCAAAGAGGTCGACATGGGAGGGCCTTTCGACCTGTTCAGCGAGGTTTCTCATCCCGACTACCGCGGAATCACCGATGAGCAGTACTACAACAGGATGTTCCTGCGCGAGGCAATGCTGCGAAACGGCTTCGAGCCGATATTCTGCGAATGGTGGCATTTCACGCTGAAGAACGAACCGTACCCGAACACGTACTTCGAATTCCCCGTCTCATCGCAATATCTGCGGCGCTAAGCGAAGCGCGGCCCATGGCGCCAAAGCATGGCGGAAAGGCCAGACGTTAGAACTGGGAAGCGGATTTCGCAGCGTGGGAGCGCATCTTGGCGAGCGCACGCGCGAGCACGGTCGATACCGTTGACTCGTTCATGTCCAGCTCCCGCGCAATGTCAACGTTGCGCAAGCCGTCACGGTACTTGAATGCGACCACGTCCCTCTCGAAATCATCGAGGCAGGCAAGCAGCTGCTTCACGAGCAGCATGTCGTCAACGTCGCTCTGGCCGCCTTGGACCATATAGGCATCCTGAGGCGCATCCTCCAACGAGGCCGTTGGACGCTCCTTGCGGAAATGGCTGATCATGCAGTTACGGGCGATGGTCGTAACCCAGGTGGAGAACTTCGCTCGCGACGGATCGAATGAATCGAATGCTTTAGCAGCTTTGTAGAAAGCTTCCGCAACCACATCCTCGGCCGTAGCGTCGTCGCGCATACGGGCGCGCACAGAGCCATACACGGAGCCATAGCTCTCGCGGTACAGTCGCTCGAATTCGCGTTTCCGCGCACCCTTCTCGAAATCAAGGGCGATTATCCGCTTATGCCGTGGTTTCCCGCCCGTGGAGGCCCCTTCCGTTTTACTTCAAAAAGTTGCTCTCCTCATTATTGCCGAAAACGCCTCGAGCTTCCACGGTTAAATAGCCTCCGACATCAGAATCGCCAGCTGCTGCAAGGAGCTCGAGGACCGAGTCGTCGAGCTCGGCCACCTCTTCGTCGTTGTCGAGGACGGCGAGACAGCGTTCCAGCAGCGCATCGCGGAACTTCTCGGTGCCTATTGAAAAGTCCTGCTTCATAAGCCGCCCAAGCATCTGCTCGAACTCTCTATCGACCACGCCGCACCTCCTCCCAAGCTGGCGTATTTGCTATTCACTTCCTTTATACGCCACGCCTTATCATCTCGTCCTGACAATTTTTCTAAATCAGGCGATTGGCCCCATTCTCCCCTTTTTCGCGCAACGCAACGCCATGCGTCGAGCCATCTTGGGCTGGAAATGCAATTGGAATGCGGCGATGGCATGCTGCAAAAGCTTACAAGCGCCATCCGCCGAACAGGGCCGCTATATCAAAGAAGTATAGCAGGGCGAGGAACAGGTACATGCCGAGCAGCCCGAACGCGATGGCATTCGCCACGCCACGCGGCATGCGGCGCAAAGCCGTATCCATGAGGGGATAGAAGACCCATACGATGAGCGTGGCCGCGATACTGTAGGTCATCGAATTCTGCAAGCACACTTGCCCCATGAAGTTGAACGGCAAGGCGCGGTAATCCCAGAGGCTGTAGTCCTGGTTGGCCACCATGCCGGTCGTGAAGTCGATACTCGTGCACACCAGGGCATTCAGGAGGAAGCTCAAAAGCACGGCGAGCCACACGCGATTGCCGGTCTTCTTCAGCAGCCAACGTGATGCCGGGTGCAGGATGAGCACGATTGCGACCGCCGCGGCACCCTCGGCAGTGAACGGGAACAGCCACTGGCTCCAGAGCATCGCGTTCGTCGGATCGTAGTCGCCCATGAACACGCCGGCAACGATGAGCTGGCAGAACAGCATTTCGGCCCAGTGGCCTAAAAGCGAGAACGAGACGAAGTAGACCATGAGGTCGCGCCAGAACGTGCGCGTATGCACGCGCTCACGCAGCGGCTTGTCCCAACTGTGGCCCTCGGTCGCGCCCGAGGCGAGGTCGGGCGGATTGCAAAGCACGCGTTTAGCCCGAGACGAGAAGACGAGATAGGCGGCCACCGCAACGGCGCCCGCATATTCAGCAACCATTATCGCAGTCGTAGCCGGCTGCCCGATATAGACGGCAAGCGTGTCGAGCGCACCGAAAGCCGCGTGGTCGACGAGCGCGAGCGCCGCGCCTGCAAATGCCGTGATCGCTCCCACCGCCCGTGCGCTCCGGGCACGCTGCGACATGAGCCACATCGTCACGGTACCCCCCGCCATGAGGAGCAGCACGCGCACCATGCTTATGTCGTAATCGAACATGTGCGGAGAGCACAGGAAGCCGAACACGAGTGCCAAGAGCATGGCAAAACAGAAATATGCCTGGCATAAGCGCAGGCCAATCGGTAAAACTTTAGTTTCGGACGAGTTATGTGGCTCGGTCATGCGGTAGCCTTTCGATTAAGTTGCGTCATATTTGTTTACGCAACCGAAGACGACGCAATCCCATTCCCCCATGGTTCGTTACCGTGCTGTAAAAACCTGGCAGAGGAACAGGCCCCTGCCAGACGACAACCTCAGACTTACGCGCCATAGCCCTCATCAACCGTGTATACCTGCACGGTCACGGGGGCGTCTGGCATCACGAACTCGTATTCCTGGGCTGACACGAAAGACCCGAAATCCTCGTCGCCGTTCACTGCCACGCGCAGGCCGGCATCGAGCACGGCGTACACCTGCACCTGCACGACCTCCCCGGCAGGCGCCGAGGTCGGACACTCGATAACAAGCCCGTCCTCGTCCTCGAGCTTGATGGGCACGTCGACGGCCGTTTTCGATTTCCCATCGGAAGCCGTCGAGCTCACAGCATCTGAACTGCCCGCGCTGCTGCCACCACTGCTGCTCCCGCTATCGACCTCGACCGCGCCGCCCGACGACGAGCCCGTTGATGCGGGGGTCCCGCAGGCCGCCAATCCCATACCCATTGCCAGCACCATCGCAACTGCAATACCTAAAACCCATAGAGACCTGAAGCGCATTTCCACCACTCCCTTCCTGCATCCCTTCCTGTATAGAATACGAGCCAGCGTGGCAAAATGTCGGGCACCCCGCCCTCTTCGCAACGCTCTAGCTGAGGGAATTATCAGCTAGAGCCTCGCGCTTCTTCCGTTTGCGCTCGACGAGCTGGCGATAAACCCAGTTGTTCACGACGCTCAGAATTTGCAACACGCCTATCTGGGCCAAGGCGAAGACGATGCACAAAACCAGCGCACGGGGCGAGAGGCTGTACACGTCGAACAACTGAGCGAGGAAGCCGCTGCTCGCGGCTAGGCCGACAACGCAGAAGGCGAAGACGAACACCCGGTACTTGTTAGGAGGTTGGATGAGGTTCAGCAAAATGAGGAATCCGACTACCGAGAGCAGGTACATGCTCGCTGTTCCCACATCTGTTTCGGATATCGAGAACAATTCCGCGAACAACATCATTGCCGCTATGGACACAAACGATGTCAGGGCAGCGGGGATCGCGTATATCAGCACCGTATCGATGAAACGCCCTTCCTGTTTCTTCTCGTTGGGCTCGAAGGTCAGCAGGAAGGCCGGAAGGCCGATGTTGAACAACGAGACGAGTGAAACCTGGTTGGGCGTGAGCGGGTACACGAACATCCCGAAGATGGCGAACATCGCCATCGACAACGAGAATATGTTCTTGTACAGGAACAGCGTGGCCGAACGCGTGATGTTGTTGATATCGCGCCTGCCCTCACTCACGATCTGGCGCATGTGCGAGAAATCGGAGTCCAGGAGGACCACTTGCGCCGCTTGCCGCGCAGCATCGCTTCCCGTGCCCATGGCTATGGAGCATTCGGCCTTCTTCATAGCGAGGATGTCGTTTACGCCGTCTCCAGTCATGGCAACCCGTTTGTCGTTGGCCTGCAACGCCTCCACCAGCTGTTTTTTCTGCTCGGGCTTGACGCGGCCAAATACGGTGTAGGTGCGAACGGCCAGCGCTATCTTCTCGGGAGTATCGAGCGTCGAGGCGTCCACATATCGCTCCGCCCCTTCGATGCGGGCTTCAGCAGCCACCTTCGAGACCGTGAGCGGGTTGTCGCCGGAAATGACCTTCACTTCCACGCCCTGGCGGGCGAATTCCTCGAACGTCTCGGGGGCGTTCTCACGCACGCTGTTGGTAAGTGCCACGAACAAAAGCGGCCTCGTCTCGTCGCCCACGACCTCGACAAACGCTAAGACGCGCATGCCCGCACCGGCGCGTTCCTCCCGCGCAGCTTGGCTTTCCCGAAGCGCCGTCTCGGAGAGGATGAATTCTGGAGCGCCGAACCGCAGCGTCCTCCCATCTACGGTTACCTGGGAGTACTTGAGCTTCGAGGTGAACGGCATCACCTCGGCGTCGGTAAATGATTCGGCCTCGGGCGCGAACCGGCGCACGGCAATCATCGTGGCGTTGCTGTCGGGAACCGTGCGCACGTAGCGTGCAAGCAGGGTCTGCACTTGGTCGGAAGGCTCGATTTCGGCTCCTGAAGCATCAAAGACCTCGCGCACGTTCATCTCGTCACTCGTGATGGTGCCGGTTTTGTCGACGCACAGCACGTCGACGCGGGCCAGTTCCTCGATACTGCGCATATCGTGTAGAAGCACCTTGTTCTTGGCCAGCCGCATAGCCGACAGTGCAAGCGCAACGGTGACAAGCAGGTACAAACCCTCGGGAATCATGCCGATAACCGCGCCCACCATGGACATGATAGAGTCAGATATCGTCAGGCCCTTGTTCATACCCTGCCAATAGAGCAACCCGCCTATGGGAATGACCAGGATACCCGCCACCAAAATGATTCGCTCGATGTCGGCGACCATCTCCGAAGGGCGCTCTTTAACCTGCTTTGCCTGAGCCGTGAGCTTCGAAGCGTAGGAATCCGCCCCCACCTGCACGAGGCGCGCGACCAACTTGCCAGCCACGACGAAACTACCCGACATCAGCTTATCGCCAACGCCTTTTTGAATCTCGTCTGCCTCTCCGGTGAGCAGCGACTCATTCACGCCTGCCTCGCCGGAAACAACGATTGCATCTGCCGGTATTTGCTGGCCGCTTTCCAAGTGAACAAGATCGCCCAGCACCAACGCATCGGAGGCAACCCGTTGATCGCGTCCGTCGCGTATGGCCGTGTACTCGCTCACATCCAGCAAGGCGAGCTTGTCGAGAACCTTCTTGGCACGCAACTGCTGGACGATCCCGATAACGGTGTTGGCCACGATAACGGGCAGGAACGTGAGGCTCTTGTACGAGCCGGCTATGACTACCAGCACGGCCAATGCGGCGAAGATGGCGTTGAAATATGTGAACACGTTACGCGCAACGATGCCCGCAACGGTCAAGTCCGCCTTAGAGGGGACGACGTTCGCCTTGCCTTGCCGCGCGAGTTGCGCAGCCTCTTCCGACGTGAGGCCCCTTTCTTCTACCATGTAAAACACTTTCTACGCTTGAGGGCAAACTGGATATGCTACGAAACGTATCATACCCCGTTCTCGTTTGCCGACCAGAGTTACCCCGTTTTTGAAACGTAACGCTGTGATTCGTCAGAGGTGTGGGCGTGATGAAGTGCCGGGGTAGTTTGCCACGCCCTGATGATGGGTGGGGACGGGTCCGATCCATCATTGCACGCAATGATGGATCGGACCCGTCCCCATCCGTCATCTGACCCGTCCCCGCCCATCGTCCCAAATCCCCACCCTTTAACACGCCACAAGAAACCATTTCCCCCAGTCTCTGGACACCCACGGGAAAAGCCTGTGGCGGTTATTACAGCACCGCCCATGTCGTAAAATGGGAATGGCGACGTGCAAACCGGGCTCGCCACGCTAATCGCGCTTCACACTAGCGGAAAACAACGACCAAGCCCGAACGCAGATCGAAAACGGGACCGCGAAACAAACGCTTCCAAAGAGGTATGCCATGTCAAGCAAGAAGGATTTCGTAATCTATGGCGACGTGCTGGAGGAATACCGCGGCCGTGGCGGGGATGTTGCAATCCCAAGAGGCGTGACGGAGATCAAGTACGGGGCGTTTCGAGGCTGCGAAAGTCTTACCGGCGTAGTAATCCCGAGAGGCGTGACAACTATCGGGTCAAATGCGTTTCGCGATTGCGCGTACCTTACCGGCGTATGCTTCCCGAACACCGTGACGGAGATGTTCGACGGCGTTTTCCGCGGCTGCTCGAAACTTGCTCGCATCGACATCCCGAAAGGCATAGATTTCATCTTCGATGAGTCGTTCGCCGATTGCGCGAGCCTTACCAGCGTGACAATACCCGACGGGGTCAAGGGCATAGGCAAGATGGCGTTCCAAGGCTGCACCCGTCTTGAGCATGTGACGATTCCTGAAAGAGTGAAGTGGATTGGCGAAAGCGCGTTCGAGAACTGCACCAGCCTCACGAGCTTGACGATTCCGGATAGCGTAAAGAGGATTGGCGCGAAGGCGTTTGCGAACTGCAGCAACCTTGCAAGCGTGACGGTTCCCAAGGGCCTGATGGACATGGGAAAACAGGTGTTCAAGGGCTGCAAGGGGCTTGTGGACCAGGATGGGTTTTTGATCGTCGGCGGGTACCTGTGTGATTACATCGGCCCTGATGGCGACGTGGTGATTCCCGAAGGAGTGACGTGCATCGGGGAGAGCGCCTTCCTCGACCGCTCGCAAATCACGAGCGTGAAGATCCCGCAGGGGGTAACGAGCATCGAGAGCTTCGCCTTCGCAGGATGCGAGAAGATCACGAGCATGGTGATCCCGGAAGGCGTGACGACCATCAGGCGATGGGCGTTCGGAGATTGCAAAACCCTTGAAAGCGTCGTGGTCCCGGATAGCCTGGCGAGCATGGAAGACTACGCCTTCAGGGGCTGCCATAAGCTCGCGGATCCCGATGGCTTCGTGATCGTCAATGGCACGCTGAGCGAGTACATGGGCCCCGGCGGCGACGTGACGATCCCCAAGGGCGTGACGGATATCGGGGTGTTTGCCTTCTCCGAGCGCGAAGACCTTACAAGCGTGACGATTCCGGAAGGGGTCTTCTCCATTGGAGACTCCGCGTTTTCCTATTGCAGCAACCT
This sequence comes from Eggerthellaceae bacterium, assembly GCA_017434045.1. Lineage (GTDB taxonomy): Bacteria > Actinomycetota > Coriobacteriia > Coriobacteriales > Eggerthellaceae > UBA9715. Next base: position 34,204 of record JAFRGA010000055.1, read on the forward strand.
TGCAAGCATCACAATTCCGGAAAGCGTGCTGTTCATCGGGTCGGGCGCTTTCTGCCAATGCAGTAGCCTGGAAAGCATCACGATACCTGAAAGCGTGATAAGCATCGGTGAAGGTGTTTTCCAAGGATGTGAGCGCCTCGAATGTATTCGCATCCCCAAAGCCGTCGAGGAGATCCTGGATGAAAAACTCGATGTGCCGTACGTGATCTGCTACTCAGAATATATTGCAACCTTTGCAGAGTACCCAATTTACCTTGGAGGGAGCTTGTACGACCTGTCTTCGTACATTAAGCCGGGCGCGTTGGAGGGTTTTCTGTATGCCAAGGAGCACGGCATTACCGAGATCGATCAATGGGAAGATGACTACCGAAACTACATCGCTATGAAAAACGCTGGGACAAAAGCGCCAAAAGAAAGGCGGGTCTCGAGTATCTTCAACGAGTTGCTCGCCCACGCGATGCGAGACTCCTTCCTGGACATAGAAGGCCTGTCGTTGGAAACTGGGTTGACCGAAGAGGAGATCAACGATTACCTTTGCGGTCGAAGGCCTTCCTTGATTGACGTGTACGATATCGCCGAAAGCCTCGATTACGACCCCGACATCTTTTTCGAAACGGACGACGACTAGGTCGCTGGAATGCGTCAACATATCTTTGCGGCCAAAGAGACCAAAAAGGATACTCCCTTTTGGTTGCCCTAGGGAACGGACCCGCCCCCACCCATCATCCCAGATTCCGCAGCACCCCATTTGCGTCGGGAAGCCAGAACAGAGCTCGGCAACTATCTTGTAGAGCTGAGCAATACCTGAACGAAAGCCAAACTACCCGGTCAAAACGGGATAACCGTTCCTGTCCTTCATCTTGCCCATCGCCAATAGAACGATATCGACGATCCAGCCAATTCCCAGACAGGCAAAAGTCAGCAGGTACAGCACTCCGAACGCATATCGTCCAAGGTAAAACCTATGCACGCCCAACACACCGAAGAAGACGCATAAGAGCAAGGCTACTGTCCGGGATTTCGGGGACGCATAGACCATTTGCGGAGCCGCGTAGTATTGACCGCCTTGATATGCGGCGTTCGCAAGGGGCGGTTGCTGGTTAGTGCCAAAGTACGGCCCTTGCTTTTTCTCTTCGGGATAATAGTTGTTAACGATTACTGTCTCGGCCTGGATAGACTGCGTCTCGATCCTCTCGATAGGCATCTTGGTGCCGCAGTACTCGCAAAACGCAGTATTGACCTCTGCTCCACACGACGGGCATTTCATTTGCGAAGCCTTTCCTCACGCGCCGTTCAGCAACCCGAAAACCATTTTATGTCATAATCTTGACGGTTGCACATCATCGTGATTCAACGCGTCCAAAGCTTGCGCCACATTGCGCACCTTTTGGATTGCCGCCCTATTGAAGGAGCGAGTATGTTTTGCGGTAATTGCGGAGCGGAGCTTATGCAAGGCGTGCGTTTCTGCGGCCATTGCGGCTCGAAGGTTCAAAGTGCCCCCATGCCAAGCGCCCAAACCCAAATTGCTCAAGCCCAAATGGCCCAAGCGCAAATCGCTCAACCAGGCGCGCCGATGAACGCCGTTCCCATCGTGGTGAACAACCAGGCAGCACCCCAGAGAAACGTGAACACCGACTGGCCGATAAAGGTCGACCTCAACGGGCCGTGCAAGATGCTGAAAACCGGTTTTCTCGCCTTCAAGATCACATTCCACGTGCGTCCCGATGGCCTGATATGGTTTGAAAACGTTCCCGGAAGCCTCTTCCAGCTGATCAGCTTCGCTTGGGATGGACCGAACATCGTCACGGAAACGGTCTCGGATTACGAGGACAAAGTCGAGAACCAAGGCCGGTTCGGTGCAGCGTTCGCGGGCGGCGCTGCCGGCGCCGCTATCGGAGCACGATTAGGAGGCCTTGCCGGAGGCGCTATTGGCGGATCGATCGGCGTAGTGACCGGCGCTTTGACCGGCAATGGCGACAAGAAGGGCTCCGGGACAACGGTTACGACAACGACTTCGCATGAGGAAGACTCCGTAGCCGACCTGACATTGCGAAACATCTATACCGGAGAGATAGGCACCGTCAGCGTGAAGGGTACCGCGCGGGAAATCAAACCCCTCCAACAGCTTGCCGACTACGTATTCGGGTAATAGCCTGAATCCCGTTTATCCCTCAAACAGCTTGGCGAGATCCGATCTTTCCCGCTTGAGCCTTTCAGCCACCCAAACGTTAATCATGCCCTGCCGCGTATTGCCGTAGTGCCTCGCGATTGCATCGACTTCATCGACCATCCATGCGGGCATGCTGATGTTAATCCGCCTGTCGCCGCTCTTGCGATTGGGAAAGCGTATGCTTTCGACATCGACGAGGTCGGCGATGTCGCCACCGTTGTCGAAGTACTCATCGAACTCCTCAGCGGTCATTTTTCGCTTTGTCATACAACGACACCTCCTTTTTCGTGGCCCTGCGAACCGATATGATTCGCACGTTGCTTCCACGAGGCGCGGTGATCGCAACCCAGCAGCTTCCCGCATACCTGGCCATGACGCCAACCCTCAATTCACCCTTGAATTCGATTCTGAACTCCATCAAATCGGGGTCATTCCAGAGCAGCTGCGCTTCCTCGAAATCAATTCCATGCTTCTCGAGGTTCGCCTCACTCTTGGTTTTATCATATATAAAACCCATAGCAACCCTCTATCAGATATCTATTATACATTTATTGCATTCAATGAACAATGAGACGGATTCATCACTAACTACTTCGGAGCGAGCGCTAAATCCAACCTCCATGCTAGCTGAGAGACCTTGCCCTGCAGGTCGATGCGACCATGCTCGCAGGCACATCAGAAACAGAACATCATTGACCTGGATCTAACCTACGGAACGGAAAGAACCCCCAAATCTTGCACCAGTTTTTGCTTGCCGATTCGTCAGAAAACGCGCTCTATCTACTCTGCCGCACAGCGGGAACATAAGCGGAACGCATGTCCAGAAGCTTTCATCCCAGGAGCCTTCGCCGATAGACAGATTGCCGATGCGCTCCTCGTACCCAGGATTGCTCGAAGTTGCCTACTGCCCACGAGGCAGCTGGCCTTACAAGCCTGGAAGGTGCTTATAAGCATGCGGGTAGTAAGGTCTTTTGGCCAACCTGTCGGCCGACAATCAGATACATAATTCGGTTTTGATGTCAGGTTTTTAGTCAGAGTGCAATTCGCAGCTGGCGCCGTCATGCCAACCGGATCGTCTTCACGCCGCTGTACAGCATGTAGGCAGAAACAAACAGGCTGCCGGCTAGGTCGAGCAGTGCGGCGAGGTCGGTGCCGGGCGCCAGCAAAACCGCCAGCAATGCAGTGCTCACGCATCCGTCCACGAGCGCCTTAGCGCGGTACAGACGGGCCTGAGCAGCGATGATGGAGTTGGGTTCGGCGTGGTCGAGCGCGGTGTATCGGACGGCGAACGCGGCGTTCACTACAAGACCCATCACGGCGATGACGCGCCCGGGAATGACGTTGCCTTTATCCGCGGCGGGAAAGGCGATGGCAACCGTCCCCATCGCGACGCCGGCCACGCACATCATGGCCCCGATGAACCTGTTGGCGCCCCGCTCGAGCCTGGAGCGCCGCTCCTCGTCGCAAGTGCCGTCCGCGGTCGTAGCGCGGTAAATCACATACGCGCATACGATTGCCGCGAGCTCTGCCGTGCGCCGCAGGAAGTCGGCTATCTGGGTGGAGCTCCTGCCGACGAGCAGCCCAAGACCGATCACAATTGGGCCAGGCGCGCTGAGCAAGACGGACGTCAGAAGCGTCCGTCTTTCGCCGCTTCCCTGGCTTTTCCCTTCGCTGCCCGGCAGTCTCATCACCAAGCTTCGTCAACAGTAATGTCGCTTACGTGCGACCAGTCTACACCATCTCAAGATGGTCGATTGCAAGCTATTAGACGATCACCCCGCCTCACGAGGTAACGGCAGCGGGGCAAAGCCGAGCATGTTGCGCTGGGCAAGCTGAACCAGTTGCGCGCCGTCTAGTTACCGGCTACCAATTACCCCTATGGCCTTAAGAGTATCACCACACGTTTTCATCCCCACGAGGGAACCTTTTCCAGTACTCCTCCAAGCTGATGATCTCGTCGCTGAGGCCCCACTGCCTGGCCATATGCTGCGCGCCCAGCTCGTTTGTCGTCCCGCAAACAAGCCTGCCGTCAAAATGCTCATTCACGACAAGGTAACCGTCTAACTTGCTGGGTTTGTTGTCGCCTGGGCTGGATACGACAAGTCCGCCGCTTACGTTCTCCAGGCCCTCGTCGTTCTTCTTGACAATCGTCATGGCTTGGGCCTCCTCACGGTACCTTGCTTACCTGCATCTGCGATGCCCTCCAAAAGCTAATACGCATACGGGCAATCAACTATCCCGTAATTATAGTGTTTTTAGTCTGCAATACGCGAAAGCGAATTACGCGAGTACCCCCATTACGCTGGGGAAACTGAGCCCTCAACAACCTATGCGAGCGTGCGATCTTGCTCTTCGCCTCCGTCATCGGGCGCCCCAGATTGCTACGCGATTCGCATAACGATACATCCGGTTTGTCGGAATCGACCAATGCCATCTTCTGCACTGGCGCATTACCGAAAGCCTTCATGTATCATTTAGGTCAACGAGCATCAAGCCAAGGGGGCAAACAATGGGCAAGATAAAGACGATGGCGGCTCTGCTCTCAGCAGTTATCCTGATGATGTGCATGAGCGGTTGCGCGAGCGGGCAAAGCAGCGCCTCGAGCGCGTCAGATGCTTCCAATACGACCGTGAATGCGAGCGCGCTGGGCAACCATATGGCATTGCCTCTCGATGGTCCCCCGCTAAGCGTAAATGAAAAAGATGTCGGAACTTGGAAAGCCAGCATCCTGTTCTACAGCCGCAAGGAAGGCAACGCCACCAAGACCACCGGGCGCTTCGATGGCACCGGCACCCTGACGATTACGCGAACGGGCTACGAGTTCAAATTCGTTTTGCCAGACGGACAGGTCAAGCTCCAATCGCGTGGCACTTTCAGGACAGGAGTCCAGGCGAGCTATGTCGGTGACACCACCATCAGCGGTTATCCCTACGCCATGCTAACGAGCGACCCTGTCCATCACCTCCAGAACATCAAGTTTTTAACCGACGACTTAAACGAATGGATTACGGCCGACTGTTACAGCTAGGCTCGACCTCTTTCCAACTACACACGCTCGAAGTAATCGGGGCCTCCTCGTTGAGACTGGGCCTACACAAACGCACGGACATCAAGCCGCTCGGCGATCCACGCCTTGATAACCGCTTGCCTGTTTACCCCAAGGCGAGACGCCTTGTCGTCGAGGCCGGCGATCATCCACTGCGGAAAGTCGACGTTAACGCGCTTCAGCTCCCGGTTGGGGAAACTCGGTTTCGTTTGTCCCACCAAAAGGAAACCCCTAAAGCCTTGCTTCGCGTACGCTCGACATTTAGAACTCGGCAGCGCTTCAGAGCAGGTTGCGTTTGGAGACCATATCAGAAGCGGGTTTGCATGCCCCAACGTCGGGGTGCGTATACGAGGGGAAAATCTCATCGGGCATTGGTGCCACCCTTGGATTTTCTCGTCAAATCTGCGCCGTGCACTTCGCCCTAATTCCTGCAACTGGCTGCATCCTTGTCGTGCACTTCCCTTCTTTTCCTGCAGCCCGCCGAACCCGAGCCGTGCACTTCGCCCATTTTCCTGCAGCTGGCTGCATCCTTGTCGTGCACTTCGCCCATTTTCCTGCAGCCCGCCGTGCACTTCCCCTGAATTCCTGCATCGACGCAAACTCGTGCAAGGAATTGGGCGAAGTGCACGTCCCCGTGCAAGAAAATGGCGAAAGTGCACGCCGAAATGCGCGTTCGAGGAGCAAAATGACGTGCACTTCCCTGCTTTCCTTGCACGAAATGAAACCACTGCAAGGAA
>JAFRGA010000056.1 GCA_017434045.1 Eggerthellaceae bacterium
CATCATCGCATGCGATGATGGATTGGACCCGTCCCCACCCATCACTGACAAACTACTTGCGAATGACGGGCAATCCCGCTTCTTTCAGGGCGAGCACCTCCTCATAGGTAAAGCCCTTGTTCGTAGTGATACGGTTCTTCCACTTGGTGAGGCCCTTTTCGTCGTAGGGCTCGCCCTCGCTCTTGCCCTTGTAGCTTTCCTTGATGGCCATCGCAATGACGCAGCAGGCAGCGATGCGGAGCTTGGAGATATCCTTGACCTTGATCTCGTAGCAAGGGCCCTTGTCGCGGAACTTCACGCGGCCTATGCGGGCATCGAGCTTTCCCGTTCCGATGTTCTTGAAATCAAGAGGCGGTTCGCTGATGCAGCCGATGATGTCCCATAGCATGCCCTTGAAGAAATAGTGCTCGAAAATCGTGTACGTATGCAGCTCGTACTCGTACCTCTCGACACCGACGAAATACGTGAGCGTTTGCGGATCGGTGCGTATGCGCCCGAGCTCGCCGCCCATGCGGTTGTAGATTCTGACCTTATCCCTCTCGCTATTCCAGTCGCTCTTCACCGTGAGGAACACGTCGCCGTCAGCGTAGTAAAGCTGGAAGTCTTCCCTGTTGTTAACGGCGTCAACTGGCATGTATACGCGATTGTTTCTCAATGCTGCTCCTCCGCCCTCAGTTTTGCTTGAACCATTATACCTTTAGCGGTAATTGTTTCTTGTGCCTACTTTGGGCTTTATCCATTGAGGCATCAAACCGCTTAAAAACTAGCCGAAGCCAAGCGAACACCCCCATCTCCCGCCCAAAGAATCTTCGCTCATATTAAAAGAGCCGCGCACAAAGCGCGGCTCCATTTCGCACGGTAATTGTAATCGGGCAATTACACGCAGGTGTAACCACCGTCGACGGCGATGGCCTGACCGGTGACGTAGCTGGCCTCCTCGGATGCGAGGAAGACGGCTGCTGCGTTAAGCTCGCCGGATTGACCGTAACGCTGCATCGGAACGGTGTTCTTCGCGAAGTTCTGGAAGTACTCGGTGTCCAGGGTCTCGGTGGTAAGCTCGGTGTAGAAATAGCCCGGGCAGATGGTGTTGACGGTAATGCCGAGGGGGGCAAGCTCGGCGGCTGCGCCGCGCGAGAAGTTGACGACAGCACCCTTGGAGGCATGGTAGGCGATGGTCGGGATAGCCGTGTTGCCCACAAGGCCGTAAATCGAGGCGATGTTGATGATGCGGCCGTACTTCTGCTTGCCGGCCTCAATGTTCTTCTGCATGTAGCCGGCGAACTTCTTGGTCATGGTGAAGACGGAGGACAAGTCAAGGTTCATCGTGAAGTCCCAGTCGCCACGATCGAAGTCGACAAGCTTGGTGCCCGTGCCCTTCTCACCGCCGGCGCAGTTCACGAGGGCTTCGACATGGCCGAACTTCTCGTCAACAGCTGCGAGTGCTGCGTCGATGGATGCTTCGTCGGTAACGTCGCACGCGCAGGGGAGAACCTCAATGCCGTACTTCTCGGAGAAGGCCTTGGCGCTCTCCTCGAGACGCTCGACACGACGGGCCATCAGGACGAGGTTGGCACCCTGCTCGGCATAGCCCTCGGCCATCTGTTTGCCAAGGCCCGAAGACGCACCGGTTACTGCAACGACTTTACCCTTGTAATCAAACATGAAATCCTCCTATACAAACTTCACTTGCCTTCAAGCCCGGAACGCTACGCCATTCCGAAGCTCACGTGACGAGATGATATGCTCAATATTGAATTATTCATAGTATTATTTTATTCATCTAAGTTATTAATAATTATTAATAACTTAGATGCTTCATTGTTCGATGCCCTTCCTCAGAACAATGTAGGTATTCAGCATATCGTTTCGTCCGTCGGAATTGTAACGCAACTCGGGTTCACATATGCCTGTTATAGTAGATAATAGTTCACTTATCTCATCATCTGTGTAGTTATGACAATACCTGTAGGCAGAGTTGTCGCCTTGCCAACCCAAGATGTAGTCGTTCTTCTCTAAAACAAGCTCAAACGCACGCTTTGCTCGCTCCGTAACCGCAAGGGCTTTTTGCGCCAGTCGATCATCTTCCATGAAGCGCCAGAAGGACAAAGCCAGGCGACCTCCCTGTGCCGTCTTCTCGACAAGCGCATCGATTAGCCGACGGCGCGCTTCGAAACCCGGTACATGATGAAGGAAGCCAAAGCTCACGACGAGGTCGCAAGCGGGAGATTGCAGCATCTGTGAAATACCAGCCCCCCTAATGCAGAGGTCTACGATGTCGAGATCTTGAAAATGGGCGTTGGGCAAGTCGATCGCAAGATCGAGACACGAATCGACGCAGTGGTATTCCTTGGGATAGGCGCCTCCTACTGTCTCAGCGTATTTCTCGAACCGCATGTTGCCGCATGCGACGTCCAACACCGTCGTCGCCTCTTCGATTGCAAACCTCAAACGTTCCCACCCTGGCCATGGCGCAGAGCGCGTCGAAGAGAACGACGCTGCGTTCCGCGCGTAGAACACCTGGTTGAGTTTGTTGAGGGTATGAGCTGTTAATGCGTCCATGACGATATTGTAAAGCACGCCGTCACGAGAAGCGCATGCATGCTGCGAAGGATTACCCGTGCATTCTTTCCTGTACAATTTCCTTTCATGGATGATGTGATACTCGACATACTCGCGCAGCTAAGAGAGGGTGCGGAGCTCGACGCTGCAGCACTCGACCGCATAGTTCGCGCCCATAGCAAACGCCTCCACGACGGCCGGCGCCTCATCGCTAAAAAGCGGATACTCCCCTACTACCTCGATGCGAAGGCCAACAACCCCGCATTGTTCTCTTCCTGGAACGTCACGGAGGACCTCGACGCCGTGTTCGTGCGCACGCTTCAAATGAAACCGCGGCGGACTGCCTCGGGCGTTGCCACCATCACGGTAATAACCAAGCCGTGGAAGTGCTCGAGCAATTGCATCTACTGTCCGTGCGACATCCGCATGCCGAAGAGCTACCTCCACGACGAGCCTGCCTGCCAGCGGGCGGAACGCAACTTCTTCGACCCGTTCCTCCAGGTGCAATCGCGTTTGAAGGCACTCGAGCACATGGGGCATGCGACCGACAAGATCGAGCTCATCATCCTCGGCGGTTCGTGGACCGATTATCCGCGTGCTTACAGGCTCTGGTTCGTATCGGAGCTCTTCAAAGCCCTTAACAGCACCTTGGAAGAAAGGGATGCGATCGCACGAGAGCGTAGGGATTTTTACGAGGAGGCAGGCATCTCCTCGGATGCGGACGAGCTCGCCGGGCAATGCTCGGGCATCCAATCGCGAATTCAAGACGGCGAAATGAGCTTCAACGAGGCTTTCGACGAGCTGTACGGTAAATCGGAAAGCTGGGCTGAGGTCGCCCGCTTCCAAAGCGCCCGTCTCGAAGAGCTGCTCTGCCTGCAGCGTGCCAACGAATCGGCGGAGAAGCGCGTCGTGGGTTTGGTCGTGGAAACACGCCCCGACGCCCTTGATGTAAAGGCGCTCGAGGAACTCAGGACGCTTGGTTGTACCAAGGTGCAGATGGGCATACAGACCCTCGATGACGGCATCTTGAAGCGTAACGGGCGCGCAAGCTCGACGGACAGCGTGAAAAGGGCTCTTGGGCTCTGCCGTCTGTTCGGATTCAAGACGCATGTCCACTTCATGCTCAACTTGCTGGGAAGCAACCCTGATACCGACAAGGCCGAGTACAGGGAGCTCGTCAACCATCCCGCCTACCTTCCCGACGAGGTGAAGCTCTACCCATGTGCCCTCGTCGGGGGAACGGCCCTGGTCGAGTACTACCAGAAGGGAATCTGGCGACCTTATACGGAAGACGAGCTGCTCGACGTGTTGTGCGGGGACATGCGGATAACACCCGGATACATGCGTGTCTCGCGCATGATTCGCGACATTTCGGCTGACGACATCCTCGTCGGGAACAAGAAGACGAACCTCAGGCAGCTCGTCGAGGCTAACCTAGACGAGAAAGCCGATGCTATCGAGGAGATCAGGTTTAGGGAAATCGGAACGCGGCCAGTCGACTTGGAAACGATCGCGCTTAAAACGATTTCGTACGAGACCACGGTTTCAAAAGAGCTGTTCCTCCAATGGGTTACTCCCGATAACGGTATCGTGGGCTTCCTCAGGCTTTCCCTCCCCAAACCATCCGCCCTTGCGCTTTACGCAGGCCAATTGCCAATCAAGCCTGGCGAGGCCATGATCCGCGAAGTACATGTATACGGATTCGCCGCGAAGATCTCCGGCTCATCGGCCAGCGCACAGCACCACGGCCTGGGAAAGGCCCTCATCGAGAAAGCCGCCTCCCTGGCAAGCGAGGCGGGCTACGATCACCTGAACGTCATCAGCGCCATCGGCACACGCGAATACTATCGGCGGCTCGGTTTCGAGGATAACGGCCTCTACCAGCGTCGGCGTCTTGAGGGCTAATTGATTCAACCGAGCATGGCGGTCGGCACCGCCCCTCCCGGCCTCTTCGCGCTTATTCCCCCTTCCAACCGCGCTAACCCAATTCAAGTGATATCAAGAGTTTGACCGCACCGTTGAACCCCTCCGCTAATCGCGGGCTAACCGCTCGTCGCTCCGGCGCGGCAGCTGCGGAACTCGCCCGCTTCGCGGGCTCAGACAGTCCTCGCTCCCGCCGCGCCTGCGCTTCCTCGCAGCCCGCGGAATCGCGTCGGGGTTCAACGGTGCAGCTAGATAAACGGTATCTCTTCAGCCTATTTAACGGCGTTTATGGCAGCAAGGAGATCGCCGAAATCCTCGAACGCCTGCAAATCGGGGTTCTCGGCCTTGATGGCATCGGTGCTGCGGAACAGGAAACCTGCTTTCGAGGCGCGGATCATGGCGAGATCGTTATGGCTGTCGCCAACGGCGATGGTCTCGAAGCCGATGGACTGGAGCCCCCTCACCGTCGTGAGTTTCGACTGCTCGCAGCGCATGTGATAGCCGACGATCTCCCCTGATTCGGCCACCTCGAGGGTGTTGCAGAACAGGGTCGGCCAGCCGAGCTTCTTCATAAGCGGCATCGCGAACTGCTCGAACGTGTCGGAGAGTATGAGCGCCTGCCCGTTCGCACGGAGTTCGTCGAGGAATTCCTTGGCGCCTTCCAAAGGATCGATCGTCGCGATGACCTCTTGGATCTCCTTCAAGCCAAGACCATGCTCGTGCAAAATACCGATCCGGAAATTCATGAGCTTATCGTAATCGGGCTCATCGCGGGTCGTGCGACGCAGCTCGGGAATGCCCGTTGCCTCGGAGAACGCAATCCAAATCTCGGGAACGAGAACGCCTTCCATGTCCAAGCACACGATATTCATTACAGCCTCCCAACATCGTGCATCGTTTATGCACGTATAGATTACAATACCTACCAGTCATTTAACGCGATTTTTAACGAGGAGCTATCATGTACGGCCTGAATACCGAAGCTGCTTTCGATTCCGCGCATTTCCTGACAGACTACTACGGTAAATGCGAGAACCTCCACGGGCATCGCTGGCGCATGGAGGTCACCTTGATGCAGCCCGAACTGCAAACCGAGGGAACCATGAAGGATATGGTGCTGGATTTCGGCGTCTTCAAGAAAGCGGTTCGCGCCGAAGCCGACCTCCTCGACCACACGTTCCTCGTCGAGGAAGGTTCCCTGAAGCCCGAGACGATCGCCGCCCTGGAGTCGGAGGGCTTCTCGCTCACCATCCTCCCCTTCCGCACGACGGCCGAGAACCTCGCCAAGTACCTGTTCGACAGGCTCACCGCGCAGGGCTTCCCCGTCGCAGAAGTGGAAGTAGACGAAACGCCCAACAACCGCGCCTTCTATCGCGCCAGCTAGGCGTATATCTTCGCAAACGCTTGAATACCTTTGGAAGCTAGGGACGCTGGCTGGGTGGTTTTCCAACCCTCCTGAGCGCCCTCGGACAACCGCGCGCATAGGAAAGCGGCACGCATACGGCCGCCGTTGACAACGAGGCGCACGGCCAGTTAGTCGGCTCCAATCGCCGCTTTCTGTTAGCGCGGTTGGAAGAGGGAATAAAGCGAAGCGGGTTGGAAAACCACCCAGCCAGCGTCTTCGCTTGGTTCGGAAAGCTTGCTAAGCCAGCTCGATGAACGACTCTTCTGCGGCCTGTCGCACGTTGACTTCCTGGTTCTTCAACGAAACCCGGCTATGGGGCGGCACGGACTCGGTCAAGAAGGCGCTACCTGCGATAACCGTCCCCTCGCCTACGATCGTCTCGCCGCCGAGGACGCAGGCGTTCGCGTAAATCGTCACGTTGTCCTCGATGGTGGGATGCCTGCGCACGCCGGCGAGCCGCTGGCCGCCACGCGTCGAGAGAGCGCCCAGGGTCACGCCCTGGTAGATCTTCACGTTGTTGCCGATCTTCGTCGTCTCGCCGATGACCACGCCCGTCGCATGGTCGATGAAGAAGTACTCGCCGATCTCGGCGCCTGCGTTTATGTCGACGCCGGTTCGGCTGTGGGCGTACTCCGTCATGACGCGCGGGATGAGCGGCACGTCGAGGCAGTAGAGCTCATGGGCGATACGGTAGACCCAGATGGCGAAGAAGCCCGGGTACGAGTAGATGATCTCCTCTTTGGACTGGGCCGCCGGATCGCCTTCGAAGGCGGCCTGGATGTCCTTGTACAGCATCTTCTGGATAGAGGGAAGCTTGCAGAGCATGGCCGATGCGACCTCGCGCGCGTGCTGGTCGATGGAGTCGTGATCGTGGCCTTCCCTGCCGCAATCGCGGAAGTGGAGCGCAAGCCTCACCTGCTGGGTGAGCTGGTCTTCCACGCGAAGCACCGTATTGCCGATGAAATATGTCGGGTCGATTGACGTCTGGGCGCCATCGGTGAAGTAACCGGGGAACATGATGTTGCGCAAATCCTTCAGGATGACGATGATAGCGTTCCGGCTCGGCATCCGACGATCTGGCTTCGTGAAAAAGATCTCGTCACTAACGTTGTACATCTCCTTTATCTCGTCGATGACGTCGCTGAGATCGCATTTCTTCATAAGGGTCTCCTTGTGCCGAATCTATTTCATCGAACGTATTGCGCTGAGAAGCGCATTGTACCTCAGGGGCGGTTCCCGCCTCGTTTGGGATTCCTGAGGTGCCAGGACGCTGGCCTTGCTTGCCAGCGTGAGCACGGGCGGTGCTTGGATCCGCTTGAACGCGGCACGTTGCATGGATCCCATGACCCATTCGAAATCTTCCGCGAACGCCTTGGGGTCGTCGAGCCCGTACCTCTTCACCCAGCGCGCTGCGTCCGTGTCGAGCAAACGGGATGCGGCATACTGCTCCAAAATCGTGCAGGCGCAGTCGTAGAGCGGCAGGGCGCCATCGGCGCCATCGCCGAGCAGCTGCCCGATGAGCCAATCGTGATAGAACCACTTCATGGGATCGCGCTGCCCGTTCGCGAGCTCTGCCGAGGGCATCATCTCCCACTCGAACCCATCTTCGGAAACGACCGGGAGCAGGTTCTCGGGCACCACTTCACGCCCGAACCGGGCGTTGATCTGGTGTGCGAGGTCGAAGAGTTGCACCTTCGTCAACTCGCCGATCGGGGCAAAGGCGCCGATGGCATCCCCGTAAAGGGTAGCGTAACCCAAAGCGCATTCGACCCGGTTGCCATTGTTGATGACGACGCCGTTCTCGACGGCGGAGAACGTCGAAAGCAGGTTGCCGCGCACGCGAGCCTGCACGTTCTCGAGAACGAGGCCCTTCAGCGCATCCTGCGGGTAGCCGTACTGGACGAGCGTGTTGCCCAGCGAGACGACGAGGCCTTCAATGGAGCCGTTCCTCAGCGGAATGTCGAGCGCGTCGGCGATTTTCGCGGCATTCGATTTCGTCAAATCCGAGTTGTAACGCGTCGCCATGTTGTAGGAGACAACGCGGTCCTTTCCAAGGGCGAGGACGAGCAGAGCAGCGGTGATGCTGCTGTCAAGGCCCCCTGAAAGCCCGATAACCCATTTGGGCCCATAGGAAAGGGCCTGCGCGTCGAAGCGCCTCAGGGACGTAACGACGGCGTCGAGCAGCTTTGACTCCGACGATCCAGCCTCCTTGCGCGGACGGGAGAAGTCAACGACAGCGAAGTCTTCGGCGAAATCATCGCGCAACGAGAGGAGGACGCTTCCATCCGACCCCCGCACCGTCGTTCCACCATCGTAGGCACACACCTTCTTGCCGCAATCGCGTATGCCGACGGGTCTCAAGACGATAGCACCCGCGCGCTCTTCCCTGGAAGGCGCCAACACGGTATAGGGGAACAGATCGGCTGTAATCGAGATGTCGCATCCATGAGCGGGCTCTCCCCTGCCGATGCGGTACGTGTCGCCATGTGCGAACAGCTCGACAACGTCGCCCGAAACGTCGATGCGGGTGTCGTTGAGGCCGATTATGCCCACATCGGACTCGTCGGTCAGCGAATTCGGGACGACGAGCGCATCGGCACCCGCATCGAGCGCCTGTTCGATCATCGCATCCCGCGCCCGCTCGTTCACCGAAGGCCGGCCTTCGACGACCTCCATCTGCCCGAGGGCAAGCTTGAGCTTCGACAGATCCCCCATTAACGCCTCCCGCCCTTCGAGAACTTGAGCCGCTGCGTGACGTATTCGCGCACGAGCAGGATGAGAAGGATGCTCATGACGATGAGGTAACCGACGACGGCGCCTTGAAGCTTCATCATCGTCGTCATGAGGATGAGCACGAGCAGCGAGAACCCGAACGTGATGAGATACAGCCCGAGTACGACGTGCTGCCGGCGCAGGATGGTGATGACCTGGTATAGGAAGTCGATTGCCGCCGTCACGCCACCTGCGGCGAGCATGATGAACGACAACTGCTTGTACGGCTCGAAGTCAAGGCCGTACATGAAGCTCATGACGGGAATGCCGATCCAGTTCATGAGCAGGATGCCCACGATGGTTATGCCAACGATGAGCAGGAGCATCGCGATTATGACGATGTCGAACCGCGCGCGCCGGGACTCGTCCGCCCACACGTTGGCGAGCTTCACGAGCAGCGGCTTGTAGATCATGCCGACGGTGATGAGGATGGCCTGAGCCGGGAAGTACAGGGCGTTGAAGTAAAGCTGGTTCTCGTACGGGAGCGATGCGCCCTGCATGACGAACTTCGGCATGTTGTCGACAACGGCATACAGGAACAGCGCCAAGAACACCGGGAAGCAATCCTGGAACAGCAAGCGTATGGAACGCCAGTTCATCACCGAGGATTTAGGCGTTTCGAACATGGTCAGGGGTATGGTCACGAACACGAGCGAGGCCACGGCCGCCACCGTCATGGCAATGGCGGCAATGCCCAAGTCGCCAGTTATGGCAAGCAGTATCGAGAACATGAGGAACCCTGCGAACGAGCGCAGGCTCAGCGAGATGCCGCCGAGGTAGAGCTTGTCCACCTGCTGCAGGCGTCCCTCGTACACTTCGCCGAGAGCGTCGATGGCCTTGAAGGCGAACACGCCCATGCTCATCGTGAACATCTCGCCCTCGTACCCGAGGATCTTGCATATCACAAAGCCGACCAGGAACATCGCGATACACGTGGCAATCCTGTTCGCCTGGTAGTCTGCGAAGGAATGGTACTCGTTGATGTCCGATACCTGATAGGTCCTCACACCATAGCTTGCGAGGATGTACAGCAAGTTGGCGATGACGAACGCAAACGAGAACATACCCGCACGCTCCACGCCGGCAAGCCAGGTGACCACGATCGTGAGGAAGGGGAAAACCATGCCCCACATCGCGAAGCCAAGCGTGTTCCATACGAAGTCACGCGATGTCCGGCCCGACGCGTATTCCTCGTCCTGGTTCGAGAGGCTGCCATCGGACACGGCGCCCACGAGCCGGTCGAACCAGTCGTTGATGAACTTCCTGACCGGGTTCACCCGCTTGGGTCGGTTCGCGAAAACCGATTCGGGAGACGGCTCTTCCTGTTCGACATTCCTCATGGAACGGCCGGCATCGTGGATGCTCCCCGAATCGCGCACGGTACCTTCGGCAGTGGGACGTGAAGATCGCGTCCTGATGCTGGAGCGTTTGGGTGCTTCTTCTCTATTGTTGAGGAATTTCCTCTGCATGTGGCTACCGGCTGTTATTCCGCTTCCAGAAGCTCGATTTCGAACGTGAGGTCTTTACCGGCCAGCTCGTGGTTCATGTCGAAGGTGATCGTCTCCTCGTCCTTGGCGACGACGACGCACGGCAGGGGACGCCCATCTGGCGTGGCGAGTACGGGGTGCTGACCGACCTCGAGCTTCTCGGAGCCGGGAAGCGCGTCGAACTGCATGCGGATGATCATCTTCGGATCGGGCTCGCCATAGGCCTGCGCGGCGGGAATCGTCACGGTGATGGTCTCGCCGACCGCCATGTTCTTCACGGCCTCGTCGAAACCGGGGATCATCTGGCCTGCCATGCAGGTAAACGCGAGGGGCTCGCCCCGATCGCGCGACGAGTCGAACTTGCTCCCATCGTCGAGCGTGCCGACGTAATGGACCTTCACATTCTTGCCTTCGTTACTCATGAAATCGCACCTCTCGTGATATCTGGGTCATAGCTTCGTAATCAGAGACAAAGTCTACTACACTGGCGCGTGCCGCGAGGGATTTCCCCCATAACCCCAAATGTGCGCAGGTGCATTGAAGGGAAACCGTAAAAGAGCTGGGAACATTCTTACGGCGTGACGATGATGGGCGGGGACGGGCCCGTCACCTTCAATCAAAAAATGTATACTGAGGTTGACAATTTTGTTAATCAAGGGTAACCTTTCCAGGAAAGCAAACAGCTTTGGCCATATGTACGCAATAGGAGACGCATAATGACCCTCAACGATGTGGAAATCGGCAACAGCTGCACGGTTGTCAAGCTCAACGACGTCGGGGAGATCCGTCGTCGCATCATGGATATGGGCATTACGAAGGGCGCCACGATATCGGTGCGCAAGATCGCCCCTCTTGGCGACCCGATCGACGTGACCGTCCGTGGCTACCATCTCTCCCTGCGCCGTTCAGACGCAGAGAACATAGAGGTCGTGCCCGCATAACCTCCCCTTGCTCCCCGAATTCGTTCGGGGAACTTTTTGCTCTGAAAATAGTTTACTCAAGTAAACTAACCAACACCGTTAGTACGCGTCGAAAGGACGAGCTCCGTGTCCACCACAATCGCCTTAGTCGGCAACCCCAATTCGGGAAAGACGACCCTCTTCAACCAGCTGACAGGCAACCACCAGTATGTCGGCAACTGGCCTGGCGTAACCGTCGAGCGCAAATCGGGCACTCTGAAGGGGCGAGACGACGTGGAGGTCGTCGACTTGCCGGGAATCTACTCCCTCACACCATACTCGAACGAGGAGATCGTCGCGCGCGATTACCTCGAGCATCGCCAAGCGGACGTGATCCTCGACATCGTTGACGCGTCGAATCTCGAGCGCAACCTGTACTTGACAACCCAGCTCATGGAATTCGGCACACCCGTCGTCATCGCGCTCAACCAGATGGACATCGTCCGCAAGCGCGGATACGAAATCGACTCGAGCGAGTTGTCGAAGGCCCTCGGGATACCGGTCATCGAAATCTCAGCCCTGCTTGGCGAGGGCATCGACGAGGCCGTAGATGCCGTTATCAAGGCAGCTGAAAGCGGAGTTGCGCCTGAGCCCTGCACGTTCTCCCCCGATTTGGAGCAGCTCCTCGCCCACCTCGAGGGTGATCTTCCCGAGACTGTCGAACCGCACGTCAAGCGTTTCCATTGCATCAAGTACCTCGAGCGCGACGAGCGCGTCATCGCCGAGCACGGCCCCATCCACGACCTCGAAGAGCACGTGAGGGCCGTTGAGGCGCGCTTCAACGACAAAGCCGACGCCGTCATCGCAAATGCCCGTTACGACTACATCACGGGCTTCATCGCCCGCGTCCAGACAAAAGCCGACCCACAGGCATCGGCAACCGAGAAAATCGACCGGGTGCTGCTCAACCGGGTGCTCGCCTTCCCGATATTCGCCGCCATCATCATCGCCATCTATTGGATCTCCATCAGCACGGTTGGCGGCGTGGCCACCGATTGGGCGAACGATGGCGTGTTCGGTGACGGCTGGTTCCTCGACCCCGCCGCCATAGTCAATCCGGATTCAAGCGCGCAAGCCGCCTACGACGCCGCGGCAGAACCGTACAGCGAGGCCCAGCAAGCCATTGCCACCGTGCTCGAAACCGCTGCCGCTGCCGGCATCGACACGCAAGCGGTCGAGGCGAATTACCTGGCAGCACCATCGGAGGAGGCGCTCGAGGCGATGGGAGAAGGCTTCGAGCCCGACCCCGAGGGCGATGACGCACGCAAAGCCCTCGCCGCCTTCGAGAAAGCCGCTTCATCCAAGGCTCCCATCGCCCAGTTCATGATCATCGACAACGAAAGCGCAACCGAAACCGATTACTTCGTCTTCGTGGGCGAGGAGAACGAAGCTGCCGCCCAGAAACTCGCGGACGAGCGCACGGCCGAGATCGAGCAGGCGGGCCGCTCCAATGCGGTCGAGGCGGTCGTCTACAATTTCGACGGTTTCGCAGAAGGAGAGCCCGACGAGAACGGGCGCAAGGAGCTTGCCCCCCAGGGCATCCAGGTTCCCGCCCCTGACGAGCCCTCCTCTTACGGCATCTGGATCCCCGGCATTCCGACAATCATCGGCGGAGCTCTGGAAGCCGTCGGTTGCGCCAGCTGGCTGTACGACCTCATCATGGACGGCATCATCGCCGGCGTCGGCGCCGTCCTCGGGTTCGTGCCTCAGATCATGATCCTGTTCTTCCTGCTTGCCATCCTCGAGAGCTGCGGCTACATGGCGCGCGTCACGTTCATCCTCGACCGCCTGTTCAGGCGCTTCGGCTTGTCGGGCAAGACGTTCATCCCGATGATCGTCGGGACGGGTTGCGGCGTCCCCGGCATCATGGCGTCCCGCACTATAGAATCGGAGTCATCGCGCCATCTGACGATCATGACCACGACGTTCATGCCCTGCTCCGCGAAACTGCCCATCATCGCCCTCATCTCGACGGCCGTCTTCGGCGGCGTATGGTGGGTCGCGCCCCTCGCCTACTTTATGGGCATCGCCTCCATCGTCATGTCGGGCATCATCCTGAAGAAGACGAAGCCGTTCATGGGCGAGGCCACCCCCTACATCATGGAGCTCCCCGAATACCGCCTGCCGCGCTTGATCGACCTGCTGCGCAGCATGTGGGAACGCGCCTGGTCATTCATCAAGAAGGCCGGCACGATCATCCTGCTCGCCACAATCGTCGTCTGGTTCCTCTCGGGATACGGCGTCTACGAAGGCCAGTTCATGTGGGTTGGCGAAGAGCTCTCCGATTACTCGCTGCTCGCGTACTTCGGAAACGCCTTCGCATGGCTGTTCGCGCCGCTGGGCTTCGCGAACTGGCAGTCCGCCTCGACCGTCGTCACAGGGCTCATCGCGAAGGAGAACGTCATCGGCACGATGGCCGTGGTGTTCAGCGGCAGCGAGCTCGCCTGGTCGAGCGCCTTCATGCAGTCGCTTGCCGCCACCACGGGCTCTGCTGCGCTCATCCCGATCGCAGCCTTCTCGTTCATGACGTTCCAGCTGCTCTGCGCGCCGTGCTTCGCTGCGATGGGCGCCATCAAACGCGAGATGGGGGGCTTCAACAAGTGGTTCTGGGCCGCCATCGGCTGGGAGTGCGGATGGGCCTACGCCATCGCGCTCATCATCTTCCAAATCGGCAAGCTGGTCGTGGCCGGCTCGTTCGGAATAGGCACGGTCGTGGCCCTGGCCCTAATCGCCCTCATCCTCTTCGGATTGTTCCGCCCGATGCCGAAAGGCCAGATGGAGAAAGTGTCCTAAGCCATGAACGCTGCAAGCTGGATTATACTGGCCATCGTCGTGGCAATAGTCGCCCTGGCCATCCGCGCGACGTTCTTCAGCGGGAAACGCAGCTGCGGTTGCCACGGCGCCCAAGACGGCTCGCCTGGCGAAACCCCCGCCAAAGCCCGCTGCTCGAGCTGCTGTGATCAGGATGCGGCCTGCAGCTCGTGTCCTATCGCGAAAAACGCGCTCCAGCCCACGATCAGGTACCTGGACGAAGAGGCTGACAGCAAATAGCGTCGTCGAGCCGTAAAAAGAAGCTGGGCTGGAATGCTTTAGTTCCAGCCCAGCTATCTAATTCATGCTATTCGAACGCCGCGCTTCGGCGCTTCTGTAGCTGCTGCTCCTAGGCGATGTCGTCAAGCGTCAGCAGCTTGAATCCTGCTTCCTCTACGGCCTTGGCGGCTTCGGAAGCTTCCTTCGCACCGCTGATCTTCAAGATGTCGCAGGCCATTCCGCCGTTGATCGTGAAGCAGTAGCCGTACTCGATGTTCTGGCCGAGCTCGTCGAGGGTTGCCAGCAGCTTTGCCAATCCGCCTGGCTCGTTCGGCACGCCAATGGCGGCCACCTTCGTCGAGATGACGCGATAATCGGCAGATTTCAGCACGTCGATCGCGCGGGCCGGATCGTCGCAGATGATGCGCACCACACCGTAGTCGGTCGTATCGGCTATGACGAGCGAATGCATGTTGATGTTAGCCCACGCAAGCGTGCGGCACAGCGCAGCGAGGCGTCCTTCGGAATTCTCGAGAAAAACGGTAATCTGATCGATCATGGCTAGTTCACCCCTTCGCGGTTGTCGATGACGCGCTTTACCTTGCCTTCGGAGCGCGGAATGGACTTCGGCTCGACGATCTTGACCTTGAGACCGACGGACAAGGCGCTCTTCATCCTGGACTCGACTTCCTTCTGCAGCCTTTCGATCTCGCGGATCTCATCGAAGTCGAAGCCCTGCTCGAGCTCGACCTTCAGCGTGACGCGGTCGAGATGGTCGACGGTGGTGAGCTCGACCTGGTACCAGCTCGAGAGCTCCGGCACCGTCTTCATGACGTCCTCGATCTGGCTCGGGAAGACGTTCACGCCGCGGATGATGAGCATGTCGTCCGTACGGCCATGCAGGCGGTCGATGCGCTTGTGCGTGCGGCCGCAGGCGCACTCGCCGGGAATGATGCGCGTGATGTCGCGCGTGCGATAGCGCACGACCGGGGTGGCCTCGCGGTCGACGGTCGTCAAAACGAGCTCGCCCCATTCGCCATCGGGCAGCACTTCCCCGGTCTCGGGATCGATGATCTCCGGATAGAAGTGGTCTTCGGCCAGGTGGAGGCCCTGCTGCTCCCAGCATTCGACGGCAACGCCCGGACCCATGGTCTCGGTCAGACCGTAGATGTCGAGGACCTTGTAACCGAACTTCTTCTCGAGGTCGGCACGGAAGTTGTCGGAGAACGCCTCTGCACCGTGGATGCCCACCTTCAAGCTGAAGTCCTTCTTCGGATCGAGCCCCATGGAAATGGCGGTGTCGGCGATGTGCATGGCGTAGGACGGCGTGCAGCACAGGATCGTTGAGCCCATCTCGCGAAGCACGCGAATCTGGCGCTCGGTGTTGCCCGCGCTCATGGGAATGGTGGTGCAGCCGGCCGAGACTCCGCCGTAATGGGCGCCGAGGCCACCAGTGAACAGGCCGTAACCGTAGCAGACGTGGCAAACGTCATCTTTCCCGCCATTTGCATAGCGGATGGCACGTGCGAAGCAGTCGCCCCAGATCTCGAGGTCGTGCTCGGTGTAGCCACCGACCGTGGCAATGCCCGTGGTACCAGACGACATGTGGATCTCGCGCACCTCGCTCATGGGCACGGCGAACATCTTGTACGGATAATTGTCCCGCAGATCCTGCTTCGTGGTGAACGGCGCGTTCTTCAAATCCTCGAGCGTTTCGAGCGCGTATGGATCGAACCCGGCCGCATCGAAGCTCTCCTTGTAGAACGGCACGTTCTCGTAACACTTGACGAGCGTCTTCTTGATTCCCTCGAGTTGCAACGCCTCGAGTTCATCGTGCGGCAACGTCAGGACGTCTCTCTCCTTGCTCATATGCTAACCTTTCAAAGCTCAATCCAAGGCGCATCGTACCCTGGCTTCCCGTTTAAGCGAACCGTATCATAGCGCATACCTGGAAATAGCAGCTGTTGTTTAACAAGACTTAACGTCAACTCTTAACATTTGTTGGCGTATTGCGTCATATTTAATCCCGCTCTTTCGAATAGCCTGAGAGATTCCCGATACGGGAAGCTAGATCTCGAACGACAGGCCGTCCGCCGCAGGCTCCACACGGCCGTCGTACTGCTTCAGGTAGTCCTCGAGCTCGGCCAGCGTGATGGGCTCCGCGTAATGCATGCACATATGCGTGAGGTAGATCTTGCCCGCATCGAGCGCAAGCCCCTCCTCGATGCATTCCTGGATGGAATGGTGGCTTTCGGGATAGCCGTTCTCTTTCCAGAAAGTCGCGTCCATGGCCAGGATGTCAACGCCCCGCACGCGCTCCGCCGTCTCGGGAGGGAGCTTGCCGGTATCGCTCGCATAGAACAGGCTCGTCTCATCGGTCTCGATGAGGTAGCCATATGTTCCGGGAGCATGGGTGACGGGAAGCGCCGTGTACTTCACGTCATCCAACACGAGCTCCTCGAAGGGATTCCACTCCTGCGTGGCGAGGCAGTACATCATGTAGGCGAACTCCACCCCGATGCTCTGCAGCGTGTAGGGGCTCGCATAGGTCGGGAGCTGCGTCTTCGTCAGAAGCTGCACCATGTACTCCAGCTCGCCGAGACCGCCCACGTGATCGTAATGCCAATGCGTGTAGATGAGGTTGTCGACATACGGGACGTCCTCGCGGATGAGGTAGTGGCGGATATCAGGGGGCGTGTCGATCAACGTGCGCAGCTCGCCCGTGACCATGGCGCCGCAATCCCCACGACGGGCACGCGGGTTCTCCCGCGCTTCCCGGCACGCGGGGCAATCGCAGAAAAAGGCCGGGACGCCGCATCCGGCGCCCGACCCCATAAACGTGAACGTGTGCTTGGACATGAAACCTCCGAAACAGAGACCCTACGCCTTCCCCTGCTCCTCTTCCTTGGAGGCGGGAACATCGGTAACGACCTCCTTGAGGGCTGCCGCCACGCCTGCAAGGCCTTGCATGTCGGACGGGATGATGAGTTTGGTGGACTGGCCGCGCGCGACTTCCTTCAAGGCCTCGAACGACTTGAGCGTGAGCACGGCGGAGTCCGCGCCGGCCTCGCGCACCATGCGGATGCCGTCGGCGTTGGCCATCTGAACGTTGCGGATAGCCTGCGCCTCGCCTTCGGCGTCGAGGATCTGGCGTTCCTTCTCGGCCTCGGCTGCGAGGATGACGGTCTGCTTACGCGCCTCGGCAGCGAGGATCTGCGCCTGCTTGTTGCCCTCTGCGATGGTGATGGCGCTCTGCTTCTGGCCTTCTGCGAGCAGGACGGCCTCGCGCTTCTCACGCTCGGCCTTCATCTGCTTCTCCATGGCCTCCTGGATCTGGCGCGGCGGCGTGATGTTCTTGACCTCGACGCGGTTGACCTTGATGCCCCAGGCATCGGTTGCCTCGTCCAGGATGGAGCGCATCTGGGCGTTGATCGTGTCGCGGCTGACGAGCGTGGTGTCGAGATCCATATCGCCGATGATGTTACGCAAGGTAGTGGCCGTGAGGTTCTCGATCGCCATGATGGGGTTTTCGACGCCGTAGCAGTACAGGCGGGGATCCATGACCTTGTAGAAGATGACCGAGTCGATGGACATGGTCACGTTGTCCTTTGTGATGACGGGCTGCGGCGGGAAGTCCGCGACCTGTTCCTTGAGCGAGATGTGCGCACGGATGTGGTCAATGAACGGGATCTTGACATGAAGGCCGTTGCTCCACGTCGTGAGATACGAACCCAGACGTTCGACCACCATGGTCTCTGCCTGAGGAACGATCTTGATGCACGAAAGGCACACGAAGACGACGATGACGATGACAACCAAGATGGGTAAGAGCGACATGTTAGATCCTTTCCACGTACAGTTTTATGGACTTCTGGTCTGTGATGCGAACTTGCTCGCCTACTCCTATGATCGAGTCGTCAGCCGAGAGGGCGGTCCAAGAGACGCGGTCGGGAGTTTCGACGCGCCCGGTCATGGCGTCGTTGTTCACTTCCTCGACGACCACGGCGTTCTTCCCAACGAGAGTCGGCTCGTGAGATTGGCCTTGCTTCCGGTACTTCAAGATAACCGGTCGCAAGAGCGCCAGGCATGCGAGCGACACGACGAGGAACGCCACGAGCTGCAGCCAGGCGGGGCCTCCGAAGAACGCGATGAAGAACGACACGAGCGCCCCGACGACGAACCAGACCGTGATAAGACTCACCGAAACCATCTCGACGAGGGCGGCGGCAGCAGCTACGATAAGCCAGATGTACGGACTGCCCAGCAACGATTCAATGCTCACAGCACACCCCTTTCATCAGCCGAATAGCATCATATTGTTGTCCTGAGTATATCAAACGGCACGCCTTGGAGGCAGATTGTCCGATTCGGTAATGACACCGTAAGAATCGCCCCCAAGGAACGACGGACACACTCTCGTCAGCAGGATAAGAAACGGGGAGGCGATTCTGTCGCCTCCCCTCTTCGAATCTAGGCTGTCAGCCAACGATGGGAGCCGCTATCGGAGCCCCCTCCATTGGAATCGGCAATTAGCTGGCGTTCCTCGCTGCCTGATACTCGTCGACGAGCTTCTTCTGGACGTCGCCAGGAGCCTGCTCGTAGCCGTTGAGCTCGATGGTGTAGGAACCCTGGCCACGCGTCATGGAGCGCAGGTCGCGCGTGTAGTTGACGACCTCGGCGTACGGGGCGCGCATGATGATGATGGTCTCGCCGGCATCGCCGCCCTCGGTGCCCACGATACGGCCACGACGGGTGGAGATGTCGCCCATGACGGCACCGGCGAACTCGTCGGTGACGGTGACGCGCATGTCGGCCATCGGCTCGAGGATGACGGGATTGGCCTTCTCGCAGCAAGCGCGGAAGCCGATGCGGGCTGCGGTCTTGAACGCCATTTCGTTCGAGTCGACGGAGTGGTACGAGCCGTCGAAAACGGTGCACTTGATGTCGACCATCGGGTAACCGGCGAGGAAGCCCTCTGCCATGATCTCCTGAACGCCCTTGTCGACAGCGGGAATCAGGCCGCCGGGAATGGCGCCGCCCTTGATCTCGTCAACGAACTCGTAGCCCATGTCGGGGTTGGGCTCGAGGCGCAGCCAGCAGTCGCCGAACTGTCCGGAACCGCCGGTTTGCTTCTTGTGACGGCCCTGGGCCTCGGCCTTGGCGCGGATGGTCTCGCGATACGGCACGCGGACGGGCACGAGCTGCGCTTCGACGTTCGTGGTTTCCTTCAGGCGGATGAGCAGGGTGTTGATCTGCTCGTCGCCCATGGCCGTGACGATGGTCTGGTGGGTTTCCTCGTCGCGGCGAATCTGGATGGTCGGATCGGTTTCGGCCGTTTTCGTGAGGAAGGTCCCGAGCTTGTCCTCCTCCTTCTTGTTGACCGCCTCGATGGCGACGGGGTACAGCGGAGTCGGCAGCGGGATGGGAGCGAGCTCGAGCTTGCCGTCAGCGGACAGCGTATCGCTCACGCGGGCGTCGTCGAGCTTCGGAATGATGATGATGTCGCCGGCCTTGGCGGACTTGACCTCGGTGGATTCCTTGCCCATCATGACGAGCAGCTTGCCCACGCGGTCCTTGTCGCCCGTGCGGGCGTTGATGAGGTCCATGCCGGGCTCAAGCGTTCCGGAGATGACCTTGACGTAGGACAGGCGGCCGACGAAGGCGTCGGACGTGGTCTTGAAGACCAGGCCGGCAGCCTGGCCGTTCTCGTCGATGGTGAGCTTCTCGCCATTGGTCATGACGTAGGCGGTGTGCTCGCGCGGATGCGGGAAGAACGTGGCGATGTCTTCCATGAGGCCCTGGATGCCCTGCTTGATGATGGTGGAGCCGGTGTAAACCGGTACGAAGACGTTCTGGTTGATGGCGTCGTGGATGCACTTCACGACTTCCTCTTGGGTGAGCTCCTCGCCCTCGAGGTACTTCATCATGACCTCTTCGTCAACCTCGGCGATGGCGTCGATCAGGCGCTCGCGGGCGCTGTTGGCGCGCTCCATGTACTCGGCGGGGATGTCCTCGACGCGCTCGGAGGCGTCGTCCTTGCCGAAGTAGCGTGCCTTCATGTTGACGACGTCGATGACGCCCTCGAACTCGGACTGCTGGCCGATGGGCAGGGTCACGGGCGACAGGCGCTTGCCGAAACGGGCATGCAGCAGGGCCATGGCGGCGCCGAAGTCGGCATGCTCGCGGTCGACATGGTTGATGAAGACGGCGCGGGAGATGTTCATCTTCTCGGCAGCCTTCCACAGCTTCGTGGTCATGACCTGCGGTCCGTCGACGGCGTCGATGACGAACATGGCCGTCTCGGCTGCGTACATCGTGGCGATGGTGTCGCCGATGAAGTCCGGATGGCCCGACGTGTCGAGCAGGTTGATCTTGTAGTCCTTGTATGGAATGGGCGCTACGGACGTGCTGATAGTGAACTTGCGCCGAATCTCCTCGTCGTCGTAGTCGAGGTAGGATTTCCCGTCGTGAGTCGTGCCCATGCGGGGCGTACGACCGCTGACGTGCAGCATCGCCTCAGCGAGCGATGTCTTGCCGGCGCCATCTTGGCCGACGAGAACGATGGTGCGCACATGCTCGGGAATGGGTGCAGCCATAACTAACCACCATCTTTCATCCAAGGGATTTCAACCCATTTACAAACGTCTCTATACTATAGCGCAAAACTCGTAGAATTATCCCCTCGCACTCACTATCGGCATGCCAACTGTTCATGCCCAAGCAGCCAGGAAAGAGCCCACGAGCGCGCTCGATCCTAAGCGGATTCGGCAAGCGCCTTCTGGATGCGCTCGGTGCGCTCGGCGACCTCGGCCTTTACGCTTTCGAGGTCGATGGTGGGCCAAACACCATCGCGGTAGACCACGTTGCCGTCGCATAACGTCAACACGACATCGCTGCCATGCCCCGCATACACGACGTTGGTCGGCACGTCGTTCGCCGGGCACCACGACGGACCGCTGACGTCGAGCACGCACAGGTCGGCCTTGAAGCCCTCTTTCACCAAGCCGCAGTCCTCGCGCCCCTGTGCCAGGGCCCCGCCGCGCGTCGCGGCGAAAAGCGCCTGCTGCGGCGTGACGAGCGTCGGGTCGAGGTTGCACCCTTTAGGCAGCATCGCCATCAGGTACATGTCCTGGAACATGTCGTGGTTGTTGTTCGAAGCCATGCCGTCGGTGCCCAAGGCGACGTTCACGCCGGCATCGAGCATCCTCGCCACGGGAGCAAAGCCGCTGGAGAGCTTCATGTTGGAAGCGGGGTTGTAAGCGACCGTCACGCCGTGCTTCGCCAGGATCTTTATGTCGTCCGCATCGACCCACACGCAATGGGCAGCGATTGCCGGAACGTCGAACGCGCCGAGCGACTCGAGCCATTGCACGGGAGATTTCCCGTCATGGCGCTCACGGCATCCCTCCACCTCCGATTGGGTTTCGGAGACATGGACGTGCATGCGCGTGTTGTTCTCCTTCGCCCAATCGAAGACCGTCTTGGCCGTGACGTCGTTGTTCGTGTACTCGGCATGGATGCAACCCTCGAACTTGATGCGGCCCTCCCCCATGCCGTCGATGTTGGCGATGCCGTCCTCCATCTCCTCGAATACCGGGAATTCCTGAATCGGCTTCGGCTCGAACGCGATGGGGGACGTGCACAGGTTCGCCTTCAAACCCGCCTCGTCAACGGCGCGTGCGCGCTCGGGCGTGTGATAGTACCTGTCAGAAAAGCTGACGGTACCATACCGCGCCATCTCGGCGCACGACAGCAGCGTGGCCCAGTAGTTGTCCTCCCCCGTCATCTTGCCCTCGAAGGGCCAGCACTTCTGCTCGAGCCATGCCTGCAGCGGCAGGTTCTCGGCGAACCCGCGCAACAGCGTCATGGGAGCATGGGTGTGGGCGTTGTACATGGCGGGCATGAGCAGGCGGTCTCTGCCTTCGTAAACCTCGCCGTATTTCGCGATCCTTTCAGGTTCCTCGTCGCCGATGTAGTCGATGACGCCGTCGAGCACGCCAACCCACTGGCGCTCCTTGCAGTAGAAGTTCTCATCGAGAATGGAAATTTCCTTGAACAGCATCGAAAGCTCTCCTTTTCGCGGAATTCTGATGCTCGAAATTATAGGACTTGGTCAACGATTCTTGCCCGAGAAGCGCCTGCATTACGAAAACCCCTTGACAACCCTCGCCCCCACTCCGCCTTCGCTTCCTCGCAGCCTTCGAAACAGCGTCGGGGTATCGGGACGGAGCTTCTTCATGATGGATAATCCTTTTGGGTTCAAAACAATCGATGTGCGATGATGCCGAGATGGTAACCGAAACCCCGCTTTCGGGCCGTTGTGCTATCATGCGCAACGGCCAAAAACAACGAGAGAGGAATTTTTCATGGCAGAACTAGACTGCGGCGGCGCATGCGGCAGCTGCAACGTTGAAGGCTGCGGTTCCAGGACCGAGCCGCCCGCACCTCAGGGACGTGCGAACATCAAGCACATCATCGGCGTCGTCTCGGGTAAAGGCGGTGTCGGCAAATCGCTCGTCACCAGCCTGCTCGCCGCCGAGATGAACCGCAAGGGCTACAAAGTCGGCATCCTTGACGCCGACCTGACCGGTCCGTCCATCCCCAAGACCTTCGGCGTCCGTGGACGTTTGACCGCAGATGCCGACGGCATCAACCCCGCCCTCACCGACAGCGGCATCAAGGTCATGTCGGTCAACCTCTTGCTCCCGCAGGAAGACATGCCCGTCGCATGGCGCGGACCCATCCTCGCCGGCATTCTGAGCCAGTTCCGCAACGAGACGAACTGGGAAGACATCGACTACCTGTTCGTCGACATGCCTCCGGGAACGTCCGACGTCTTCCTCACCGTCATGCAACAGTTCAACCTCGACGGAATCATCTCGGTCTCGGCACCTCAAGAGCTCGTCGCCATGATCGTCGGCAAGGCCGTCAATCTCGCGCACAACATGGACGTCCCGGTACTTGGGCTCGTCGAGAACATGGCGTACTTCAAGTGCGACGAGTGCGGCAAGGAGCACTGGGTGTTCGGAGAGCCCCAGGGCAAGATCGTGGCCAAGCGCTATCAGATTCCGTCTTACGTCACACTGCCGATCGACCCGAACTTCGCACGCCTCTGCGACATGGGAAAGGTCGAGGAATACGACGTCGCCGGCGCGCTTGACCCGATTATCGGTCAAATCGAGGCCGTCGCCGCGCGCAAGGAAGCTTCGGAGAAATAAAACGGGGCGTCCTGAAGTATGCGTGAACTGTTGCCGATTCCTGTATCACAGCGGCACTGTTCTTGATATTATGAAGTTAGTTTAACCGTCAAGACCTAAGGGGGTCGCCATGGGAATGAAGGCCGAGGAGAAGCTCGATATTACAGCAGACGATCTGAGGACGTACCTGCACGCGAACCATTCCGTTTACATGGATGTCAATGGGGCAAGCTACTACCTCACCGATGTGAACGATCGTTACTGGCGTGTTCAGGATACGTCTAAGAAGAACGAGAAAGACCATTACGTCGACTGCAGCGAGCTCGTACCGACGCTCAGCGAATTCCTCTACCTGCCTTTCGGCGAGGACAACAAGAGCATCATCGACTTGTTCGACGAGGCGGAGTTCTACGCTTCCGTCAAACCAGAATAGCTCCAACAACATACGAATAGCTCGAAACGCCGGCCATGAGCCGGCGTTTCGTTTTCCATACCATTCTCGGGATGACAGGAGAACCGTCCCCCTGCCATCCATCCTCTGTCATCCGCGCCGAGATGGGAAGATGACGAAAGAACCGCCACCTGTCATCCCAGCGCATCTATCGTTTGGAGCTGGTTGGAATCCCCTTCTGAGGCATATTCTTCCGAAACGCGAAGACCAGCACCACCACGCCGACGACCATGACCGGCACAGACAACACCTGCCCCATTGTCAGCCAGTCGCCGTACAGGTACCCGATATGGGCATCGGGCTGGCGTACGAACTCGATCAGGAAGCGGAACAGGCCGTAGAAGATGAGGAACACCCCAATGAAGGTGCCACGCGGCCTTGGAGGTGTTTTCCGCGAAAGCGCGAACAGGATGCAGAACAGCACGATACCCTCGAGAAACGCCTCATACAGCTGAGAGGGATGACGCGGCATCATGCCGGCGGCGCCTCCGAAGACGACGCCCCAAGGCGCATCGGTGACGGCGCCCCACAGCTCCCCGTTGATGAAGTTCGCGCACCGTCCCAGGAACAGCCCCACTGGCGCGGCGATGGCGCCCATATCGGCCAAGGTGAGGAATGGAATCCCCGTGAGTTTAGCGGCTACGGCACCTCCTGCTAGCGCCCCTGCAAGACCGCCGTGGAAGCTCATCCCGCCTTGGTTGATGAACAGGATCTCGATCGGATGGCTCAGGTAATACCCGTTGCCGTACATGAGGCAGTAGCCGACGCGGGCGCCCACGATGACGCCCACGATGACGCAGAGCAGGATGGTGAACAGCGCATCCTCATCAACGGATATCTTCCAGCGCTTCGAGAGACGCCACATGATGAGGGCAGTGAACAGGAATCCCAGGATGTAGGCGATTCCATACCACCTGACAGACAAGGGCCCGATGGTGAACGCCACCGGGTCCAAATTTTGATACAGCTCGTTGAGCATATCGGTTTCTTCCGAAACGCCGAATGTCCGCTAGAACATTTCCTCAGCTGGAACGACCGAGGCCACGCCCGGCACGCGCTCTTTCAGGATGCGCTCGATGCCGTTTGCAAGCGTGAGCGCCGAAAGCGGGCAACCCTTGCAAGCGCCGGTGAGCTCCACCTTCACGACGCCGTCTTCCGTGACGTCGATCAGCTTCACGTCGCCACCATCGGCGATGAGGCTCGGACGGATGAGTTCGAGTACTGCTGCAACATCGTTCTTGTCTACCATTTGCAACTCCTTTACCAGTCTTTTCATGTCCCGATGATTCTAGCAGAAATCGGCTGCCACCTTGCAGGCGAACCTCAGCTACACAACTGGCTTGTAGTCATAGCCGATTATCAGCAGGACATCGGCGTCGAACGAGTAGTACATGTCGCCTTCGACGGCTCGCCCGATGCCGAGCGCATTAATAACGGCGTTTGCGCGCGATACTCCGGTCTCCCTCTCGGCGGCCAGCGCTTCTTCCTTCGACATCTGCTGCGAAGCAGCTGAGGCGGCTTGGCCGGTTCCCTCGCCAGCCTCCTCGCCGGTTTGCTCCGTCATAGCTCCTTCGGCACCCTCAGCACCGTCAGCCGCACCCTCGATTGGGTTCCCTTCCTCGTCGAGGGCCACCTCCTGCTTCTTCTCGGGCTTCGGAGTGTTGGAGGTGCGATAGATGACGAGGGTCTCGTCGTATACCTGCTGTTCGGCATTGCCGACGTCGGTGATGCGGAAGCCCTGGTTGGCAAGCGCCTCGGCCGTCGTCTTGCCCGCACCGGCGATATCCGTGCCGTTGCGGACCTCGATGTTGAACGTCGTGGGATCGGCAACCTGCGTGGCCGCCTCCTGGCTTGCATCCCCGCTTGACCCTTCAAGGCCCTCTATGAACGAGGCGAACTCAGCCGGCTTGCTCGCGAACATCGTCGAGTTCACCCCGACGATATCCGACGAAGTGGTGAAGTAGCCCGGAACGATGTCGGTGCGCACGTTCTCGACCCCGATCTCGTTCACCCAGCGCGCGAAGTCCTCGAGGTTGCCAAGCGAGAGGTCCGTTTGGAAGAACTCGTCGATTGCCTCGAGTTCGGTGGTGAACCCCCTCTCGGAAGTCGCGAGCCGCGCCAGGATAGCCTTGGCGAAGGCGGCTTGGTTCTTCATCTGGTCGGTTTCGCCCATCTTGATGTTGTTCGCGCGAAGGTACGTGACTGCACCCGGCCCGTTAACCGTGTAGGTGCCGACTGGATAGTAGACATCGCCTGCATGGGGATCGTCGATTTCCTGCTCGAAGGTTACATCGATGCCGCCCAGCGCATCGACAATGCCCGCCATGCCGCCTTCCGACACTTTCACGAAATGGTGGATGTCGAGCTTGGTATAGGACTCCACCGCCGAGATGAGCGATGCATCGCCGTCGGCGGCCATGTCGGCAAGCCGGCGCGTGTCGTTGTCGACGGTGACTTTCAGCGACGAGGGGATGTTCACTATCGCGAGCTTCCCTGACTCGCGGTTCTCGACCACGAGGAGGATCATGTCGGGGCCTTCCTTGGCTAGAGGCTCTGCGGCCTCCCCGAGCTCGGCCGTCACGAGTGTGTATACAGTCTCATCGGATTTGGGCGCGCTCAGAGCTTCAGCCGCATTCGAGTCGCGCAACATCATCTGAGAGCCCAGCACGCCCCTGAACGCAAGCCAGCCGGCCCCAAGGGCCACTGCGGCCACGACGGCCACGGCGAGCAGTGCCGTCACTATCCTGCGGATGCGGGCCTTTCTCTGGAGCGATTCCACGTATCGGCGCTGCTGTGAACGGCGGCGGTAGCTCGCCGCATCCTCTCCGCTCGTGGCGGTGGGCATCAGGGTGTCGAGATGGCTCTCGGAGGCGCGAGAGGCCACGCGGGCATTGGAATACGAAGCGGGCTTGCGCTGCGCGGCGGGGCGAGGGGCGCCGCCTTGACGCTCGACGTGGGTTCCGATTGTCGCATTCTCGACCTTTCGCGACGTCTTACGCGAACGCGAAGAGGAGAAATGTCCTCCATGCCTGGCCATGCGCTACTCTTCCGAACGGAGCCGCACGCTTGTCCGATAGTTCTTGTAGGGGAATTCCCTGCTCACATCTGCGCCAAGCGAGCGCAGCTTTCCCACGTAGTCCTCGTAGCCGCGGTCGATGTGGTTGATCTTGTGGACACGCGTCTCGCCCTCCGCCACGATACCGGCGAGCACGAGGGTCGCGCCTGCCCTAAGGTCAGTCGAGGACACCGGTGCCCCCTGCAACTTCCGCCCTCCACGAACGAGCGCATGATGGTCCTCGATGAGGATATCGGCACCCATGCGGGCGAGTTCGGCCGCGAACATGAAGCGGTTCTCGAACACGTTCTCGGTGATGACCGACATGCCTTTCGCACAAGACGCGAGGAGCATGAACTGCGCCTGGAGATCGGTTGGGAAGCCGGGATGTGGCAAGGTTTGGATTTCAACCGGGTTGAGAGGCTCGGTCCTCTTGACAGTGATGGAATCGGGAGCCTCGTCCACTACGCAACCCATTTCGCGGAGCTTGGCGATGGCCATGCGGAGGTAGTCGGGCTTGATTCCCTTCACCGTCAACGGGCCGCCCGTCAACGCGCCGCCTGCAAGGAAGGTGCCCGCCTCGATCCTGTCGCCGACGGTCCTGTGCTCGCATGGATGCAGCGAGGACACCTCGACGCCCTCGACGGTGATGATCGAGGAACCTGCGTCCTTCACGTTCGCCCCCATGGCGTTGAGCATGTCGGCCAAGTCCATGATCTCGGGTTCGCGGGCCGCGTTGGCGATGACCGTCGTCCCTTCGGCGACGACGGAGGCCATCAGCAGGTTCTCCGTGGCGCCCACGCTGGGGAAGTCGAGCACGACGTGAGCTCCGTGCAGGCCGTTCTTCGCCTCGGCCCTGAGGTATCCGTGGTCGATCGAGAACTCCACGCCGAGCGACTCGAGCCCACGGAGATGCATGTCGATCTTCCTGGCGCCGATCTGGCAGCCCCCGGGCATGGCGACGTAGGCATTTCCGAAACGCCCGATGAGCGGACCGAGGACGGAAATGCTCGCCCTCATCTTCGAAACCAGCTCGTAAGGAGTCTCGTACGAGTCGATGTTCGCCGTATCGACGTAAAGCGTATGCTCATCCCCTTCGCCACCACGATGCACCGTGGCACCGAGGACCTCGAGCACTTCCGACATCACTTCGATATCGGAGATGACCGGGACGTTGTGGAGAACACATTCGCCTTGGGCGAGAATGGATGCTGCGATGAGTTTCAATGCGGAATTCTTGGCGCCCGCCACTTCAACCGTGCCCGTCAACGTGTTGTTGCCATGCACGACGATTATTTCTTTAGCCATGCGGCTCCCCCCGAATTGCAGGAAAACAAGCTTTACTAGTATACAGGCAGCTGATGCACCTTCGTGCACTCCGCACACCCTCTGCATGGTTTATCCGAAAAGCTCTCAAGCAAGCGTTCAAGCGCACCTGCGACTGCCAAAACGCGCTGCGAAGATCAGAGGAAACCGCATCAAAGAGCTGGCCTCCATTAGCGCATCTAAGGAAACCGCCCCCATAGATAATCGGCGCATTGAAGGGGACTGCCCCCTTCAATTCGCTTTCTAGGCATTTGACTAAATAGCGCCCACTATCCCGCTCATGAGCTTGCAGAAATCGGGTTGCATCCTCATCGCGACTTCGAAGACCTCTTCGTCCGTCGGCGAGGCGCCTTCTATTCCGCATCCCATGTTCGAGCAGAGAGAAATGCCGAGAACGCGCATGCCCACATGACGTGCCGCGATGACCTCCTCGACAACGCTCATGGCAACGGTGTCGGCTCCCAATGCCCTGAAGGCGCGGATCTCGGCCGGCGTTTCGAAGCTCGGCCCTAGAACTGCGAGGAAAACGCCTTCCTGAACGGATACGTTCTCGCGTTCGGCAACCTCATGTGCAATCTTCCTGAGCTCGGGGTCGTAGGCATCCTTCATCGAGAAGAACCTGAAGGAGATTCCGTCGGGATCGGCTCCCACAACCGGATTGTGCCCGGTGAAGTTGATGTGGTCGCTCATGATGCAGAAATCGCCCACCTTGTAGGACTCGTTGATGGCGCCGGCGGCATTCGTCGTGATGACCGTGTCGATTCCCAGACGATGCATGAGCCACACCGGGAACGCCACTTCCTGAGACGTGTTGCCCTCGTAACCGTGCAGGCGCCCCTGCATAACGAGCACGCACTTCCCCGCCAACATGCCGCAGACGAAACGGCCCACATGGCTCGTGGTGGTGGAGCACTTCATATGGGGAACCTCGCCATATGGAATGAACACGGGGTCTTCGACCTTCTCGGCCATCGGATTCAAGCCCGATCCCAATATGATGCCGATCTGCGGTTTTCGGCCCTCAAGGCGGTTGACCAGAACCTCTTCGGCCTCGGACAGCTTTGACAATAAGACGTTGGTTTCTTCCATGTTCAACTCCACACACATACGATTGGACAACTAGCTGGAAACGTTCATAATCCCTTGTTTACTTGGACATTATCCACTATATGGCATTACGGCGTTTGTGTTCAGCTAGAAACGCGACATTCGAGGGGTCATGCTATTCACGGAGGCCCGCTCGTCCCACAAAATCCCGCTGACACAGTTGACTGTAACGATAACGCCGGGGAAACTGTCATTCCGAGCGCAGCGAGGAATCTCCGCAAAGCGGTTCACCCGGGTGCGCGCTTCGCGGAGATCCTTCGGGCTTCGACCTCAGGATGACAGAAGGGCAGTTCCCCCATGCCAAAGTGCCCCAGTCTTCATCACACCCGGCGCATCAAACTGCCCGGCGCTTCATCGCGCCCAAACTGCCCGGCACTTCATCGCGCCCGAGCGACGAGCACGCGTGGCCTGCCGGCAAGGTCTTCCACGATGGCCACGTCGACGAAGCCGGATTCACGCGCGATGTCCGCCGCGGCGTCAAGGCACGTTTCGTGGAGTTCCACCGCCAGCCCGCCACCGGGCTTCAAGGCGCTGCGGCTCCAGGCGACGATTCGGCGGAACACGTCAAGCCCGTCCGCTCCCCCGTCCAAGGCCAAGCTCGGCTCATGGAACGCCACCTCGTCGGGGATGTCGGCGAGCACCGCCGTCGGCACGTACGGCGGATTGGAGACGACGAGGTCCAAGCTCCCGATGAGCCCCTCGTCTATCCCCTCTCCCAAATCGCACTCCACGACCGTCACCCGATCGTCAAGCCCAAGGGCGGCTGTGTTCTCGCAGGCGAGCCCGACGGCTTCTTTCGAAATGTCGGTGGCGACGACTGTCGTGGAGGGATGTTCGAAGGCTATCGAGCACGCAATGCAGCCGGTACCCGTGCAAAGGTCGGCGATGAGCAGGGGCGCGGCATCGGGCACATCGATGTTGTCGGGAGATTCCTCGCCGGTGAGTTCCGCGTACTGGCGCAACATCTCGGCATCGAAGCCGTCTTGGGGCTTCGGGGCGGCAGGAAGCAGCGCCAGCGCCTCGCTGACGAGCACCTCCGTCTCGGGACGGGGAATGAGCACGCCGGAGCGCACCTTCAGGGTTATATGGCGAAACGCCACCTCGCCCGTGATGTACTGAAGCGGCTCTCCTTGGCCGCGCCGACGCGTCCAATCGCGCAGAATGCCGCGCTCGTCAGCCGTAAGCGGCCGTTCCGCATCGAGGAACAGCTGCATGCGCGAGACGCCGAGCGCCTCGCTGACGAGCCATTGCGCCGACACCCGCGGGTTCTCGTCGCCATGTTGCGCCAGATAGCCCTCGATCCAGGCGAGCACGCGCTTGACTGTCCAGATATCGCCTTCCATCAGCGTCTTTCCATGTTAGGGAATAACCGTCCCAGCTGCTGGCAAAGACCAGGGCTAAACCGCCTGCTCGAGCTTGCGAGCGCGCTCAGCCGCCTGAAGGGCCGTGATCAGCTCGGAGAGGCCGGCACCGCCCGAACCTAGCAGGACGCCGTTGTACGTACCGTTATAGCCGATTCGGTGGTCGGTCACACGGTCCTGCGGGCCGTTGTAGGTGCGGATCTTCTCGGAGCGGTCGCCGGTGCCGACCTGGGCGCGGCGCTCGGCACCTTCGGCCTCGCGCTGCTCGGCGAGCATCTTCTCGTACAGGCGGGCACGCAGCACGGCCATGGCCGCAATCTTGTTCTGCAGCTGAGATTTCTGGTCCTGCGATTGCACGACCAAGCCCGTCGGGAGATGCGTGATGCGCACGGCCGAGTCGGTCGTGTTGACGCACTGGCCGCCCGGGCCGCCGGCACGGTACACGTCGATGCGAAGGTCCTCGTTCTTGATCTCGACCTCGACTTCGTCGGCTTCGGGAAGCACAGCGACGGTTGCGGTGGACGTGTGGATGCGCCCTTGCGACTCGGTCTTGGGCACGCGCTGCACACGATGGACGCCCGACTCGAACTTCATGAACGAGTACACCTTGTCGCCCTTCACCTTGAACGAGATCTCGCTGTAGCCACCCGCCTCGGAGGGCATGACGTCCAGAAGCTCGATCTTCCACTTCTTCTCGGATGCGAAGCGCTCGTACATCTTGAACAGGTCGCCTGCGAAGATCTTGGCCTCGTCTCCGCCGGCGCCGCCGCGGATCTCGACGATGATGTCCTTTTCGTCGGCCGGGTCGACCGGGATGAGCATGAACTTGATCTCCTCCTCGATGCTGGGGAGCTCGGCCTCGATGCGCGCGATCTCCTCCTGCGCGAACTCCTTCATATCGGGTTCGTTGAGCATCTCCTTCGCCTCGGCCAGGTCGTCTTCCGCCTGGACGTACGCGCGGGCCTGCTTCACGAGCGCACCTTGGTTCGCGTACTCCTTCGCTAGGCGGTTGTATTCCTTCTGATCGGCCAGAACGGCCGGGTCGCCCATCTTCTGCTGCAATTCGTCGTATGCGTCGATGATCTTCTCGAGTTTCTCGCGCATGCTGGTATCCGCCATGATGGCCTCCTCGTCGTTATTCCTATTGGGAAAAGAGCTGGTGAAGTAAAATGCCCGATCGGGCGTGCGGGGAAAGCCCTCGAAGGGCCTGTAAGGTAGCTAGTATTTCCCCGGCTTCATTTGCATGGCGTGCATTGTACCAGAACGGCTGCCCCAAACGCACAGGACCTGCGCCATCACGAAGAATTCTGCTACAGTTCACCATGTCATCAGGATTCCATAGCATAACCCCAGGTGAAGGCGCGACATCGGCGATTCCGCAGACACAAACTTAATTATCCCAAAACTACGAGGACAAGCCCATGCGCGTTTTCACCTGGGGTTATACGGGACATGCAAACTCCTGCGAACCGTATCGGAACTCTTGACCGTTGACGCTACGGGACCCGAACGGGGCGTGATGAAGTGCCGGGCAGTTTGGCACGCTAGCTTTTGCGGGCGACTTCGCTTAAGGGCACGCAGACGCGCACCTTGTCGTCGTAAAGGGAGTTCACCTCGACGTTGACGCCGTAGATGCGGCTGATGAGCTCCTCGGTGATGGTCTCCTTGGGCGTGCCGTACGCCAACACTTCGCCCTCGTGGATCACGAGCGTCTTATCGGAGTAAAGGAATGCCTGGTCGGGCTGATGGGTTGACTGGATGATGGTGAGCCCTTCCTCGGCGAGCTGACGCACGCAGGTGAGCACCCGCACCGTGTTGCCGTAGTCGAGCGCAGAGGTTGGCTCATCCATGATGAGCGTGCTCGCATTCTGCGCCAAGGCTCGGGCGACCAGGACAAGCTGTTGCTCGCCACCGGAAATCTGCGTGTAGGGACGCTCGGCCAAGTGAGCGATGCCAACGCGGTCAAGCGCCTCGTAGGCACGGTCCACGTGCGCCTGCTTGGGCGTGAAGAGCATGCCCGAGCTTGCGCTTGCGCTCATGAGCACCACGTCGAGCACGGCGTAATCGTACACCGGCTTGTGCGATTGAGGAATGTAGGCCATCTCCTTGGCGCGCTCGCGTATGGAAAGCTTTCGGATATCCTTGCCGTTCACGATGATGGTGCCCTGATAGTTCTTGTTCAAACCCAGAATGCAACGGAAAAGCGTGGATTTGCCGGTGCCGTTCGGACCGAGCACGTTTACAAGCGTGCCATCAGCCACGTCAACGCTGATGTCCTTGAGGACGCGATGAGAGCCGTATGAGAAGTCGAGCTTTTCGATGCATATGCTCATCTGCGTTTCCTCCCCTCACGCGTGATGAGGTACAGGAAGAACGGCGCGCCGATGAAGGCCGTGAGGATGCCGATGGGAATCTCGGCAGTGGTGGCCAGTCGCGACACGTCGTCGACAAGCAGGAGGAACGAAGCTCCCATGAGCATGCTCGCCGGCATGAGCTTGCGGTAATCGCTTCCGATGAGCATGCGCGACAAATGCGGGATGACCAGGCCCACCCAGCC
The DNA here is from genome assembly GCA_017434045.1 of Eggerthellaceae bacterium. Lineage (GTDB taxonomy): Bacteria > Actinomycetota > Coriobacteriia > Coriobacteriales > Eggerthellaceae > UBA9715. The sequence goes on from JAFRGA010000056.1 coordinate 33,190, forward strand.
GATCATGCCCGTGACGGCAACGCTGGCCGCCGTGACGAGCGTAGCCGCCAAAATGATGATCATGCGCAGCAGCTTGGTGTTCACGCCCATCGTCGAAGCTTCGTCGTCGCCCATCGTCAGGATGTTGATCTTCCAGCGAAGGACAAAGAGAACAACCAAACCGATGAACATCGGCGGAAACGCCATGAACACATCAGCGGGTTTCGCGCTCGTGAGGCTACCCATCAGCCAATACGTGATAGCCGGCAGCTGGTCGGCGGGGTCGGCGATGAGCTTGGTGAAGGAAACGCCCGCCGAGAACAACGAGCTCACCATGACGCCCGCGAGCACGACGGTGAGCACCTGGTTGCCGCGCGCCGCCTGCGCCACCGCTATGACGAGCAGCACCGTTATGATGGCGAAGCCGAAAGCCATGGCCGAAATCCCGAAGCTCGCGAAGCCGAGCAAGATGGCCACGGCTGCGCCGAACGCGGCGCCCTGCGATGCGCCAAGGATATCGGGCGACACGAGCGGGTTCTGGAACGTGCCCTGGTATGCCGCGCCCGCCGACGACAAACAGCAGCCCACGAGCATGGCCATCACCACGCGTGGAAGACGCACGTTGAAGAAGATCGTCTCCTCCTGGTCGGTCCAGAACGGGTCGATGGGAATGACGTGGTCGGCCAGCATGGCCACGACCTTGTCGGGGCTTATGGGATAGCGGCCGACAAGAAACGAGAGGATGGCCAGGACTATGACCAGGATACCCAACCCCAACAAGATGAGGTTGGCGGTCCGTTTCCGCCGCACGGGAGCGTTCTTGCCCGATATCTTGGCCATTTCCCTCTTCCATCCAATGCGGATTCGAGGTCATGCCCCGAATCCGCATTGCCCATCTATCTCTTCGAGCGCCTTCGTGGCTCGATTGTGGATGCGCGTTTGGGTCAACCCCAAACGCGCATTCCGAATAAACCTATTTTTTCGGTTCAGCGTTCTTGAGCAGCGCGGCGCACTCCTCGTCGCTCAGGTCGTACTTGTAGAGCGTCTTGTAGTAATTCTTGACGACATCGGCGATGTTGTCATCGAACTGATCCGGATAGCACAGGCGGACGAACCACTGCATGCCCAGAATCTGGTTCACGCTCGGAGGATTGTGCACCCAGTTGTACGGTTCTCCCGGAACCTCGTAATAGTTGCCGTCTTTCACGGCCGTCAGCGTCGACCAAGACGGGTCGTTGGCTGCAGAGCCGTACACGCTGCCCGGAGCGAAGATGATCATCTGCGGATCCCACAGGGCGATCTGCTCGAAGCTCACCTCGTTGCCCAAACCGCTGCCCGTGGCGTTTTCGACTTCCACGACATTGTCGGCAACCATTTCAACGACCTGACCCTGGAAAGAGCCCTTCGGAATGGCGTTGAGCCCAGCATCACCTAGCAGATAGGCGACTTTCACGCGCTTTTCAGCAGGAACGCTCTCCATCGCAGACTTCACCGAACCGTACGCTTGCTTGCAGTAGTCACTCAGCTCCGCGGCTCTCGTCTCCTCGCCGAGCAGTTGGCCGAGCATCTCGTAGGCCTCGCTGTACGAGCCCAGCGTGGCCTCGACATGCACGCAGGGGATGCCCGTTGCGGCCTGGATCTCGTCCAAGTCTTCGACAATGCTCTTCTTGGCCTCGCCGATATCCAAGATCACCTGCGGGTCAGCGCTTGCCACAGCTTCCTTGTTGAAGTCGCCCTTTCCACCGTAGATCTGGCCGTAAACCGGAAGCTTGCCGTACTCTTCGCCCACGTACTTCATCTCAGCTGCCGACAGCTCATTCGAAAGGCCGACCATCTTGTCGGGCGCGAAGGTGAGCATGCACATCTGGGAAACGGGACCGGTCACGGCAATCCTGTCGATCTTCGCGGGAACCTCAACCTTGCGACCAGCGGAATCGGTGAACGTGACAACGTCCCCTGCCGCAGCGGACGACGCAGACGCACTCGCCTCCAAGCTGCTCGCCTCAGAGCTGCTCGCAGATGCTGAGCTCGCCGAGGCGCTGTTTTCGGAAGCGCTCGAGGCAGACGCGGACGTGGAACCGGACTGCGCAGCCGAACTACTGGACGATCCTCCGCACGCCGCCAAACCCAGCGCCATCACGCACATGAGAGCGACGATTGCCGCGGCCCAGGCACGCCTAAGCCAAGCAGCCTTCGTTGACTTTTCCATGACCCTTCCCTTCTCTTCATCAACGTGTCTACGGCGAGTTATCCCATGGCAACTCGCCGCGATGGAAGTATTTTATACTACTTTTAGACTAATAGGTACGAAAAGCTATAATTGGGTACTGAAATATATTCTCAGGACTATATTTCAGTACCTAAATATACGTGCGGGAGGCCGAAGCCTCCCGCACCACGTTGCCAATTGTCTCGCTAAAACCTAATTGAACAGGCCGAGCAAGTCTTCCTTGGATTGCACGCCCACTTTCCTGCCAAGAAGCTCCCCGCCCTTGAACGCGAGGAACGTGGGAATGCTCATAATCTTGAACTGCCGGGGTATATCGGGGTCCTCGTCGATATCGAGCTTGTAAACCGCAATCTTCCCCGCTTGCTCTGTTGCTATCTCGTCAACGACTGTCGCCATGGACTTGCAGGGACCGCACCATGTGGCGAAGAAATCTACGAGAACCGGGGTGTCGGAGCCGATGACGAGCTCCTCCCACTCCGCCGAACTGATCTGCTGCACCATTTCAGCACCTCCTGACACTTCGAACGTGCTATTACACGACGGCGTCGGACAACAGCTCGACCATCTGCTCGACCGGCCACACGCCCTTATCGCCCTCGAACCTATCGCGCACCGAGATCGTGCCGTCCTCGATTTCCTTGTCGCCGAGCACAATCATGTACGGAATCTTCTGGGCCTGCGCCTTCGCAATCTTCACGCGCATCGGCTCGTTCTGCTCGTACACCTCAACGCGCCCGCCGGCTGCCACGAGCTTCTTCGACAGCTCGTAGGCGGCGTCCTTGTGACGGTCGGCGATGGGCAGGATAACTGCCTGCACCGGCGAGAGCCACAGCGGCAGCGCGCCCGCGTAATGCTCGATCAGGATGCCGAGGAAGCGCTCGATGGAGCCGAACAGGGCACGATGCAGCATGAACGGCTGCGCCTCGGCGTTGTCGGCCGTGCGGTACGTGAGGCCGAAGCGCTCGGGCAGGTTGAAGTCGACCTGGACCGTCGAGCACTGCCAGGTGCGCCCGATGGCGTCCTTGACCTTGATGTCGATCTTCGGGCCATAGAAGGCACCGTCACCAGGATTGATCTCATAATTCAGACCACGACGCGTGATGGCCTCCTTGAGCGCGTTCTCCGCGAACTCCCACATCGCATCGGTGCCGATCGACTTCTCGGGCCTCGTGGAGATCTCGGCCTCGTACTCGAAACCGAACTCCTTCATGATGTTGTCAGCCAGGTCCAGGATGGCGACGACCTCGTCGACAACCTGATCCTCGCGACAGAAGACGTGTGCGTCGTCCTGCGTGAAGCCGCGAGCACGCATGAGCCCGTGCACGACGCCACTCATCTCGTGGCGGTAGACCGTGCCGAACTCGAAATAGCGCACGGGTAGGTCGCGGTAGGAGTGCACGTCGTTGCGGTACAGCATCACGTGGCCCGGGCAGTTCATCGGCTTCACGCCGTACTCGCTGTAACGCGGCTGCTCGTCGGTGCCCTCGTTGATGTTGAAGAAGTACATGTTCTCGTGGTAGAAGTCGTAGTGTCCCGAGGTCTTCCACACGTCGGCCTTGTAGATGTGCGGGGTGATGACCTCCTCGTAGCCGCGACGGTACAGCTCCTTGCGCAGCCATTCCTGCATCGTGCGGATGATGCGCGCCCCCTTCGGGAGGTAGAGCGGCAAGCCCACGCCTGCCAGCTCATCCATCATGAAGATGCCCAGCTCGCGCCCGAGCTTGCGATGGTCGCGCTTCTCGGCTTCCTCGAGATTGTGCAAGTACTCGTCGAGCTCCTTCTGCTTGAAGAACGCGGTGCCGTATATGCGCTGCAGCTGATCGCGCTCGGAGTCGCCGCGCCAGTAAGCGCCGGCTATCTTCTGCAGCTTGAACGCGGGCACCTTGCTCGTATCGGGCAGGTGCGGGCCACGGCACAGATCCGTGAACGAGCCGATGGAGTAAATCGTAATGACTTCATCCTCGGGCAGTTCATTGATGAGCTCGACCTTGAACGGCTGGTCAGCAAAAAGCGCCAACGCCTCTTCGCGCGTGACTTCCTTGCGGACGAAGGGCTCGGCTGCGGCGACGATCTCGGCCATGCGGGCCTCGATGGCCTCGAAGTCATCGGAGGACAGCGAGCGGTCGAGCTTGACATCGTAGTAGAACCCGTTCTCGATGGCAGGACCCACGCCGAATTTGACATCGCCGTACAAATCCACAAGCGCAGCCGCCATGACATGTGCGGTCGAGTGGCGCAAGCGCTCAAGGGCCTCGGGGTTCTTGTTGGTGAGGATGGCTACCTCGTCGCCTTCCGCGACCTCGTACGACAAGTCGACTTCCTTGCCGTTCACGATGCCGCCGAGCGCGGCCTTCGCGAGGCCGGCGCCGATGGATGCGGCTACATCGGCCACCGTGGCGCCCTGCTCGAGCTCCTTCGGCGAGCCGTCGGGTAAAACGATCTTCATATCTTCTTTCCTTTCTGCCGGGCGCATACAAAGCGCCTGCTTCTAGCCGGGTGCCTACAAAGCACCTGCTCTGGACGGTTGTGGCGGCACATCTGCCCTTCAGGCCCCTCGCGCGTTCGCGCACGGCGCGAAGGCCGCTTGGCTCACGCGCTTCGGGCCCTTCAGGGCACCTGAGCTCGCCACAACCGCCCAGCATCAGCAAGTTATGGCGGCACAAAAACAGCCACAGCGGTCTATTATATGAAAAAAGCCGCCCTCGTGGGCGGCTTTTCCAAATATGCGCACTTTAGCTTACTGATAAGACCTCGTACGGCTTGTGGATCCCGAACGATTTACCGGGGTGGTGCAATACGGGCAGACAGACCATGAAGGGTCAAGCGCATGATGGCAAGTCGAGCACAGGTTCTTGAGACGCTGATGGCAATTGGGACACATCACGTAGTCAGCTTCGACCGGATATCCGCACGACCCGCATTCGCCGTATTTCATCAATTCGCGTTGCTTCAAAGCAACCTCGAGTTCCTGCTCATCGCGATCGATCTGCAGCAGCGGCGGACGCAGCAGGCAGTATGCGATGACGCCAAGCAATGGAACCAACGCCACGACTGCCCATAAGTACCACATCGTTCCGCGCATGTACGCATCACGCGCCACCCAGATGATGCTCAGCACGTACAGAACCACCAAGCAGATCATGACTATCGAGAAAGCCATCTGCAGCTCGGGTGTCCATAGTTGTGAAATGAGTTCGCCCATATCTTCCCCTTATAAATCCTGCGATTCACTTCTGCGTTTCACACACCTTGCAATTATAGCAAACTAGCGGCACACATGGCCGATGCGCAAAACCTTCAATCGAATGCTGCATTATAATCAGGTTTGCATTGCAAACTCACTGGAAGGCCATGTCGTGTCCGATAATCCACAAAGCACCATCAGCTTCATCATCCCCTGCTACAAAAGCGAGGGGTCAGTCGGGCTCGTTATCGAGGAAATCCGCGAGGTTGTCGCACAACGACCTGAGTTCGACTATCAGGTAATCGCCGTGAACGACTGCTCCCCCGACGGACTGCTCGAGGTCATCAAAGCAGAAGCCGAGAAAGACTCGCGGATCATAGCCGTAGACTTGGCTAAGAACGGGGGACGCCATGCGGCCCTCATGTGCGGATGCCATTTTGCGGAAGGCGACTATATCGTGTTCGTCGACGACGATCAGCAATGCCCCATGGATCGTTTATGGGACCTTCTAAAACCCCTCATCGAAGACGCTGAAAACGGTGGCGGTTATGACGTGTCCATTGCCCGATATCCGAAGAAGAAGCAATCGGCCTGGAAAAACTTCGGATCTAAAGTCAATGACGTCATCTCAACATGGCTTCTCAACAAGGACCCTGAATTGAAGTTCTCAAACTTCGCAGCTATGAAGCGTTTCGTGCGAGATGAGGTCATCAAGTACACCAACCCCTATCCCTATCTTTCTGGACTCATGGTCTCATCAACGAAGCATGTCTGCAACGTGGACATGGAAGAACGAGAGCGCACCATAGGAACGGGAAACTACAGCTTCAAGAAATCGCTTTCGTTATGGACGAACAGCTTTACTTCGTTCTCCGTCAAACCGCTGCGATTGGCAACGTTCTGCGGATTTGGCCTCTCATTAATCGGCCTCGTTTTCGCGGCATTCATCATTATCCGCAAGCTGTTACGCCCATTAGTCCCCATGGGCTATAGCTCTACGATGGCTGCCGTCCTGTTCATCGGCGGCATGATCATGATTATGCTGGGTCTCATCGGCGAGTATATCGGGCGCATCTACATCTCGCTGAACAACTCACCCCAATTTGTCGTGAGAGAAGTGTATGGAAATGAGCCTGGGCACAATGATCCACGGCCACCTGCCCATTGATCCCCTACTTGCAGCGCACTCCAACTAACGGCAGAATGCCACTTTCAACCTTCCGGCATTCGTCAAGCGTGTCGCCCTTGATGATGAGCTGTCCGATTCGATCGCGTCCATTGCTCATAGGACGCACTTCGTCTCCTGGGGATACGTTGTACGAAAGGTCGACAACGGCATCGGGAAGCTCTTCCGGCATCAGCACAGCTTCTACAATCCCGCCCTCACTAGATTCTAGCAATCTGGTAATACTCGGCACTCCCCGGTTTCCTTCGAGATCGAACATCGGGCGAACATCCTCGCCAAGAGCAACTCGCACGATAGCCTCATAGTAGTCGATACCGTAATAAATGCTGACCGTATCCGTGATGCATGTTGCGCCCGCGCGTGCAGTGGCCTCTATCACATAGACGTCATCGCCCACAAGCATGCAATCCATATCCATTGCGCAATCGTCGAACTCAAGAGCCCGGACTACGGCCTGTGTTTGCTCGACAACACGCCTGGCTAACTGGCCGTCATCTTTCCATGGAACGTAATGCCCTATCGGAAATGGGGGATTCCCGTCGTGCAGGACATTGCCCAACGGCAAAACATAGGCAAGCTCTCCACCGCTCACCATCGCCTCGACGCCGAACATCTCACCGATGAGAAACTCCTCCACGATGCAGAAATCCTTGCTCGTTGCAGCCATGGACAGCTCGAAGTTCTCCCTTGCTTGTTCTCGGGTATCAGACCTGAACACTCCCCGGCTCCCCATCTGGTCGACAGCCTTCAAAATCACGGGAAACCTGAGATTGTCCAGAGCCGCCTCGAGCTCAGCGGCATCATGCACGATTTCGTAACCTGCGGTGTTTACTCCATGTGCCTTATAAGCAGCTTTTTCAATCGATTTGTCTGAAGCGGCCGTGGCGGCAAACAATTTCGGCCCGGGAAGATTCAGCATCTCACACAAATATCCCTGGGCCTTCATCCCCACGTCCATACAGCAAGTGGTGACCGCGTCGATACCTCTATCCTTAACGGCTTCATACACCTCTTCGGGTTTTGTTATATCCACGCTGACAACTTCATCCGCCACATCAAGGCCTGCGTAATTACCAGGTATACTTGCGGCGATTACATGGCAATCAAGCCTTTGAGCAGCTTTGATTAACGGAACTTGAGAATAGCTTGCCCCCAATACGAGCAGGTTTTTCATTGTATCCTCCAACTAACGACGTGCTTCAATCTACCGTTACCCTCAACGACTCGCTACTCATGCACTAGGTAGATGATATGCCTATTTCCTTCATAAATGACCTTGTAGCGCTTACGGAGGTCGTCGTTTATTTCATAGTCATCAGGCATGCTCAGGTACTTGCTCTTCAGCGTCCCTTTTTCAACAGCCTCCTCTAACTTGTTCATCTGGAAACTGTTCAAACTCATGTAAATCGGAACGTTGAAATAGATATAAATACTCCGATTCTCAACAGGATGGGCTATCGTGTTGCCCCACTCATCCTCTGACTGAGGCATCAACTGGGCCAATTCGACTTGTAACGCCGCCTCCTGTTCGGCAGAATGCTCCGACTTCACTTGCGGGAAAGCAAAATCACCGGGCTTGAGAGCCAAGCAAACCACGCACAGGAGACATGAAAGCCCGACGAGAACAGCTCGAGATGTGAAATGCGAGCCCTTCAAACCCTTCGATCCATACCAGATGAGCGCAATCAAATACACGACATCGGTAGCTAACATGGTGCGATGCATTTGCCTGTAGTTGTACATGAGCAAATGGGCTTCGAAGATCGCCAAGCCTGCGAGAACCAAGCCGAGAAGAAGAGCGCCTGAAGCGCGGTCTCCTGCTTTCAGCGCTTTCACTCCAAGCACGAGAAGGACGATCCAACAGCCTGCAAAGGTGAACGTCATGATTCCTTGCCATTTGAGCTTGAGAAGCTTGGCAGCTGAGTACAACACGCATTCAACATGTTTGCCCACAAGCCCGGGAATCGAGCGGGCTATTCGGTCGAAGAAATCGTTTGCGATGGTTGGGCTGTAGAAATAAGGCGTGGAGTAGTATTTGGACAGGTACATGTACACGAATATAGTCACTACCGCCACCAAGACGCCAAACGCGAACAGGATTCCGCGGCGCAAACGAGTAAACGGCATATCGCCAAATGCGAGCAGCGCCCAGGGAACGATCATGAACGCAAGGATATACGGCCTCATCAAGCCCCAGAACCCAACTGCAACCATCGCAATCACCAAGGCTATGGTCAACATCCCTGGTTTCGCAACCTGTTTTATCTTTTGCGCCACGTAAATCGAGCAGCATGCGAACACAGATGCGAACAAAACATAGCTTGCCTCGGTCATGCCCGAGCTGATGTATCGCAAGATGATGAAATGCAGGAAGAACAACACGATGCAGAGTAGCGACTGACGGACATCGGGCCGTAAAACAAGTATGATGAGGAGGCACGCTATAACGCCGAACGCCATGTTGATTAGGTAAATGAAGTTATGGGAAGTGTATCCCGTCACAAAAGATCCCAGATAGTAAGGCAAATACACGAAAAAGCTATAGGGACCGTATGACGGACGCAGCGCAGGAACCTCGTTATAGCCGGCAACACCGCAAGGCGCTCCAATTTCACGCATTTGCTGGACGGTTCGGTAATAGCGCTGCTCGTCATTCCACGTAGAACTCCAAGCATCTAAGGAAAAGATGCTCGTATCGGTCGCGAAGCCGATGACAAGAACCGACGCAATTGAAGACAGCGCCAGAACAACCCAGAGCGCTATCCGCACCACTCGCGAATTAGACATTAACCACTACCCTATCTTTTCTTAATCCTGTAACAGGGTTAAGCATTTTGACGCATAAGCACAGCATCGCCGCGGCATGTGCAAACACTAGCCATATCCATGTCCGAGAAGCATTTTCAGGATATTCCCGAAGCCAGATAACAAGTGCAGCCCCAATACTAGCAGCATGAAAAGCTCTGGCCAGAAAGACGGGCGAAGATCGCTCTCCTGAGTCGGATTCTTCATAAACGCCGGGAACTTGGCTGCATACGCTCTGCAGAAGATGACAATTGATGTAACGAAGAGGTAGTAGACGCCGAATTTCAGGCTCCATCCGAAATTACCGTGATAAGTACGAGATCCTGTCTCATTGACGAACAGATAAATGCATAACGCGATAAAGAACATGATGAGCGCCATGCGGTAGTTTCGATCGCCTTTGAATTTCCTCCAGCAGAATATGAATACAAGGAAGGGGAATGCGTAAGATTGCAGCATGCCCAACGGGAAGAAGAAGTGGTTGTGACGCCACACTCGGGCAAGGCCGAATCCTATCCCGCTCGAAGTGTCCTCAACATATAGGGCGGTGTACTGATAGGCGAGTATTGCAAGCGCGATCACGAAAGGAACGGCAAGCGTTAGCGACCGTTTGAGGGTCTTCTTGTCACGCACCAAATCTACCACGCAGAGCACGACCAGCGTCGGCCCGAAAATGACCGCGAAACTTGGTTTTATGGAAACGCTGGCCACAACGCAAACGCAGAACACGCACCAATCGACGAACTTGTTCTTTGACTCAAGGTAATCCACGTACCGCAGGTAGGCCCACACTGCAATCAAGCTGACAAGCTTCATTCCCAGGTACGTCGAGTTGTGCCACGAGTTGCCGACGGAAAGGCCCTTCGTGAAATGGGGATGGATGACGGGAAGGTAGATAGCCGTGACGAAATTCACGACAACCGCCAATACGAATACCACCTCTATCCTCACGTCAGGCAGCAATTTCCTCAAAAACCGCTCGCAGACAACGATCGTCGCCATCTCTATTATCGTGAGGAAAACGCCAACTCCAAGAGGTCCCGCATTCAAATACGAGAATGCGAGAAACGGATATATGAGGCTGTAGGAGCTGTTTTCAGACAGGGCGTATTTGATATGCGCCGTAACATCTGCGGGAAACTCGCCAGTGGCCTCGTGGTAGAACAGGAAAAGGAACATGGCCGTCAATGCCACATACACGAGTACGCGTATCACCTTGAACATCGTTGACGGTTTATCCGCAGTCACTGAAAAGCCTTCCGATTCTGCCGAGCTTTGCGAAACTCGCATATCCACGTGAGGTATTATATCTAAAACGATGGTGAGGATTTAACACAAATGCCCATACGACCCATACCAGAGGATGTAGAGGAACAGGCAGATTCGTCTGCAAGACTCAAGCACATCCAACGTCAAACGTCTATCTGGTACACAGCAGGAAGCTTGCTCCTCGCCCTTCAGTCCCTCATCATGCTCGTCGTCCTCACACGCGTCTGCGACGTGTATGTAGCGGGCGTGTTCACCATTGCGTTCGCGAACGCGAACTTGTTCTTGAATGTTGGCAAGTTTGGAATGAGGAAATTCCACGCTTCTGACCGCAAGGGGCAGTTTACCTTCGAAGAATACAGGGCATCGCGAATAGCCACATGCATAGCCATGATAATGGCCTCGAGTGCCTACATAGCCTTCTGCGCCGCCACGCTCAACTACTCAAATGACAAAACCCTCGTCATGATTATCATGTGCGTCTTCAAGGCCGTAGAAGCCTTTGAAGACGTCTACACGGGCGCTTACCAGCTTGAAGACCGCCTTGATGTGGGAGCGCGCATGTTCACGATACGCGCCGGCGTCACAATCGCGGTATTCGCCCTGCTTACCGTCGCCTTTGGCAGCCTGCTGCCAGCGTTGTCCATCTCGACGGTATTCACGGCGCTCTTCTTGGCTGGCCAAGTGCTATACGTGAGAAAACGGTATGGGATGCCGCACGCGGAAGGATATCGGGGCCTTACGAACGTTGTCTCTCTGATCCGAGAGTGCTTGCCTGTTTTCGTAGCCGACTTCCTTCTTTTCTATATGGGAAACGCTTCAAAATACGCAATCGATGCCATTATGGATGATGCGGCACAGGCTTATTTCGGCTACATCTCCATGCCGGTGTTCGTGGTCATGTTGTTGGCAAGCTTCGTATACACGCCCATGATAGGCTCGCTTACAGACCAATGGCAAGCTGGGAAAATCAAGGCCTTCGCCCTGCGATTCGCGAAGCTCGTCGGCTTGGTTACCGCGCTTACCCTCGCTTGCGACATTGCCGCATTCGCCATCGGCATACCCGTCTTGAACATCTTGTATAACGCAAGCCTGGAACAATACCGCGTTGAGCTGATTGTCCTTATGACCGGGGGCGGTTTTCTCGCACTTGCCACATTAGCGACGCTGGGCATAACCATCGTGCGTTTTCAGAAGACGCTCATCCCGCTTTATGGCATAGTGGCAATTCTGGCTTACCTGATATCTAACTGGGCCGTCACCGCATTCGGAATCACGGGAGCATCATGGGCATATTTTGCCGTAATGGCTACTAACGCAATCGTATTCTCGGCAACGTTCCTTATCGGCATGAAGCTCAAACGCGTGGAGCCCTGATAATCACTCGTCGTCAAGCTCCACCCAGGCTGGCATAATCCAGCTCTCGCAATCCCCCGCTTCTAACTCCACGACCACGCCGCGCATGGCATCGCGCACATCGCGTTCGAGAGTTGCAAGGGATGCCCCGCTTGCCACAACGTGCCCCGAGCGATCGGGACCCACCCTGAAATGGCGCATGACGGCTCCGGGAGCGCGATCGCACGTCACCTCGGTAACGGTATCTGCAACCTTCTCGGGAAGATGAACTGCGGAGACGACGCCAGGCCTATCAGGGCAGAGCAGCATCGCGCAGACATTCACATCGAGGCACTCGCTCGGTACGTCAACATGCTCTCCCAACGCCTTACGCACGATCAGGTCGTAATAATCGATGCCAAAACGAGCGGAAACGAGTTCTGGCAAACACGTCGCCCCTGCTCGGGCGCCAATCTCGATGATATAGACTTTCCCGTCCCTTTCGATGGCGTCGATGTTGGCAGCCCCATCGTTAATGCCCACAGCCTGGATGGCCAGCTGTGTCTCCTTGCGTGCTTCCTCCTCCATCGACGTCGTGCCGAACGGCACGTAATGCCCAGCTGGAACGGCGGTGTCTCCTTCGTATAGGTAATCGCCATGCGGCATGAATAGAACAACCTGACCATCCTGGACAAACGCCTGAGTTCCAAACTCGGTACCCACAATGAGCTCTTCGATGAGGTAACGCTCCGAGCGCGTGTTCTCCCGAATGTTTTGAAGCGCGCCTTCAATCTCGCCGGGTTCGAAAACCTTCGTAATCCCACGGCTCCCCGACGAATCGATTGCCTTGAAGATAACGGGATACCCTATGCTTTCCGCAACCTTCATGGCCTCGTCAATGCCATCGTCGAGGTTCACGAACTCGAATCGGGCCGTTGCGACACCTCCATCGCGGAAGGCCTCTTTCATGGCGATTTTATCCGTTACCTTGAGGCCCGTATCCTCGTTTATACCCGGAAGGCCGAGCTTCTCGCATATGTAACCAATCGAGCTGATGGCCACGTCGGTGCCAGCCGTGAGCACAGCTTTGACGTTATGGTCACGCGCCAGCTCAAGCAGCGATTCCTTATCGCGGATATCGGTATACGACACCTCGTCAGCGTATTCGAAACCCGGGTATTTACCCGGAATGCTGGCTACGATGACGCGGTAGCCCAGGCGCTTGGCAGTCTTGATTAGTGGCACCTGATAGATTCCCGCACCAAGGATTAGGACGTTATCCATGCTCTCTCCCCCCGTTACGGACGATCGATTTTACTGACAATTACACGCAACTTCCCATTTGGATCGGCTGGAATGTCATCAACCCATTCAACCGTGAGACGCATGCTTTCGTCTTTGAACATTTCGTTAAGCTGGCTGCAAACGCGATCAGCAATTTCAGGTTGTTTCTCTTCCGGTACGTCGGGATTGCGAACGAACAGCAAATGCACGTGGGTCAGCTCTTCTTGGATAAGCCTATAGGCCACCACCTCGGGCGTGTAGTTCATCACGACACTGATGTTCGCCCACTCGGTTGTCGTCCCGTTCGAATGGTAGATCGCATCGTTCATACGGCCCTGCAATCTACTCGCGAACGTCAAGCCGAACTGCTTGTACGTTTCCATGTAGTCGAGAGACTCGTAGTTGATGAGCGGCAAATCGGTCTTCAGGAGCGGCGTGATAACCGCCATGCCCGCATCTGAAGGCGCTGTCAGGTCTTTGTTGTAGGTGTTGACCACATGGCTGTCGGAGAGAATCTGGAAATAGTCGTCCCCGGGCAGCTTGACGGCGCATGTGCCAGTTTCAGCCATACCATACGCATTGATCATGCCCGGACCGAACACCTCGGCCATAAGCGCGGCAGAAGGCTCATCGGTCATCTCGCTCACTGGCGAGAAGAACTTGGGTTGCCAGATGTACAGGTCGTTTTCCTTGACATACTTTGCAATACGTACGAGCACGTTCTTGTGAGCATATAGGTAATCGGGCTCATACGCGTTTATCTCGTCGACAAGGACCTGCGTGCTGATGCGCTCCCATATCGTATCGGACATGTACTTCCTACGCAGAATACCGATTCTCTGAAGAGGCGAATCGGATTTCGAGGTGTCCACACGCGCATGCAACGAGTTCGGACGGCACATGGTTTTCCCGGTAAAGGGATTAAAGCCCCCAAGACCCATCGTGCGCAACCAATTTGCAGTCCAAATAGCATGCTCGCGCGGGCTTTGCAGCATGCGCAACGGACGCCCCGTCGAGCCCGACGTTGGACTGACGTGCCAGTCTTTGTACTTGTCGGGATACTGCTCGAGTTCGGAATCCATCCAGTCACGAAGATCGTCTTTGGAGAGAACGGGGAACTTGTAGAGATCGTCGGCGCAACGGTAGTCGTCAGGTGTGGTGTTCGTCTCTTCAAAGCGTTTCCGGTAGAAAGGATATTCGTAAGCGGCGCACATGATCTCGTGAACCCGCTTGTCCTGCAATGCCTTGATCTTCTCTGCATTCTTCTCGGATGCAGGCTCCTTCACCAAGCTCGCATACGTCTTGAGGATGATGAGCTTCTCGAGGTTCTTGTCAAGCTTGTAATTCACCATTGTCGATACCTTTCGATATGCGCCAATCAGCGCCGTGAGCTAAACCGGCAGCCTCAATTCTACTGCTTAACCTTTGGCCGTAACCACCATATACCAAACGCGAATGCAAGTGCAAATACCACCGAAGAAAGCGCCATCACTGCCAGATACGACCAAGCTGCTCCAGCGAGGCTAAAATTCGCAACGGCGTAATACGAGATAAATCGGGCAAAAAGGGCTGATATCGCATAGAGGGGCACAAGGATCAGCTGGAAACGGATGATCGTTATGCCCACAGTAAGCAACGTGGTAAACGCAAGAAAACCACCGCCTACCATAAGTACGCAGAGTTCCAGCTTGTACGATTCGAGCTCGGTATTGTACAACGCATTCAAAACGGGGACGCCAACAAGCCAAACTCCTATAGCGCACACTACCGTAATCCCGGCAACCACCAGAGAAAGCTTTGCGAATCTAACGGCGAATATCCCAACCTTGCCTTCATGCCATTGGTCTGTGAGCGAGGTAATCAAAGGACTGTATATGAATCCCGCTAAAAGGGTCACGACGAAAACCGGCATGGCGATGTAGCCGAAGTAAGCTTGCGCGGCATCGTCGAGAAAAACATCGATGGCATAGCGAGCTGCATTCCCAGCATAAAAGAGCAGGAAATCCCCAAGGAAAAGCGGAACGCAAGCACGCAAGAGCCGCAGGACGCTCGATACCGTAGGGCCGATTTCCCTGTTCGGCAAGTTGTAGGCCCTCCGCACGTAACCTATCTGCGCACCAAGAACAACCGCGGATGAAACCGTAGTGGCTATGGACGATGAGAGCAAATCGCCCGTGACCACGATAAAGCCGATAAACACAGCCGATACGATGAGAAGTCTTATGGTTAGCATCTTGGCGCCTAGGTCAAGCCTGCCTTGCACTTGATATCCGCCTGTGAAGACATCCTCGAAAGAATCGATGGCCTTAAACAGGCACATCACGACCATGACGAGGATTTTCTCTTGATCGTATCCAAGCGTAAGCCCTGAATAGGCAATGTAAGCCAGCGACGCAACGATCATAGCGGTGCAAGTCGATACCCTAGAAGCCCTATACGTTCGGAACGAGAACTCGCCGCGCCTATCGGACGCTTGGAACTTGCGCATGCCGAAATTGCTTATCTGCATGAACAGGTTAGCATTGGCGAAGGCTATGGTGAAAACGCCCGCAACGTAGACATCGCATACTCGTGTGAGCGCAATGAGCATGATCGTGGACTGCAGGGCAAAGAGTATGCCACCAGCAGTATTCCACCGGTAGGCAGAGCGCATGATGCGCTGCTCGGATGCAGCACCTTCTGTTTCGGCGTTATGCGCCATCGTGTTCCTATTACAGGAAGCTCTTCATATATTTTGGCGCTTCAGGGCCAGTCATGAAAAGTAAATCCAAGACGCTCACTGCGTGATCAAAATCTCCGTAGAGCTGCTCGTATTCCGGATACCCCGAGTAATCGATGTAATCGAGCTTAATACCGGCCTCGTCGAACAAGGCCTCGTTTATGTAATTCTTCGCCGCAGGACCCGAAAGATAGTAGTCGCCGCCGGCGGCTTGGATCAAACCGATGAGCCGTTCGGTTTGCCCATCAACCATCTCATAATCGGTTGACCACGTCAGCTTCGTGTCAATTCCCAGCTCGTTGCAAATGGCGGTCATGAACATGTAGTTGATTTCACTCAACAGCTCCATGTTCGAAGCCCTGTTGTACAAGTCTTCCAAAAGAGACTCGTATTCTTTGAAATGAGGCGCCTTTGCGTACATCTGGTGCAATGTCTTCATATGTTTAGTGGCCCATTTGGCATTTGAGACTTTGGTCTCATTGATGTTCTGTCCGAACTTGCTCTTTGAGAACACCGGTATCGTGAGCCACTGTACCCCGTTGGGCGTCTTGATCCTATTGCGATTACGCCAATCGTTGCGCGTATACTGTACGTTATCGTAGATGATGAACTCGTCCACGTAATTAATGATGTCGAAATAGCCTTTCCAGGGAATATAATTTGATTGCAGAATCGCAATCTTCTTCATAAACGGTCCTTTCGATTGCCAGAAACCAGTGAAACGCGTTTCACTGGTGCGAATTCGTTTATGATAATAACATGCCATCTAGTTAGCAACAAACGCTGATGAGCCATACATGCTGGAAATAGGTTACGGAAGGCAAAACGCGAGAGAGGGTGAGCGTGCTCGATGACTTCACCTATGATTTCGGTTGTAATACCTTGCTACTACTCGGAGAAAATGATTGGAAAGGTAGTCACGCTAACGCGCGAGGAGCTTGTTTCTAACGGCTACTCTTACGAATTCATTCTCGTTAACGATGGATCGACTGACGGCACGTTCTCGGAAATCCAAAAGCTTGCAGAAGAGGACCCGAACATCGTGGGAATCGACTGCGCCATGAATCTCGGACAGCACAGTGCAATCATGGCTGGGCTCAATCATACACGCGGTGAATTGATCATGCTCATGGACGATGACATGCAAACTCATCCATCACAATGCATGAAGCTCATCCACGCTCTTGAAGAGACCGGTGATGACCTTGTTTTCGCCGTTTGGGAAAAGCAACGAGAAGCCTGGTGGCGCAGAGCAGGGTCGGCTTTTTCCACCTGGTCGATGAAAGCCATGACGAAACGACCGAAGGGAATCGAGGCAAGCAACTTCTTCGTCATGCGCAATACCGTCCGCGATGAGGTGGTTCGTTACAAAGGCCCCTACATCTATATCCAGGGGCTCCTCTTTCGGGCCACATCGCATATCTCCAACCAGGAGGTCAAGCACTTTGAACGTGAGCAAGGGCAAAGTGGCTACACGCTGAAAACCCTCATCAAACTCTGGTCGACGATACTTAACTTCTCGATGATGCCACTTCGAGCCGCATCGGTTCTTGGAAGCGTCTTGGGCATTGTCGGCCTCATTTCCGGCATCGCGGTCGTCATTCGGAAGTTCATAGACCCCGGAGTTGCATCAGGTTGGCCTTCGACGATGGCAGCATTGCTCTTCTGCTCCGGCATCATTCTGCTCTCGCTCGGGCTTATCGGCGAGTATCTCGGCCGCGTGTTCATGACGCTGAACAATAGCCCTCAGTATGTCATACGCACAAAGCTTGATAATCGAGACGTTTCGTAGTTGGTTAGGCTGATTCCAATCTAGCCCTTCCAAATGCTCTCCTGAAGCATGACATGCCGACAACCAGCTTGACTCGCTAACGATTAAACCACCTAAGTCCCGCTATCGCAAAAGGGGCCGTAACAGAAGCCTCTGACAAAGAAGGGCGAGAGCCGAACGGTTCCCGCCCTTCTTCTTGCCGTTAGCGGGAGGCCGGGTGCAGGTCCCCTATGGGGCTGCGGCGGCAAGTGCGGGATTCGCGCCCGCTTCGG
>JAFRGA010000002.1 GCA_017434045.1 Eggerthellaceae bacterium
GATCTACGAGAAATTCGGAAAGTTGGTGTAAACGATGCCTACTCATGGACTTCTGTTTGATTACGAATTTTGCACGAATTGCGGTGCGTGCGTAGCTTCCTGCAAGGTCGAACACAACCTGCCGAATGGCCAGAACGGCATCACAATGTTCGGTGATGGCCCATGGAAGGTCGACGAGGAATATTGGAACTACAACTGGTACGCCCTGCCGACCGACCTGTGCGATATGTGCGCAGACCGCACTGCAGCCGGCCGCGAGCCGATTTGCGTGCATCACTGCCTGGCGAACGTCATTACGTACGGTCCGATTGACGAGCTGGCTGAGCTTCTGAAGAAGAAGGGCAAGCAGATGCTGGTCATTCCGACTTACAAGCCGCGCACAGCATACGGCGAGTTCGTCCACAAGCACAACAAGACCGATGACCATGTTGCCGTACACCTTGAGGTGTCCGGTACGGGTACTGCCGAGTTCGGCGCCCATCGTCATGACGGTCGCGTGGGCGAGTACACGAGCGAAGGTGCAACCATCGAGGACGAGCAGGCCTAACGCTGCTTAGCGCACCTTGTATGATGCTTTAGCAAGACAGGTGGCGCCCGCTTTGGCGGGTGCCACCTTCGTGGGTTTTGAGACGTGCTATCGCTTGTGCCGAACAGCGCGCTGAACGGAGCTCTTATATGGACGAAAAAGCCAAGGACCGCATGGGTATGGTCGCCTACATCCGCTACAAGGGCGGGGTGCCGGGCGATGACGAGCTGTTCGAGGACCATTCGACAGGGAATCCTGTTCCCGTGACGCTCGGCGCCCATCGAGTGCCGAAAGGAATCGAGAACGCCCTGTTCGATATGGAAGTTGGCGAGCAACGCGTTATCCAGATTCCCAGCGAGCTCGGTTTCGGTGTGTACATCGAGAAGGGCGCTCAATGGTACCCGCGCACGCTCATTCCGCACGGGTACGAGATGAAGGTCGGTGAGTTCCTTCCCTATACCGATCCGCAAAACGGGCTTAAGAAGCTCGTTCGCGTGATTGCGGCGACGGAAGATGGCGTTAAAATTGACTTCAACCACCCGTTTGCGGGCAAGGATCTGGAATATTGGGTCGAGCTCGTCGATTTGAAGTAGGGGAGAGACCATGTGCTACCCATGCACGATGTGCAACGGTTGCGGCAAGCTGAACCCGGGAAGTCCCTTGTTCGTTCCCAAGGTTGTGGTCAAATGCCTCGACTGCGGAGGCGATGTCGACGAGATGAGCGGCAAGTGCCTTGATTGTGGCAAGCAAGTTATGATTCCGCTCGTTGACGAAACCGCTGGTGAGTCAGTTGCCGAACCAGCTGAAGAGACGTATGTCGATGCGGCTGGCGAGGCGGGCGAAGTCGATTGCACGTTGGGTTCCGTTGCATAGAGGCCTGAGCGAAGATGTGCGGCTATGTATGCATACAGTGTGGCCGTTGTGGCAAGGTCAAAGGTGGCATGCCCCAGCGTGAGCTGCGTTGCCTTTCGTGCCGCACGATGATTCCCGCTGGAGAGTCCGTGTGCCCGAACTGTGGGTTTTCTCTCGCAAAGCCGGGGCAGAAATCCTCTGTGACGAAGCTGTAGTAACGGCCACGTAATTTTTTCGGCGTGGTTTTGCCGAAATCTAAAGCCTTGTCGCCCCGCAATACAAAGCGGAGCGGACCTTTCGGTCCGCTCCGCATCAAATCAATGTGCCAGTCGCTCGTTTAGCGGCAGATCTCGGCGAGGAACATCGCTTCGAGGTACAGCTGAATCGAAACGCTGCCGGGTTTCTCGGCGTTCTTCTTCTCGATGTAGTCGAGCAGAGCGTCGGAGATGTGGCCTGCGTCCTGCGCCTCGATGACGTCGTACGCCTCGGCGCCGGCGGCCTTCAGCTCGTCCCAGCTCATGTCGAGCTGCGTGAAGCAGTAGAAGTCGGGCTTCATGCCGATCGGCACGCGGGCCATGCCCATGACCTTGGTCGTCAGCGTGCAGCTCTCGGGAATCATGCACTCGTGGCGCATCTTGTATTCGGCACCGTGCTTGACGATGTCCTGCAGGCGCTTGGCGTCGATGTCGATGTAGTCGTGCCAGCTGCACGAACCAGAACCAGTCGGCATGAGC
>JAFRGA010000057.1 GCA_017434045.1 Eggerthellaceae bacterium
CAGATAATCCATTGCAGAATACTCAATCACCAAACCACATGAACCTATGTCGGCGGCTGCCGAACAGATATCCGTTTTGGTAAAATGCGCCAAAACAGAGGTTCCTGTATTGACGCATTTTACAAAGCGGCAAAGGGGGTCTGACATGGGCAGAATGCTCGATCATCCAAGAATGCATTTATGTTTTACGGCATTAATCGGGTTTGTTTTGCTCATATATCTCCCTTCGGCAGCATATGCCAATACCCTTGGCTCCAATTGTGAGACCTCGAGCCAAACAAGAACAATCGCGCACCAGAGTCTGTATGCGCAATCCGGAGGCGATGAAGAAGCACCCGTCATCACCTCCGTCAACATCCTGAACAAAGACGCCATCGTCCAGCACCCCGGTTATGTGACCGTCGAGGTAAGCATTGAGGAGAATGAGACGGGCGTTCGTTACTTAATCTTCGGAATAAGGTCATTGAACGGCGAGAAGCTGGGCGGCGTCGATTGGACTGACGGCCCGTTATATAGCGGAACTTACACCTTCGATGTTCCTCTTCCGGAAAACGCATGCAACGGAGAATGGTGTATCGACTTGATACAGATAGAAGATCAAGCTGGAAATGCTGCCTTTTACCAAGCTCGCGGCACCATCGACGGCGATGCAGGGCTAACGTATGACGCTTTCTACACACTCCAAGAAGGGGTGAGCTCACAGTTGACGAGTATTCCAATAGCTCTTTTCACTGTTGAGGGGTTTACAGGAGATTTAACCCCGCCACGCATTACCGATATAAAGATAATGAATCAAGATGGCAGAGTCGAAAAGCCCGGAAACCTTCAAGTCCAGCTGTGTATACTCGAAATTGGAGATGGTGTCACCAGCGTCGATATCTATGCATCTTCGTCAAACAGGCAGAGCTCCGTTCATTACTATCGCCCCGATGAAAGCCGCTTGCTTCAAACGGGCACATACGTATTCGATGTCCCGGTTGATTGCCAAACTTAGTGCAGGTTTGGCGGGGTAAGCGCAGCTGTCTGACTAAGCGCAGCTCGGTAGCCGGTTTCCAGTCGGGTCAGACGCCTTTTTCGGCGGGGTAAGCGCAGGTTCGCCGGCGATCGGGACTGTTTTCGGGCGCGCTGGCGCCGGCCCGCCGCC
This sequence comes from Eggerthellaceae bacterium, assembly GCA_017434045.1. Classification (GTDB taxonomy): domain Bacteria; phylum Actinomycetota; class Coriobacteriia; order Coriobacteriales; family Eggerthellaceae; genus UBA9715. Next base: position 1,145 of record JAFRGA010000057.1, read on the forward strand.
GTCTGCGCCAGACTTAGTGCAGGTCGCGTGTGCTATGCCGCCGCCCGTGTTGCGCCCGCCGCCAACATAGTCTAAGTTGCTATCGTTGTTTGTCGTCGCGTTCCTGCTTGAGTCGGTCTACCAGCTCCGGCCGCGTCTCGACCTCGTCTGGCGGGACGAGCTCGAGGCCGAGACCATCGAGCAGGGACGCCGGCAGCGCCGCCTTCGCGAGCGCCATCGGGGACGCGTCGCCTATCGACAGGCGCATGCTCGAGTTCGCATGCGAGCAGATGCCCGCGACGAGCCACGCGTCGAGCCCCAGGCCGTCGATCGACGTGCCCTTTGGCACTATCTTGCGCAGCTCGACGTGGTTCTTCTCGCAGCCGCCCTTCTGGTCCGGGCGCTGGGGGTCGGTGTAGTAGACGCTGCAGCGCCCGTTCCCCTCGATGCCGGCGATGTCGTCGAACTCGCTGCCGCGGTCGGCCAGGACCAGGCCGAAGAGCTTCCTGAACATGCGCTCGCCGACGAGGCCCTCGAGCCAGTCGAGCGCGGCCACCACGTGCGCGGAGTCCTTCCTCTCCAGCAGGACGTAGAGCTGGAAGCGCAGCGTGACGAAGTGCAGCGTGAGCAGCGCCCGCTCGTCGCCCTCGGCGCCCTCCACGCAGTCCATCTGCACGGCGTTGGCGCGCTCCTCCTCGGGCAGCTCCATGTAGTCGGAGAATTCGCGGCCCGCGTAGAACTCCTTTTCGTGGCGGCTGCCCCTCTTCTTGCTGCGCTTCTTGTACTTCACCTTCTTGCGCAGGTCCATCTTGCGCACTTCTATCGCCTCGTTCTCCACATGGCGGTAGAACGAGCGCTCCGAGCAGGGCAGGTCGTCGCGGGAGGCGAATATGTGGTGGACCGACTGGCCCTTGTCCAGCCCGGCCTTCACCTCGGAGGCCAGGAACGCCATCTCGCGGCCGGTCATGTCCAGCCCCTCGCGGGACTCCACGAGGCGCGAGTCGGCCTTGGCCTGGGCGGCCTTCGCGGAGTACGTCCAGCGCTCCAGCGGGCACGCCGGGCGCTTCGCGCAGCCGTTGCAAACGAACGGGGCCCTGTGCGTGCGCTTGCACCACTCCTCCTCGAAGTCGGGGCACTTGCCCTCGTGGCACTGCTGCCCGCAGGTTGCGCAGCGTTTCTTGCAGTCCGGGTCGCAGATGGCCCGCAGCTTGCAGGTCTTGCGGCGGACGCACTTGTTTCTGGACGTGGACGACCCGCTGTATCCGTCGCAGCGGCGGTTGCGCCTGAGCTCGCGCGATATGCTCGTTGCGTCCACGCCGAGCTCCCTCGACATGAAGGCCAGCGTCCTGCCCTCGACCACGTAGTTCTCGATGGAGACCCTCATCTCGAAGGTTATGTGCATGTAGTGCTTCGACGTCGCCATGATGTCACCGCCTTCCCGGCGGCGGGCGAAGCGGGCGTGGGCTAAAGACTATGGCATCGGGGGATATGCGGCAAATCCTCGGG
>JAFRGA010000058.1 GCA_017434045.1 Eggerthellaceae bacterium
CGTGTTCGTGCGTGAGACCGGCGGCAAGACCATGGACCAGCTGTCCGCCGAGGCATCTGGTGACATCGGCGACACCGGCACCACGAAGTTCATCATCATGATGGTCATCGTCGCCTTCCTCGCCGTCATGTGCATCGTCTTCCCGCTGCTCCCGGCTGGCACCTTCGGCGTCGGCCCGGACGGCACGCCGCTGGCGTTCGCGAAGACCCCGATGGCGCTGCCGCTCATGGCGACCGGCATGCTGCTCCCGGTCGTGTTCTTCTTCGTCTTCGCCGGCCCGCTGGCGCTCAAGAAGGACTAAACGGATCCTTTGGCTTGCGAACGGGCTTGACGCCCTGACGTAGAGCATGAGGAGCTCCCGATTCAATCGGGGGCTCTTTCTTGTCTCGATGTGGAAAAGGGTCAGACCCTTTTCCACATTCTCAGCGGATGCTCAGAGGGGACGGGCAAAACTTGATGGTTCATGGATCGGAATGATGTGGAAAAGGGTCTGACCCTTTTCCACATTCTCAGCGGATGCGCGGAGAGGACGGGTAAAAAAGCGATGGGTCAAGGAAGGAAAAAAATGCTCCGCTTTATGCAGCAGAGCATGTTGGTGCAGTATCATGGGGAAGAGATGTGCAACCGCCCCCTTGGCGCAGGGATTGATGAAAGAAAACGCCAAGAGGGCGGCACCTGTTTCCATGGTCACAGAAGCGATCCCCACATCGCTAGCGAACCATGTCGTGCCCGTTCATCTTGCGATGCGCCATAAAACGGGTCCGTATGGCGCTGAGCTTACCAAGCTAGGGGTTTGGAAGGCATGCGACCCTGCTAGCCGGAGCGCATGCGCGTCCAAGGCATGGCGCTCAGAACACTTCGAGGGTATCGAGCAACCATGAACTCAGAATGAACTAGAGCTTGCGATTGTGTTCATGTTTAGCGAAGCTGGGCCTTTCACCAAGTGAACCGCGCGGTTGCGCTCACGAAACCGGCCATGCGACGTCGCTTTTCCAACTTGTTCGAGTGGCATCTTTATGGTCCGACAGAGCGGGAAGCCAAGCTCTGCGTCTCGCTCCAGCGTTTTCGGCGGCTCTGCTGCTTGAAGGGGTTTGCTTACAGTGTCCTCGGCGGTAATGGCTCAATCAGCACGCAGCATTGCCGCCCGCCTGCGGAAGAGGGCTCACCCCTCCGTGCGGACGATCTAGCGCGAGCAAAGCTCTGCGTCTGGCTTCAACGTCTTCGGCGGGTCTGTCGCTTGAAGGGGTTCGCCTATTGTCGGTATAAGGCGGTATAATCATCACTCGAAAGAGGAAGGCGAAGGCCAGGAGAGGCGATGGCGAAAAAGAAGAAGATGACGAGAGCCCAGGCAGCTGCGGCTCGTAGAGACGACAAGCCGAAGCGCTCAGCGTACGTGACGCCCATCAAGGACGAAGGCCCCAAGAGCAAGGACGATAAGACGTTCCAACTGATCATACCCATTGCCTGCATAATCGTAATCGTCATCTTGAGCATCGTGTTCACGATTGGCCCTGGTTTGATGCTTGGAAAATAGCGAGATCGAAGCCCTGTTCGTCTTTGCGCGTAGAATGCGACTATCACTATGAAACAGCTAATCGAGCGTATTTGCGCTATCGTGGATTCCGAAAACGTGCTCGTCGACGAGCCCATGAGCGCCCATACGACATTCCGCGTCGGCGGGCCGGCCGACTGCTTCGTCATGCCCCGGACCATCGACGAGCTTGTGAGGGTTTTGGACCTTGTGCGCACAAGCGGGCAGGCCCTCTTCATCATGGGGCGGGGGAGCAACCTGCTCGTTTCAGATGAGGGTTTGCGCGGTGTGGTCGTTCAGATCGCGAATAACCTGTCTGATGTGCAGATCGATGCGAATGGCCTTGTCAAAGCCGAGGCGGGGGCATCGAACGCGCGGATTGCGTTTATGGCGCGCGATGCGGGCCTCACGGGCTACGAATTCGCCGCAGGCATTCCCGGAGCGGTCGGTGGTGCGGCCATCATGAACGCGGGAGCTTATGATGGGGAGTTCAAGCAGGTGGCTGTTGGGGTCACGTGCGTCGACGGCGAGGGTAAGCTTGTGGATGTAAGGCCCGAACAGGCCGAATGGGGCTATAGGAGTTCCGCCATCGCTCGAAATGGGCTCATTGTCGCTTCGGTCGAGCTGCAGCTGCATCCTGGCGACCCTGCTGCCATCCAAGAGCGGATGGACGACCTCGCCTGCCGCAGGCAGGACAAGCAGCCGCTCGACAAGCCTTCAGCCGGCTCAACCTTCAAGCGCCCTGAAGGGCATTTCGCGGGAAAGCTCATCCAAGATGCCGGCATGCAGGGCTACCAGGTGGGAGGGGCCCAGGTATCCACGAAGCACGCCGGGTTCGTCGTCAACGTCGGAGGTGCGACGGCAGCTGACGTGTTGACGGTCATACGCGACGTGCAATGTGCGGTATCCCGTGAATTCGGCATCGACCTCGAGCCCGAAGTGCGTCTTTGGGGCTTCTAAGAGAACGCGGCAAGATAAGCAGGGAGCGTCCGCGCGTCTCTGCCGGGCATTCTGCGGCGAAGCCCTGTGACTAACTGCCTGAATGTGGAAAAGGGTCAGACCCTTTTCCACATTATTCGTCTATTCGCATCGTTCGACCAGAAAACCGTCCATGGATTCTGCGCGAGCTTGCGAGGTTAACGGCGTGGAGCCTTATGCTTTCCCCGCGGGATGGATACCGGAGCGTTTTCCCTCATTTTCTTAATTGCCAGGAACGACAAGGCCATACCCAGGAGTGCTGCGGGAACGAACGCGAGGGCGAAGAGCTTCAGCGGGTCGCCTGTTTTGGCGATGGTGCCCGCGCCATTATCGCTGGTTTTCGGTTTGGTTTTCGTGGCGTTCTTATTGGTCTGGGTAACCGCGATATTCGTCTTTGGAGACTCGCTTGGTTTCTCAAGCTCCTCAGGTTCAAATGGCTTCAAGGGTTCTTCTGGCTCTTCGGGCTCGTCGGGCCCAATAACGAATACTGCCTGGTTATCATCTGAAGCATCTTCGTGAACGGCCACGACGGTCTCGCCCTCATCGAGCAAGGTCTCGAAAGCGACCAGACTCGTCTCGCCAAGATAGGTCGCATCCAGTGTGAAGACAACCTCGGCAAAGCCATTTGGGCTTTCCGGCGTGAACAGGGTCTTGGCGCTTACAGGCTTGCCCTCGTCGTCTCGGAGGATCCCCGCATCCTCGCCATCGATGATGACATGGAGCGTTCCGATGAGCGTGTAGCGCGCTCCAGGCTGAAGGTTTTTATACTCGACTGTGTCGACGAGAGTCAGGTCTTCTTGCGCTTCCATGTCCTTGCCTCCCTTTGAATCGGAGAGGAAGGTGGCCAACGAGGGCAATGTGATGCTTTGGGCTTCGTCTGATATGTCAGCATGTGTGGCATAGGTGACATCCCTGAATTTGAGTTCCTCGAACGCAACGACGGTCTTTCCCGCGACGTCAGGCGCTTCGAACAGGAACGACACTTCCACCTTGCCGGCGCTTTCTGCAGGAGTGAAGCTCTGCTGTGCAGTTACCTCTTTGCCCTTGCTGTCCAGCACGACTCCCGCGTCGGCCCCGTCGTCACCCCGTACGTGCATGCTGGCGAACATGGTGTAGGTCTTTCCGGGGGCAAGTCCTTTGTAGCTGACGGTGTCGACAAGCTCGATTGTGCCGACGGATTGAGCAGCCTCACCGGCGGTGGCAGGAGCCTTGAGCTCGGTTGCGATTTCGGGCACGTATACGCTTTGCGCCTCATCCGACAAGTCCACATGGCTGCAAATGACTGCTCCGTTCTCATCCAGAAGCTGCTCGGTAGCCACGAGTTTGCTAACGGAGAGGTCTGACGGGTCGACGGTAAACAGCACTTCGGCTGTGCCCGTGGGAGCACTTGGGGCGAGTTGCGCAGAAGCTTCGCTAACCACGCCACAATCGGTTCCAGCATCGTCGACGGCATGAAGCTGCCCCATGAGCGTGTATGTGCGGCGGGTGTCGAGGTTCATATAGGTCACGGTATCGACGAGCGTGGCCGATTGGCTAGCGGCTACGAGCTTCGCGCCGTTGCCGTCTCCAAGACTTGTGGAGATGGAGGGCCCTGCATTGTCGTCAATAGTGCCGAGGTCGAGCTCACGGTTGTTGCGGGTAATCACCGTTTCGAATTCGACGAGTTCAAGCCCTTCGTTCGCCTTGCAGCGAAGCTCCTTGATCGTGTACGTGTCATATGGAAGGGCTCCAAGGAAGTCGTCGGGGTCGCAGGACGCATCTGCGCGTCCGTTAAACCAGATACCGGCTTGCGGATTGAGCTTCCCTTCGTCGATCTCAATCTCATTTCGGCTTGCTGGGGCCGAAGCTCCGTCCTGATTTCCGGAAGCGGCGTTTGCAGCCTGGGTATCCGAGGGCTCCTCTTCGCCTTGCCCCTTCTCGCCGCTGCCGTCATCCAAGTTATCGGATGGCGCTGTTCCATTGTCCTCCCCGAGAGGTTGCGTGGCGCGGAATGCCGAGTTTCCAGGGTGATTGCCGATTTTCAGGACGGCGAGCTTCATTTCCGGTTCGCTATTCTGCGGTTCATCGCCATTTGGGTGAGCAGCCTCCTCATCCTGAGGCTCTTCTGGGTTTTCTTCGGTGATACCGGTTCCTTCATCTTGCTGGTTTGCGTCATCCGTTTCGTTGATTTGAGTTTCGTCTCCTTCGCTCTCGTGCTGCGCTTCATCGGCGGTTTCGTCGGCTGTTTCATCGGCTGCTTCGCCGGTGGGCTTATCTGCCGCTTCGTCTGCTCCACCATTAGCGGGGCTTTTATCTGCCGCTTCGTCAGCTGGTTCACCAGCGGATCGAGCTGATCGATTTACGCCAGTTGTTTCATCGGCCTGCTTATCAGGGCGGTCTTCTTCGGCTGCTTGTTCGTTACGGCCGTCGACAGCGGTTTCGTCGGTCGTCTTTCCGTCTGGATGTTCGGCGTTCGCGGTATTGAAAACAGCGGCATCGTTCGCGTTCGTGTCAGCGCAGTGGGAATTCCAGTTGGATGCCGTCGAGGCCATGCCGTTCTCGTCCGTCACTATCACGTGCTGTTCGCCGGTCGTTTGCGAGATGATCAAGAACGGGATGTTCGCGAGCCTTCTCGAAGTCTGGCCGTCGACCTTCGAAAACTCGAAATCGCCGCGAATCACCAGGTTACCTAGAGCATTCTCGGAATCGGTGAGGTCGGCAATCTCCCCGTCGACGGTGATTTGGAAGACATGAGACCAATTGTGAGATTCCTCGTCGAACAGGTATCCGGGCGAGCTCGTTGTTTCCCTCACCGTGTAAGAACCTACGGGCAGGCAGCCGTCATCGGTTCGCGCGATGTAGCGTCCGTCCTCGAAGACGGTCGTCAAGGTCTTCACGACCGAGCCTTTGGAGTAGCGGTTTCCTTCCACTACGACCTGCTGGTCATTGTTTGTGATGATTTCGAAGGTTGCCCCTTCAAGCGAGGCGGAACCTTGTGGCAGGTAATCGCCGTTTTGCCGATCGACCTTGCCGACGGCGAGGCCGCCGCGTTGCACCTCGTCAGCCACCTCGGCAGGCGTGAAGCTCGACACCTTGGGTCCTGTCACGCCGTCAGCCGTCACCTGCACGAGCGATTTCGTCCCTTCACCCGATCCGCTTCCAAGGCGGTATCCTTCCGGTGCATTCGTCTCCTCTATCAGGTACGTTCCCAACGGCAGCGTCACCTTGCCCTCGGTTGTCCTGTAAAAGTCGTCACCACCCACCCGATGCTCGTCATCGGCGCGGGCGAATCCCTTCGCATCGGTCTCGACGACCCACATGCGTTTAGGGCCTGAGGGAAGGCTGTCAAGCCCGTAGTAACCGTCGTAATAGCTAACCGTGAACTCGGCGCCAGCGAGCGTCGCCGATCCTTGTGCCCCGCCATCGGCCATCTCGGCATCACGCTTCAATGCGAACAGCTCTATCTCGTTTGTCTGCGGAGCGTCGGCGATGCCGCCATTGCCATTGACTTGCACGGTTCCGTCGGGTGTTACTTCGACAGCGAAGGAAGAAGAATTCAATGCGTATCCCTTTGGGGCCTTCGTCTCCTTCACGTAATACGTTCCGAGGGGAAGACCGTCTACGCGTGCGGCGCCGTTGCCATCGGTGGCCAGCGATCCGACCTTGTGCGTGCACGCTCCGTCCGAGAACACCCCGAACTCGGCTCCCGAAAGGGAATAGCAGGAGTTATCGGCGGTGATGGACTCGTTTGCGGATTTCTTAGACAGAGTTATGCTCCCAAGCTGAGGCATTTCCATAACACCTGCAGCGCCGTTCACATGCGAAACCTTATCTGCTGTCACTTTGACGGTATAGACCGACCCGTCGAGGCTGTAACCGGAAGGAGGAATCGTCTCCTTGACGTAGTGCGTTCCGACGTCGACGGTGGCCTGCGCCTTTCCTGAAGCGTCAGTTACAAGCGTCGCCTCGAGATCCTTGCACGCCTCATCGGAATAGATTCCATATGTGGCGCCTTGCAGTGTGTAATGCGTATTGCCGTCGGTTGCGTCAGGCTTGCTGGAATGCTTCTCCAGGGCGATGGTCCCCTGGAGCTTCTCGCAAACGAACGACATGGCGAACGACTGACGGTCTCCGGCATCGAAGTACTCGCAATGGCCGATGAAGGTTTTGCGGTTCTCGACGATCCACCGATAGGCAGCCTTGTTGTTCTCGTCATCGGTGCCATCGCCTGTCACGTCTTTCCCGCCGATCGTGATGCGGTTGTGAGACGGGCCGATGGAGGGGTAATACTCGTCCAAGAGGCTCCAAATCAGAACCTGCGTCGCAGCGTAGCGCTCGTAGTCGTTTGCAAGCTTGGCTCCCGTTGGCGTGCGGTACAGCCCCTCGTCCCAGACGTATCGATAGGCGAGCGCCAAGTCCGTCACACACCTCTGGGATAGTTTCCCCGATTTCACAGGATCTTCGCCAGTGCAGGTCATCCCTGTTGCGAAGCTATCATACGGATCCACGCAGTAAACCCAGTCATCCCCGAGTCTGTGCAGGTAATGTTTCGTATGCGTCTGGGCTGAGCCGTAGATGTACGTCATATCCGCATCGAGGTTCGACGTGACGCCCGTCGTGGCCAGCGCGATGGGGGTGCAGGCCATCGAGAGTGCCAGCCAGGCTACAAGTGCCGTTGCCGTTAGAGTTACGGCGCGTGGAAGGATGCTCCTCGGAGTGCGTCCCGGGGGTTTCCGGTCTTGACGGCGTATGTTGCCGTCACCCCTCGTCCGCGCTCTTGCTGCGCGTTGCGGCGCGATGCTTCTCGTGGATTCAAATGCCATGTCGGCCATCCTTTCCTCGGTGATGCGTGCTGTGGTGACAATCGATGATAGGGGGATGACCTGGCGTGGATGGTCGCCTGCAGCTGGCGTGCGGAGGTGGGCTAGCTGTTGGCAAGGTGGGCTGCAGCTTGTCTGGATGACATTTGTCCGGTCGTGGATTCTGATGCACATTTGCCGCGTTCTTTATTCATAGGAAGAATTGGCGTGAACGCGTTTGAAACGGTATTTGAACCCTAATTGTCCTCAAGTGCGTTTAACCATGTAGATGCCACTGTTTATCGCGGCTTTCTCCGTTTGCCGAAAAAGGCATGATTATCTTTTTCAGTGAAAACTTATTCGGTGGAAATCCGAGGGCGAGCCTGTATAATCCTATACGACTGTGTCTAGGGGTAAAGGACAGTTGAGGGGTGGGCCTCAGGTCGGTTCTCGTGCCGTTCAGCCGCAAGGCGTCGAACAGCAGTCGAGATCGTCGGGGGCCATGCGAGGCGCCAAGGTGTCTCGCCTGTTCGTCGACGCACCGACGGACTCATTCCAACATAAAGGATACACACAACGTGTACAGTGTCGGGTGCGGTCGGGTCCGTCGTGACTCGGTAATTGTCAGAGTAGGAGAAGAGGGGAAGGCTATGACGCAAGTCGACATCCATGCTCCCGGTGTAGAGGTGAAGAAGAGCGCATGCTACTTCTGCCACGCCAATTGCGGCGTCCTCGCCTACGTGAAAGATGGCGAAGTCATCAAGATCGAAGGCGATCCCAACTACACCAACCAGGGTGGTCTGTGCTGCCGCGGCACGAGCGCGCTCAAGCACGTACACCATCCCGCGCGCATTAACCACTGCCTGAAGCGCGCAGGCAAGAAGGGCGAGAACAAGTGGGAGCAGATCCCTTGGGATCAGGGCATCCGCGAAGTCGCCGAGAAACTCAACCAGATCAAGGAAGAAAGCGGCGCTGAGGCAGTTGCCACGGCCGGCGGCACGACGCGTACCGACGACTACGCTCGCCGTCGTTTCTTCAACATCTTCGGTTCCCCGAACAGCTTCCACAACGCGCTTCTGTGCTGGATTCCCACCTTCATGGTGGAGACGGCGCTCGGCGGTTGGTCGCCGTTCGAGACCGACCTCGGCAGCTCCCGTTGCGTCATCCTGTGGGGCATGAACCCCGGCGCATCCACGCTGCCCAGCATGCGCGGTTACACCGACTTGCAGCTCACCACCGGCATCAAGATCATCGTCGTCGACCCGCGTTATTCCGAGACGGCCAAGAACGCCGACCTGTGGCTGCCGCTCCGTCCGGGTTCCGACACGGCGCTGGCCCTGGCCATGGCCCACGTCATCTGCTTCGAGGGTCTGGTCGACTTCAACTTCGTCATCGAATGGTGCGACGGCTTCGACGAGATCATGGACCATCTCGAGAAGTACAGCCCCGAATGGGCTGCCCCCATCACGTGGCTCGACCCCGAGGACATCCGCAAGGCTGCCCGTATGTACGCCACGAACAAGCCCTCCAACATCCAGTGGGGCTGCACGTGGGATCAGCTCGGCCCCGATGCCGTTTCCGGCTCGCAGGCACGTGCCATCATGCGCGCCCTCACCGGCAACCTGGACATCCCCGGCGGCGACCTCATGCCCGGTCCGTCCATGACCTTCCTCACCGACGAGGAGCTCGAGCTCAACGAGCTGCTCCCCGAAGAGCAGAAGGCCAAGCAGATCGGCAGCCAGTTCTTCAAGCTCACCAGCTGGCCTGGTTATTCCAAGATCGCCAATGTCTGCAACGCAACGTGGGGCAAGGCGCCCACGACCGAGTGGTTCTGCGAAGCTCATGGCCCGTCCGTGTTCAAGGCCATCATCACCGGCGACCCGTACAAGGTACGCGCGCTCATCGTCAACGCCACCAACCCGCAGAGCTGTTACGGCGATTCCAAGATGGTCCTGCAGGCGCTGAAATCCTGTGAGTTCCTGGTAACCGTCGACTACTGGATGACCCCCTCTGCGTTCTACTCCGACTACATCTTCCCGCCTGCCGGTGCCCTGGAGCGCCCGGTCATGCACACGAACTACGGTGCAACCGACTCCATCCAGTGCTCGCAGCGTGCCATCCAGCCGCTGTACGACCGTCACGACGACTACACGTTCTGGAAGGAACTCGGTCTGGCATGCGGTCAGGATCCGGCACTGTGGCCCTGGGAGACCGAAGAAGATGTCTACTTTGACGTCATCAAGCCGCTTGGTTACCCGGTCGAGTCGTACGACGAGTTCGTCGAGACCTACCGCATGTACTTCCCGCCGCAGGAGTTCAAGAAGTACGAGAAGAAGGGCTTCTGCACGCAGACCCGCAAGTTCGAGTTCAAGTCGACCATCCTCGAGGAGCTGGGTTACCCGCCCATGCCCGAGTATCACGGCTGCGGCGAGAACGAGTACGACCATCCGGAGCTTGCCAAGGAATACCCGATCACGCTCACCACGGGCGGCTCTCCCATGCCGTTCCACCACTCCGAGCACTTCAACATGCCCACCCTCCGCTACCTCTCGCCCGAACCGTACTTCACGATTCATCCCGAGACCGCGGAAAAGCTGGGTATCGCCTACGGCGATTGGTGCTGGATCGAGACGCGCCGCGGACGCATCCGCATGCGCGCCAACGTCGAGCCGAGCATGGCCCCGAATGCTGCCTGGGCGCCACGCGGCTGGTGGTATCCCGAGATGGGTGCTGACGATCCCGAGGCCCCGTTCGGCTGCCTGTTGTCCAACGTCAACGTTCTGACCTCCGTCGACAACGAGCACTGCGACCCCATCGGCGGTTCGTGGTCCAACCGCGGCCTGCTGTGCAAGATCTACAAGTGCACTGCTGCAGACCTTACGCTCAAGCAGGACACCAGCTGGTCCATCCCGGGTTCGTCTCCCATCAAGTCGAACGATCCCGCCGAGGCCATCCAGGTGCTTCCCTCCGAGCAGCCCCTGCGCTTCGATCCCATCCCGTTCATCCCGCCGACATGCCCGCGCGAGGTTCCCGAGGGCCTGGAGTGGGATTGGCACCGCGATGTCATCGTTCAGCCCGGCACGTTCTACGAGTACGATGAGGAATCCGGTTGGCTCGTCGATCCCAAGACCGGCACCTACCACGACCTGTACACCGGTTGGGCCTACGACGCCGAGAAGGAGCTCCTGCTCGACGAGGCCACCGACACCTACTACGACTTCGACCGCAACGTGGTCCCGTTCTATGGCGGCGTTCGCGCGTATCCCGGCCTCGAGGCCGCACCGTTCGCGCTGCCTGAAGGCTCCGATGTGACCTGGGATGCCGCCAAGGGCTATGCCACGAAGGCTGGCGCCAAGGGCGAAGGCAAGATCTACGACGCCGAATCCGGCTGGCTCGTGGGCATCGACGACGGCGTGTGGTACGACGCGTACTACGGCTACGCCTACGATCCCGAGGCCGAGAACCTGATCGACATGGAAACCGGCCAGCGCTACGACATGGAATACCAGCCCATCTACGAGGTAGCCGGCTACCGCGTGTATCCGGGCACCGAGGCCTACTTCGAGGTTCCCGAGGGTATCGTCTGGGATGTCGAGAAGGGCTATGCCACGGCTGAAGGCCCCATCGGCGAAGGCAAGATTTACGATCCTGAGTCCGGCTGGCTGGTCGGCATCGAGGACGGCTACTGGTACGAGCGCTGGTACGGCTATGCCTTCGACCCCACGGACAACACGCTGCTCGATCTGGAGACCGGCGCGCGTTACACCATGGAGTACGAGCCCATCGCAGCTGAAGCTGTCGAAGAAGCTGCAGCGGAATAACGGCAGGAAAGGAGAGGAGATACTTATGACACGTTATGCAATGTGCATTGACCTGCATCGATGCATCGGTTGCCATTCCTGCTCGGCTGCCTGTCGTACCTGGAACGACCTTCCGATTGACATCATCTACAATCCCGTGCTCGGCGGCGTGTGCGAGGGTACTTGGCCTAACGTTCACCGCAACTACCTGCCCACGCTGTGCATGCACTGCAAGAACCCCGAGTGCGTGCCGTGCTGCCCCACTGGCGCATCCCAGCAGGATGAAGACGGTGTCGTGTGGGTCGATACGAAGATCTGCATGGGCTGCAAGGTGTGCGTGAACGCCTGCCCCTACGGCATGCGCGACACATCGCACACGGTTCGCCGTTTCGACGAGTTCGTGCGCAAGTGCACGTTCTGCAAAGAGCGCCGCGAAATGGAACCCGGCGCCGATCCGTACTGCGTGCAGACTTGCCATCAGCATGCCCGCACCTTCGGCGACATCGACGATCCGAATTCCGAGATCTCCCGCCTCATCGGCCGTTCGGACACGTTCCGTCTGCTTGAGGAGCTCGGCACCGATCCGCAGATTTATTACATCCCGGATATGGGAGGTACGCGATAATGGATATGAAGAAATACCAAGAAGAGAATGCTGAGATTCAATTCAAGCATCGTTATTGGGGATGGCAGATCGCCCTGTACCTGTTCCTTGGTGGCCTCGGCGGCGGCATCCTGTTCCTGACGTGGGTTATGAGCGCCTTCGTCTTCCCGGGTGTTGATTTGACGCAGGCATTCATGCTGCCGAACTTCATCGCCCTGCTCGTCATCGCCTTCGGCCTGTTCTGCCTGGTCGAGGAGCTCGGTCAGCCGCCGGTATTCTACCGTGCGTACGTAACCGCCACCTCCATCATCAAATGGGGTGCCGTGCTGCTGACCATCGCCTCGTTCGGCTCCCTGTTCTGGCTGCTGGGCAACTGGTCTGCCGAGTCTCCAGTGCTCGGCTTCCTGTCCGTGTTCAACTTCTTCGGTGGAGCATCGGGCATCTGGCTTGCCGCTGCCGGCATCGCCGGATTCGGCATCATGGTTTACACCGGCGTCATGCTGTCCACTCTGAAGGCGCACGCCTTCTGGTCGACGCCCGCGCTGCCCGTCCTGTTCACCACCTCGGCCCTTTCCACCGCTTGCGCCGGCATCATGCTCTCGCTGTGCGGTTGGCCGGGCGTTGCCAGCCTGGAAACCGCCGAGGCGGCTCACCAGGTTCACGGGCTGCTTCACACCCTCGACATCGTCTTGGCGTTTGCCGAGCTGACCATCCTGCTCATCATGGTCCTGTCGTTCCTCGGCGCCGGCAACCGTACGCAACAGCGCGTTGCCAAGCGCTGGGTCAAGGGCTCCACGGCTCCGATCTTCTGGATTGGCATGGTTGGCTGCGGTCTGGTCATTCCGCTGATCATGAACGCGAGCGGCAATGCTCTGGCTGGCACCATCGCCTGCATCCTCGTGCTGTGCGGCGGCTGCCTGCTCCGCTTCATGTGCGTGTGGTCCGACGATCGTCAGCCGCTCGAGGGCGAGAACCGCTACTACTTCCGTCAGAAGCACGCGGATATGGCTTTCGCCTCGTATTACACCAAGTCCGGCAAGGAGTTGGAGCGCGGCGAGAACTTCGCGTACATCGACAACCTGTACTAGGAGTGTTGCGCGTGCCTACGGCACGCGCAACCGCTAAACGCTGCGCAGCCCTGAGGCACTTCGCTTCGACCTTCACGGCTGCGCTTGCGTACGCAAGGTACGCGGCGCTTGCCTTTCAGGCCGATTCGCAGC